>CAUZEG010000011.1:0-38555 GCA_963578775.1 Myxococcales bacterium
TACAAACAGTACTCCACTCCGTTACAGCCCAATCCATCATCACAAGAGACCGACTCACCGGAGACACAATTCCCGGTAGCTGGATCACAGCTCTCTTCACCATTGCAGGCATTCCCATCGTCGCAGTCGATGGCTATACCGGCACTGCACGTTCCCGTTTCGGAATCACAGACTTCGAATCCGTTACATACATCACCGTCGTTACAATCAACCGGGCTATATACGCACTCCCCACTGTCCGCGTCGCAACTGTCGTTTGTACATAAATCGTCATCATCACAATCTATGGGGTAATTGACGCAGCCGCTGGCCGGATCACAAAAATCTATCGTGCATAGATTCGAATCCACGCAGGCGGCGTCGGAGAGTTCGTGTTGACATCCCCCGCTCTCGGGATTGCAGATATCCAGGGTACAGTCGATGGTGTCATCACAGTCGATCGCGTCTCCCGACGTACATATACCGGTCTGGGAGTCACAACTCTCCAGACCATTACAGGGATCACCATCATCACAGATCATCGATATTCCTTCGATGCACTCCCCTGTTCCCGGATCACATATTTCCAACCCATTACAGGCGTCCAGATCGTCGCATTCTGGACAATCGACCAGCTCTATAACATCCGTTTCCGTATCGAACGCCTTCCCATCGGCCGTTACATCGTAGGAATCCTGACTATCCGAATCCGACGGATCGGCATCCTTTCCAGCGCTATCTCCCGGGTCTGCCTGGATGCTACCGCATGAGAGCAGAAGGAAAAAGAGGAGGCCACACCATCGATGATTCATTTGGAGCATCGTCCCGACTCTATTAGACATGCAAATATACATGCAGCGTAGAACTCTTGTCATGCCTGGACGAGCAAGGCCCAGTCCGACCGGAACGAGTCATTACACGACATTTATTCATCCTATCGAAACACGGCCATGGACTGCCAAACCGAGCGAATCGCCACCTATACTTGCCGTTCGACCCTAACAATGGCAATCATCCGCCGATGAATAACTCCCCCACCAACCTCGAAGGGCACGGCCCGGATGACGCGCCGTTTAATCGTTGGGCACATCATAAGCTCGCCGTACGGGGCCTGTATCGGACATGCGTGATTTCGTCGGTCGCCTTTCCATTACTTGGTATCGGTGACGCCCTATGGCGCTCTGCGGGTGGACCAGCCGACTCAGTGGAGGGGTCCGTTGTACGTCTCTGTGTGGCGACATTTTGTTCCGTCGCTGCCGCGGCCTACGTCAAGATTCGGGGTTCTGGCGTCTCACACCCATTCTTAATCAGCACGGTGCTTCTGTGGCTTGCCAGCTCGATCTGCGCACTGTCCGCCGCGAATACTGGTGGGTTCATCAGTCCCTATGGCTATTGCCTGGCCCCTGGAATTCTTATTTGGGCCATGTTGATGCCCGGTGGCTGGCGCCAGACCATCGGCCCGATGTTGGGTGCATACGTATCATACCTCGCTGTTTTGGCCGGCGTGGTTGGGTTCACCACCTTTGGCCTGGCCGAACTCAGCATGACCTTTTTCCAACTGATCGGGGTTGCCGCGGGTATTCTCGTCTCCGAGGCCATCGAAAAGTGGCGGATACGTCTGGAAAAAGCGTCTATCACGGATACTGTTACCGGGTGTATGACCCGCTCCTACATTATGACACGCCTCGACGAATACCTTCGAAGCCGCGAACGCAAGGCGCGAATCTTCTCCGTTCTGCTCCTCGACCTGGATAATTTCAAACAGGTCAATGACCGTTATGGGCATGCGGTGGGCGATGAAGTCCTCAAACAGACCGCTTCGATCATGATGTCGATGGTTCGAAACACAGACATCTGTGGTCGCTACGGAGGCGATGAATTTGTAATCTTGCTCAACGACTGCAACGAAGAACAAGCCGACACTGTAGCCGAACATATCCGAGAGAAGATCTCCAAGAACTCTGTTTTGGCGACCAAGGAGCTGATTACGGTTACCGTGTCGATCGGCGTCGCCACAGCAACGTCCAATACGGACATCATAGCACGTGAGTTGCTGAAACAGGCGGACGAAGGCATGTATCAGAGTAAATCAGCAGGTCGCAACACTATCCAACATATGGGTATAATCCGTTGACATCATCAAATACAAAAGACCCGGTTCGCGATATTTCCGAAGAACGACGCCCATTCAACCGGCTTGGACTCCGACCGGAGCTCCTCAAGGCCGTTGAGTCCATGGGCTTCGACTTGTCCATGCCGGTTCAGACACAGGTCCTCCTGAATGGTCGGGACCGCGATCTGATTGTTCAGGCGCGAACGGGTAGTGGCAAGACACTCGCTTACGGCTGCGCCATCCTACAACATGTTCACGCCGGAATACGCGAACACCAGGTCCTGGTTATTTGCCCAACCCGGGAGCTCGCCGCACAGGTGGCGGAAGAGCTTGAGCTGCTGGCCAAGGAACTCAATCTTCGGACGGCAGTTATCACTGGAGGAGCAAGCTTCCAGACGCAACTTACGGCCCTGAACAACGGGGCATCGGTTATCACAGGAACCCCGGGACGGATCCTCCATCATCTCAAAGAACGTAATATAAACGCGCATCAGATCAAATATGTTGTTCTCGACGAAGCGGACCGACTTCTGGACATGGGGTTCCGCGACGATCTCGAGCTTATCCTGCACAAGATGAAAGACCGGCAACGGACCATCATGTGTAGTGCGACAATGCCTGCTTCGGTCGATTATCTGGCCAATAAGCACACCAATGATCCCGTGAATCTTACCATTGACGATGAGCACGAGGCACATAGCGACATCACCCATAAGCTGTACGTCGTACCCGGAACTCGTCGCTTTGATGGATTCCTGAACGTCGCCAGATTTGAGCATTGTCGGCGCGGTATCATATTTTGTTCCACCCGACGCGAGACGATGGCGCTCTTCGAACGAATGAAAGAGGCCGGCTTCAAGGTCGGGATTCTAAGTGGAGAGATGCCGCAAAAGCGGCGTGATCGAATGATGGATCGATTCCGCCGTGACCACCTCTCCTTTATGGTCGCCACCGATGTCGCAGCCCGTGGTCTCGATGTCGAAGGGCTGACCCATGTATTTCATTACAGAATTCCCCAGGACGCCGAGAGTTATGTACATCGAAGCGGTCGAACGGGTCGGGCCGATCAAACGGGGACCAGTGCGGCCATCATCTCCCCCACAGAGGTGGCGGAGTTCCAGAAGATCCTGAAAGGGCTTCCCGCTTCATTTTCTGTACATCGAGTACCCGAAGTCGATGACTTTCTAGCCGCCGGACATACGGACACCCATGACGTGATTCCGAATCTCCAGACAATCCTGAAATCGGAATATGAGCACGCCGAACGACGGACTCTGGGCAGTATGGAGCAACTTAAAACCTGGTTCACAAAATCCCAGGCTGTGGGTGGACTGGTCGGCCAGGAGAAAACCGCACAGCAGTCCGCCGAAGCGAAAAAAACCTCGCCCTGGAGTGGCCCGGTCATCGACTTGCGAAAAGGGCGTCGTTGAAGGGAACCGGATCTGACCATAAAACCTCTTGACAGGTAGAGCTTGTCGATCGAGGATGCGCCAACCAATGGCTAGGGCGCAGTATAACGAAAACACCATTGGGGATGGGCGCAAGCCACCATATGCATGGGAGAAAGTAGATGACAACCAACGACAAATCCATTCGTGAAGGGACCGTGGTTCAGTTTCATTTCACGCTGACCACAGACGCTGGCCAGGAAATCGAATCGACGACCGGTGCCGATCCTATGGTTTACCTTCATGGTGCAAACAACCTCATGCCAGCTCTTGAAACTCATCTAGCTGGCATGACTCCTGGGAAGAATCTTGATGTCACCCTGGCTCCGGAGGACGGCTTCGGAAGTCGTTCCGGTGAGGGCACGCAAGCCTGGCCTCGCTCTGCCTTCCCCGCAGACATCGAACTCATTGTGGGCATGCAGTTCACCGCAACAAATGAAAACGGTTCGGACGAAGACTACTGGGTACTGGGAATGGAAGAGGAGATGGTCTACGTCGACACCGACCACCCCCTGGCGGGAGAATCCCTCCGGTTCGTCATCGACGTAATCAGCGTACGATCTGCGACGGACGAAGAGATCGCACACGGCCACCCTCATGGCCCGGACGGCCACGCAGCACACTGATCGTCTCTCGGACGGGCCCCAATTGCCCACTTCCGTAACGCTACAACAGCTTGAACCTGGAAGGCAAAAATGCAAAAGGGTGTCCTGATTTTTCTGTCCCTGGCTGTGGCCGCGAACTTCGCCTGCAGCAAAAAAAAGACCACTGCACCCGCAATCAATGCGGACGCATCTTTAACCGAACCGGACATAGCGCCCCTGGACGCCGGCACTCCCTTTGATCCCGTAAGAGCGGCGCAGATGGAGGACCAGCTCATCGCGCTGCTGGGAAATAATCCAGACGACGTTCGAATCAAAGATCTCAAGGATGCCGTCTGGCAACTGGGCAAACTTCGGTCCCAAAAAGCATTGCCTGCGGTAATCCGTGCCCTGTTTATCGACAACAACGCCGGCGAGGGAACCGCAGACACCGCCAGAATCGCCATCGGCCGGATCCGAGACGGAGCAATGGAGAGCATACGAGGAATCCTTTCGGGGCAGGACGACGAATTTGTGGCCTGGGCTACCAAGAACGGTACCCCCGAATGGGAATGGCGCTTCGGCCCCAGCCTTATCGTGAGCCTTCATGATATCCGACAGCCGGGGGCAGCCGGACTCATTCTTGAGAACCTGGCAGAGGACTACCCAGATGTGCGCTCCATTGAGAAATCCTCACAACGCACATTCATACGTCTCATTAAGCGTAGATGGCAGCGAGGAGCAATCGCCCTGGGTGATTACCAGGATGATTCGATCCTTCCAAAGCTCATCAAGGTGGCAACCGACCGAAGCGTCGATACATTGCTACGGAAGCGCCTGATCTGGTCCCTCGCCATGATGGGCAGTCCAGCGGCCAGGAAGGCAATGTTTACGATCTATGCGAAGGAGCCCCACGATCAGGTTCAGACCCACTTTGTGGAGAGTCTGGTGCTAGGCCTCTATCCGGAGGATCTACCCGACTTCGCTGCAAAGGTCCGCACACCGGCCAAAAAGAAAGAACGGGTCGGCCAGCAATTGGCCGATAATCGCCGCATCAAAGCACAACTGGAGTTGATTGGTGAGTGCAAAGACAACGTTGACTGCTACGCCCAGGTGCTCCAGGACGACGGCCAGGGTGATCTTCGTGAAATGTTCCGCAAGGAAAAGGCGGCTCTGATGCTGGGCCAGTCCAAGCCCCCCCAGGACAAATACTTCCAGATCGCTCTGGACACGATGAAGAAAACATCTTCGAGTGCGGCCAACCTCCGCATCTACCTGTTTTTCGCCATCGCACACCACGCAACTCCCCAACATCGCGATGCCCTTCTCGAGTACCGACGCGAGTTGGCACGAGAAGAAACCAGGGCGTCGATGGGCGCCGAATTGGAGATGCTCTCCATCGCCCTCGAACCGCGCTAGAATTTCTGGGTCATCCGGCTCTGCTTTAAGTCGGCATCAACGATTCTGGCTCGCGCACGTATAAAGCGGTCTCGTTTTCTGGCCTCTATAACGGGAAGCCGTATAATCGTGTCAGTACCTCTTTGGGGGAAATGTTTACCTTTCGCTACGGAGATCCGGATTCAGATTTCGCCGGTGCATGGCGCGTATTATGGCTGATAACCCGCAGGAAACAGACGAGACTCCGGAACCAACACCGGGGGGCATGAACGACGATAAGCGTGAGGAGGTCGTCGAGGAAAAAGGCTCCCGATTCTCCTTCACATTCACAATGAACCGAAGCACGATGCAGTTCATTGGTGGTTTTGGTGCTGCGTCGATTATGGCTGCCTCGATCCTGTTCCCCTGGCATGGTGGAGGAACTGCACCAGGGGCCGATGGTACCGCCCTGGCCCCCATCACGGGTTTCGAGATGTGGCCGGGCACCGTAGGACTTGTGCTGGCTCTGGCCGTCTGTATTCTCGTGTATCGAACCCCACGCTGGGTCACTGTTCCGGCCACTCTGGGGATGATGCTGTGCTTATATGTTGCCGTCGGATACCGAAGTACAACCTATATCAGCCAGCCTGGAAATGCGAACCCGGATTGGGGGATAGCCGTCTACCTGGGTGGCTGCATATTGGCTCTAATCGCGGCCCTCCTTCCTCGCCAAAATCTCGTCAAAGAGGAGGATACCCGCGAATCGGACGAGGACGAATGGGAGTCATTCCAGCATATCCGGAAACAGCTGGAAGTCTTTGCACTACTCATTGCCGTGGGAGTGTTCACCTACGCCCTGGGAAAAATCATCCTATACGGTACACATCGCCAACTGGATGGATGGGCCATGTATGCCGGACTGGCGCAGTCTCTCGATTTCGGCCCTCTTTGTCTTATCGGCTTTACTCTGGCGCTCATTGTTCCCATGCGCTTGATATACACCTGGCCCGAAGACACCAGTAACCGTAAAGCCCGGATTACGATGGCTCTGACGGCTTTGACCAGCTCCGTGATCCTGGCCGTAAATGGGCTGGGTCTTATCGCGGCGACCAAGGTCGCCACATTTGCCGAGAGCCCCCTGGGCGTAGCCTTAGCCCACGGCAGCGTTACAATCGTTGGAACGGCCCTCTTTCTCGGATCTCTATATGGATTCTCCGTCATCGAACACTCAGAGCAAACTATCATCCCGTCCGATGCCACCAGAGGCAAAGGTGGTGGTGGCGGTGGCGGCGGTGGCGGTGGCGGTGGCTGGGGCTGACCCGTAAGTTATCAGCGTATTGCGATCGGTGGCCCGAGTCTGGCATGCTCCGGATCTACAGCGCTCTGGGCGCCCCACATTCATCCTACTCATAGGCCTGCGTCGTTGAGTCCATATGGACAAGCACCTCCAATACCTGCCCGACCATTTCGTGCATATGCTCCCGCGCCGAGTTCGGCGTTATGACCCCGATGAAGTAACACGCGTGAGTACGGCTGAAGTCGCACCGGAGGAGACGGGGCTGTCGAAGCGAAATACAGATGCGATCTGGGACGCACTGGTTCGATTCTACCGTACGGGTCTCAGTCCATCCATGGCACTCTGTATTCGGCGTCACGGTCGAATCGTTATGGACCGCACCATTGGACATAGTTGTGGAAACCATCCGGGAGCGACATTCGAGGACCGACGGGAAGTATCCACCCCGGATAGCTTATACAACCTGTTTTCGGCATCCAAAGCGATTACTGCCACCCTCGTCCATATGGCAATGGAACGCGGAAATTTCCGCTTGGACGACCGGGTCGCAGACTACATCCCAGCCTTCGCACAACATGGAAAGGGTGCTGTGACCATCAGTGATCTCCTGACACATCGGGCGGGTGTCGCCCTACCCCCCCAACATGCCATGAAGCTGGAAAGCCTCGAAAACCCCGCCGCAGTCGTGGACATTATATGTGCCATGAAGCCCAATTCAGGGGGGCATAAGAAACTGGCCTACCACACCGTTACCTCGGGCTTTCTACTCGCGGAGATCATTAAGAATACGGTTGGCAAAGATCTACAGACCTTCTTGAAGGAAGAACTACGAGACCCCCTGGGATTTCAAGATCTGGCCTACGGTGTTCCTGGAGACCGCCTTCATGAGGTCGCCCAGGACGCGGCCACGGGTCCGAAGGCCAGATTTCCTTTCACGAGAGTTATTCGCCGGGCTCTGGGAGCCGATCTACCCACCGTCATCGGCTATGCCAATGACCCGCGCTATCTGACCGCCGTGGTCCCGTCCGGAAATATCATCGCTACGGCGAATGAGATCGGTCTATTTTGTGAACTACTGCTTCGGGGTGGTGAGCTTGACGGTGTCCGGATATTACAGCCCGAGACTCTTCGTCGAGCTGTAGTCAATCAAACAAAGGGCGAATTCGATCGGGTCATGTTGGTGCCGGTGCCCTATGGCTACGGCTATATGGTCGGCGGGGAACGGTTCGGAATGTTCGGCCGTGGGGCTCCATTGGCCTTCGGCCATATGGGCTTCTCCAATATCATGGTCTGGGCGGATCCGGAGCGGGATATCAGCGTAGCCCTGTTGAGCACTGGAAAACCCTTCTACACACCAGAGGTTCTGATCTGGTTCAAGATCATCAATGTCATCGCCCGTGAAATCCCACGTGATACCCATAATCCGGTATTCGCCGACGGTCCCGCCCCCTGACCGGTGCATCATGAATATGATAGGATGCGTACGTCGCCTGTTTGCGACCGACCGGATGTCATGGAGACCTTCTTGAAGAAGCTATGCGTTCTCGGCGTCTGCCTACTGGCCGCCTGTGGTCCCCGATCCACAGCCAACGGCGGGGATTCTGTCGACACCAACACCGAAACCAGCACCCCCGATGACGGACAAAGCACGGATTCCAGTACACCGAGCTGCAACCCTGGGAGCCTCTGGGAACCCGGGACAAAGGCCTTCACACGCACGACAAGTGCCTGGGGATTGGACGGGGTCATGGGTATTCGACTAGCCGTATCCGATATCGACAACGATGGCTGGCCCGACCTGTTGGTCCGCAATGGAGGTGGACCGGATGATTTCGGGCCCGAAGGAAATCGAAGCCGCTGGATCCTCCGAAATACAGGTAACGGCACCTTTGAGGACGTGACACAGGCCACCGGGATCTTGACCCTTCGGCTCCAGGACGATCCCAATCTGGGGCGGCCCGGTCAGGTTTTCACCACGGCCGATGTGAACAATGACGGGCTGCTCGACATCTATACCGGACAGAGCCGTACCGACCCGACAACATCCGATAGCGAAACATCGGAGATCATGCTGAGCAATGGTGACGGCACCTTTCGCCTGGGACCCGAGGATAGCGCCGCTCGGTTCGCCAACGAACCCAGCAATCCAGCGGGTGTGAGTTTCATCGATTACAATCTCGATGGAAACCTGGACATCTGGATCACACATAACGAACTGCCCGGACTCGTGGCCATGCCCGACCGTCTGCTACGCGGCGATGGAGAGGGTGGATTTGTAGACGTCACCGACGAAACAGGTCTCCATACCGAGGACTGGCACTTCTTCGACAATCTAAACAACGCGAAATCACACTCCTGGGCCTGGGGGGCTGTGGCCTGTGACTTGAATAATGATGGTATAGCGGAGCTCATGGCGAGCTCTTACGGACGAGCGCCTAATCACCTCTGGAGGGGAGTAACCAGCCCGCAGGGCACGCTCTACCTCAATGAGAGTGTGGCGTCAGGCTATGCTTTCGACCATCGTACCGATTGGCGTGACAACCTCAGCGCCCAGTGCTTTTGCAGAGATAATCCGTCGGAATCCGAATGTGACACCTGCCCACTGCCAGATGACAACATCTGTGCCTCGTTGGCCAACGCATTTGGACCCAACTACCGCTGGAATCATGCCTATGGCCGGGAACTCTTCAGCCTGGGAGGAAACTCGGGGACCACCGTCTGCGCCGATATCAACAACGATGGTTACCAGGATCTGATGACCCACGAGATAGTTCATCACGACGTGGGCACCAACTCCGATCCCAGCGAGCTTCTGGTCAATCAGGGCGATACGGAGGTCCGATTTGAACGGCCGGGAAACGAAGTGACCGGTCTTACCCGGATCGATCCAGGCAGCTTCTGGGATCACGGTGATATGACGGGAACTGTATTCGATTTCGATAATGATGGTTGGCTCGACATCTATATCGGCGCATCCGATTATCCCGGCAATAAGGGCCTCCTCTATCATCAGGACTCGCCTCTTTCGTTCCAACGGCTCGAGGTAGCAGACTACTTCGAACATTTTCGCTCCCATGGGGTCGCTGTGGCGGACTTTGACCGGGATGGCGACGTGGACATTGTTGTAGGCCATTCGCGTCATCGCTGCTCCGGGCCGGCCGGCGTGGAATGCGGTGAAACCTCACAGATTGAATTCTTCGAAAATCAGATGGGTAGCACCAGCAATTGGCTTCAACTTCGTCTTGAAGGTACCCAAGGCAGTAACCGTGCCGCCATCGGGGCCCGGGTCGTGGTCGTGACGGAGGATACCCAGCAGACTCGCCACGTGGACGGCGGACATGGCCACTTTGGGCTACAACAGGACCTGGTGCTCCATTTTGGTCTTGGCAACGCATGTACGGCCCAGATCACCGTCCATTGGCCTGATAATGCTGGCACATCGCAGGAATTCAGCGTTGACGCGAATCAGATTCTCCATATTCGCCAGGGAGATACACCGACTGCCCTGATCTTAAAGCCTTGATGCGAGGCCATGCTGGAAACCCCAATCAGGTCTGATACCATCGTCGCGATGTCCGATAAATTTATGAATTGGTTTAGGTTTTTTCTGCCCGCATTAACCGTGCTGGCTTTCAGCGCCTGTTCGCAGCCTGGATCCGATGACACCTTTTTGCGGGTGCAACTGGATCCAGCCCTTGGGATCGACCATATCGATGTCCTGAAAATTCAGATGCGGGGCGTCGAGGATGGCACCCACGCACCCGAAAAGAAACCCTACGAACTCGACCTCTCCACCTGGTCCTTTGATTCGTCCCCTTATATCATCAAGTTGGTTCCCAAGAGTCTGAAGGGTTACGTGCAGGCCCAGGTCATCGCGGAAGTCGACGGGGAACTTGTGGCCGCCACCATGGTGGTCTTCAATATCAGCGAAGGGGGGGTTACCGACTGCCTCTTGAAGGGCTCGCATACCTGTGATGCCGATGGCGACGGCGTACCGGACTGCGACATCACATTATGTTGCCCGGGACTCCATCCGGCCCACGACTGTGATGACACCAACCCAGATGCCCACCCGATTGATTACGAAGATCCCTGTACAGAATGTGGAAACGACATCGACGAGGACTGCGATGGAGTCGACATCGAATGTACCGATTGGAACGGAGATGAAATTGTCGATGCCTGCCAACCCTGCGATCCGACCATCCCCGATATAGGCTGGGGTCAACCCGAACTATGCGATGGCATCGACAACGACTGTAACGGCCTCGTGGATGAGGGCTTTGATAATGTGAGTTGCGGCGTTGGAGCCTGCGCGACGACCGTATCGGAATGTGTGGACGGCACACCGATGCTCTGTGCCCCGACCGCGCCCAGCGATGAAATCTGTGACTCGATCGACAATGATTGTGACGGCCTCGTCGATAATGATGTGACGAACCAGCAACAAAGCGGCTGTCCAACAAGCGGCGTCTGCCTCTTTCAAGTCGACATCCGCTGCGTCGACGGAAGTTGGATCTGCGACACCAGCGGTGTCACCTTCTTTGAGGACGAAGAAGTACTTTGTGATGGATTCGATAATGATTGCGACGGTGACACCGACGAGGAGCTTGGTCAGGAGAGCTGCGGTGTCGGTGCTTGCGCCAAGACCATCGACCTATGTCAAGACGGGCAACCCCAGACCTGCGATCCCATGAACGGCAGTTCCGAAGAGATCTGCGACGATATCGATAACGACTGCGACGACGACACCGACGAAGATCTGGGCGCAACCGTCTGCGGGGTGGGCCAATGCGACCTGCCCCAGGCCGTATGTGTCTATGGCCAGGAGGTTGCCTGCAATCCCATCCTCGGCGCCAGCGTCGAGATATGTGACGGGAATGATAATGACTGCGATGGGGGGGTGGATGAAGATCTGGGTGACGGCACCTGTGGTGTTGGCGTTTGTGAGCATACGGTTCCAACCTGCGTGGAGGGTGAATTAAACCCCTGCGATCCTCTCGAAGGTGCCACCAATGAGAGCTGTGACGGACTCGACAACGACTGTGACGGGGCCATCGATGAAGCCCTTGGTGACACCTCCTGTGGCGTCGGCGCCTGCGCCCAGTCCGTAGCCGCCTGTGTCAATGGACAGGCCCAGAATTGTGTACCTCTGACACCAACCGTGGAGACCTGCGACGGCTTTGACAACGACTGTAACGGTCAGACGGATGAGGATTCGGGTACCCTGATTTGTGGCCAAGGCGCATGCCAGGTGGAGGTTCCCGCCTGTGTGGGGGGAAATACCCAGTTCTGCACGCCCACTTCTCCGACCGCCGAAACCTGCGATGGCGTAGATAATGACTGCGATGGCGACGTGGATGAAGAGCTCGGAACCATCACCTGTGGTACCGGGCCCTGTACCAATACCGTCAATATCTGCATTAACGGTTCCGAAGGCAACTGCACGCCATTACCCGGCGGATCCGAAATATGTGACGGCGTGGACAACGATTGCGATGGGTTCGTCGACGAAGAGCTGGGCACCAGAAACTGTGGCATAGGTGCCTGTCTCACTGTGGTCGACCTATGTACTGGCGGGCAGGAGACCCCATGCCCCCCCCCGGATCCAGGCACAGAGAGCTGCAACGGTATCGACGACGACTGTAATGGCGACACCGATAACGGAGCCGGCCCAACCTGCCCGCACGGAGTTTGCTCCGACGGGGCCTGCCAGGAGCCTGAATGCAACGATGGGGTCCAAAACGGGGCGGAGACCGGTGTAGACTGCGGTGGTGGCTGTGTAGCCTGCGGTGGATCGCCCACGGCAACCGGGCAACTGGTCATCAATGAGATCATGAAGGAACCAAAGGCGTATTGGCCGTGGGATGAGGGCACGGAGTGGTTTGAACTCTATAATGCGACGTTGGATATCACCCTGAATCTGCACAACTGTAGTATTCGCGACAACCACGATAATTATCTGGTCATCAACAAGCATATCCATGTGATACCCGGTGGATACGCCCTTCTGGCCGAAGATCCCAATGTCGCTGTCCCAGTGCAGTTTGATTATAACGGCAACGAGTTCATTCTCGACAACGGATCCGACGAGATCATTCTGGACTGTAATGGGGTGGAGATCGATCGGGTCCAGTACAACAACACGCACTTCCCCCACGAAAAGGGCAAATCTCTGACCCTCGATTCCCCTTCCGGCAACAACAATGTAGGGGCCAACTGGTGTAAGGGGAAGATGAACTACGATGCGTATGCCAATCGGGGCACGCCTGGCGAGCTAAACGATCCCTGCAACTGATCAACCGCCTGCACCTCGATTCGCCTTGCGGACCAGTCCGTAGTACAAATACGACGGTGTATTTTTCGACAGTTTCGCCAAACCACGGATAGGGAATTCCATGGAAAAACTGGTACTCGGAGCCGGACTCTTCGTGTTCACAGCCCACCTTCTTGATGTCATCTTCAAGAAAACCCGTATTCCGGATATTCTTTTATTAATGATCCTGGGGGTACTGACCGGCCCATGCTTTGGTTGGTTGGATTATCGTGACTTCGGCACCATGTGGCCCCTGCTGGGAGCCATCACCCTGGTCGTGATCCTCTTCGAGAGCGGCTTATCCCTACCTCTGAGCTCGTTGCTGAAAGCGGCCGGTCGGGCCGTACCGTTCGCATTACTCACCTTCAGTCTTACAGTGAGCCTGCTCACAGTCGTATGTGCGTTGATCCTTGGTCTATGGGGCTGGGAGGCCGTCATGGCCGGCTTCATCCTTGGCGGCACCTCGTCCGCAGTGGTCATCCCCATTGTGAAGGGTCTTGATTGCAGCGAATCCACGACATCTATCCTCACATTGGAGAGTGCCATCACCGATGTCCTATGCATCATCGGCACGGTTGGAATCGCCACCGGAATCGCGGGTGAAGCTGCGGTCAATACTGGAAAGCTGGTCCAGCACGCCGCCTTGTCTTTCGCCTTGGCGCTGGTGTTTGGAATTGCGGCGGGCATTCTCTGGTCCTTCATCCTGGGTTTTATGCGCCGCGTTGATAACGCCATGTTCACCACCCTGGCCTACGCCATGGTGGTATACGGCAGCGCCGAAATGATGGGTATCAGCGGAGCGATCGCTGCCCTCAGCCTGGGAATCACCATGGGCAATGTGGGCAAACGCGAGAAAAAGCAGGTAGACAACGACGACCTGGCCGAAGACGAGCCGGAGGAGCCGGAGGAGCCGGAGGAGCCAGAGGAACTGGAGGAACTGGAGGAACCAGAATCCGGTCGTCTAGGGCTCACCCGCCTATCCGATACCGAACGAGTGGCCTATCGAGAGGTGGTCTTTCTACTCAAAGCACTGTTTTTCTTCTTCCTGGGCCTTACGGTAGCCCCCTCGTCCTTCCTGAGTCGCCCGGGGCTTTGCGCACTGATCCTGGCCCCCCTTCCCCTGCTGCCACGAATCATACCCGTCCGTTGGATCTTTCCACGAACGGCGCCCCTTGGCGAGGCCCTGCTCGCCTGGGCCATGGTCCCGCGCGGATTGGCCGCAGTGGTACTGGCTACGGTCCCCCTGTCCCTGGGGATTGAGGGCGCAGAGCTGATCAAGGATACAGTGGCCCTGACGGTATTCTTGAATATCTCTCTGGTGGCCGTTCTCGTATTTCTCATCGAACGTGGCTTTCTCGATGAATTTGGTGCCGGCCTCTTTCCAAAATTTCAGCCGGATCAACCCGAGCCACTGGCCGATATGCCAACCCCAACGATAGAGATGACCCATATGAACGCAGACCCGCCTCCGCCGGAACCCATCCAACCCGGCTCTGAAAGCTCGTCGGAGGACGTCGAAACCGAGCAAGACCAATAACCGGTTCTCGTCGCGGACTCCACAGTCTCGTAATGATCGCGTAGGATAGCCCGTATGAGACCGAGCCACAGAACAAGAAATCCTCCAATCTGTCCTATCGATGCATTGGCGGAGACGCAGGGGAATCGAACCCCCCTGAGATACGGTGACGTACCTCACACCGGCTTTGAAGGCCGGGCAGCCCACCAGGACCGACGCATCTCCGCCGAACATGCTGCCCCAGTCCACGACGGGACGCAACTATGAAGCGTGGAGACCGAATTGGGGAGTGCTTCCTTCTCGCGCGCCAGATCGGTAAGGGCGGAATGGGCGAAGTATGGCTCGCTGAAGACCTCGGCCTCAAACGAAAGGTCGCCATCAAGTTCTTCACCGCCCCATTCGGCGATCAGAAGAAGCTGGAAGAGCGCTTCCTTCGTGAAGCCAAGGTGGTAGCCCGATTGCAAAGCCCACATATCGTTACAGTGCACGGCTATGAAATCGCTAAGAAAACTCCCCCCTATATCATCATGGAGTGGGTTAACGGCGAGTCCCTCCAAACACGATTGGCACGGGAAAAACGGATCGACGTAAAAACGACTGTACACGTAGCCATGCAGGTGGCGTTGGCCCTCGAAGCTGCCCAGCAGGAGGGAATCGTTCACCGCGATCTGAAGCCCGAGAATGTGCTGATCTGCAGCCTGGCGGGAGACCCCTGGTTCGTAAAGGTGGTGGACTTCGGGCTGGCACGCTCCTATGAGGACGAGGACCAACACGATCTCGGACGCCTCACCACCGCTTCCGTAGTCCTTGGGACACCAGCCTATATGTCACCCGAACAAGCTATGGGAAAGAAGCTGGAAGCCCCTAGTGATCTGTACTCATTGGGTGTGATGATGTACCGGATGCTCGCTGGGCGAACTCCAATCAAGGCCGCAAGCGCGCAGGAATACCTGGTAGCTCATCAAATTCAACCCCCTGCCCCATTACAAGAACAAAAGGCATGTGCCGACCTCCCAACCGACCTGGTTCAGCTGATCATGTCGTTATTGGAAAAACGACCGGAGGCGCGCCCATCAACACCAGCCGTCGTCTCGGACTATCTTCGGACCATCCTACGAAATATGACCTCGCACCGCGATGGGCCGGTTCAAGTCGAGGAAACGGAGCCTGCAGAAGAGATCGTGGAAGAAGCCAAAGAAGAGGTCTCCATACCCGAGCCGGAAATCAATTGGGGGGTAGACCCAAAGGAAAGTGCGAACAAGGAGATGGGGAACCTTGACACCATGGTCATCCCCCCTTCGTTTGACGCCAGCGATTCAATACTGTCCCAACCCGCGCTCATACCGAAACACTTCCTGGGTCGCAGCGCTGAGCTCGAACAACTTGATGAGCACTTTCAACATGTAATCCAGAACTCCATTTCGCGCTGCGTCGTAGTACGAGGGCCGTCGGGAGTCGGAATTTCTCGCCTCCTGGTCCAGTTTCTTGCGTTGACCCGAAAAAAGAATCCGAAAACCCACACCATTCGATTGTATCCCTGGAGCGGTCCAGTCGACCTGTTCGGACGCCCCTTCAGTGAACTCCTGCTTCGGGCCACGAAACTCGACACCACGGCTTCGAGTGAGGAACTAAAGGCCCGCTTCGGCCAGGCCGTCAAAAAGCTGGTCAGCGCGGGCTTCGTTGGGAGCCCGGAGGAACAAGTTCACCTGATTCGGCGATCGGCCGCAGCCCTGGCGGCTCTGTCGGGGGCCGAACAGCGATCGCATATCAACGCTATGGCCCCGGAACAGGTCATGGATGACGTATTGGAGTTCAGTTCGCGTTTCCTGCGTGGGGTGTTCAAGGACGCGCCCACCGTGCTCTCCATCGATCGGGCCGAATTGCTTCGGCCTGGGGCCGTCCGACTCCTCTCCGCATGGCTCGACCGGATTCGCCCCGGCCGTTGGCTCGTTATTCTTGGGATGCGCAACGATGCCCCAGCGCGCGCAAAGCTCAGGCCAAAATCCAACGTCGGAAGATTTGTCATCGATGTGGATCCCCTACCGGACAAGCCATCACAAGAGATCATTCAACACTTCGCAACAGTACTGAAGAACAAAGATGTAGACTGGGATCAGGTGTTGGAGACGGCACAGGGACGCCCTGGCATCATACATTCAGCAGCCATCGACGCTATGCTCGGCCAACCTCTTTCCAAGTACCTGGAAACCCCGGGCGTCTTCGAAACAACAGTTTTGAACGCCGTTGCGGCCTGTGGAGGCCCCGTGCCCACCGACATGATTCAGTCCATCCTGGGCCCGACTGCGGACTCGGCACTTCGTCTCTGGGCTCGCCACGGCGTGGTTGTCCCCTGTCGGGTACACGAGCTGGGGGGACGTCAAGGCTACACCTTTGATTCACGCCGCTACTTTCGAGCCGCACCAAGAATCCGTGACCGCTTTCTGCGGATCTCGATTCATGACGGAGCCGTCGCCTGGTTGAATACGCATACATCCAACGACTCCCTGGCGACTGCAAATCGAATCTTGGAGCATCATGTGGGGCGGGGCAAACTACGAGACACGCTGCAAATAGCCGAACGAATGGCCACCCATGCCCTCACCATCGGTGCCTATTCCGATGCCTCGGATGCCGCATCCAGAATTGTACAGGCCTTGAGCACCCGTGCGGAGCGGAGCCCTCTGAATCAACAGGATTTCACCCTGTATATCCGAGGGGTAATTCTCACCGCCGACGTCAAATCACGGATCGGTCAGACAATGGAGGCCTTTGAAGTCCTCGAACGGGCTGCTCGCCTCGCCCAGGCCTATCCAGTCGAGCAATTTGGACATCATCTTGCGGAATTGCTGACGGTCCGTGCCGAGCTGACCGGTACCGAGCAGGAACGAGACACCTTCATCCAACGAGCACAGACCGCATTGGCTGGAGTCGGCGATGAAGCGTTACAGGAAACTCCGCAGCGATCGGTTGCGCTGCTGATTCGGCTGGCAGAAAATAAGCTGCATACCGACCAATCAACTGCGGCCGAACAGCTGCTCCACCGGGCAGACGGTCTGGCACAACATAGCAAGGACCTCGATCTCCAGGTCCAGGTCGTCCTGGCCCAGAGCCACGCAGCCCAACGCAGAGATAACTTTGTGGGTGCAGAGCAGCGTTTACGAGAGGCATATGAGACGTCCGAAAGTTCCCATCAAAAAGCACGTCTACATCTGGAACTCGGACGGCTTCTTGGAGGGATGCACCGCTTCGAAGAAGCATTGGAACTGGTCCAGAACTCACGATTCGAGTTCGAGCGGTTGAGCGAGATGCCCCATGCCTACGAAGCCATCCTGATAGAAGCCGAGCTCCTCCTGGCACGCCCCGATGCCTGGGCGGCCCATCGTGTACTCACCAAAACGATTATTGACCCCTCCACGCAACCAGGCACCGAGGCCCGACGATTAGAGCTCCTGGCACAAACCAACAACATTATCGGGGAACCCGACCAGGCTAGCCGTTGCGCCAAGAAAGCCATTCAATTGGCCCTCTCGATCGCCGACAAGAAGACCGCCCTACGCGCAAAGCTGACTCTGGTAAAAACAAAAAGCCAAAAGCATGCAGACGGACGGGCAATCCACCGGGAACTCAATGCTCTGATTGAGCATCAACGAACACTGCAGGACCTGGAAGGCCTGGCACGAACCTACTATTTCCTGGCCGAAGAGGCCGTCCGTGGAAATCTGCCCGGGGTCGCGCGCACCGCAGCCGCCGAGATGATCGACCAGGCGGCCAGATTATTCCGGAAGGTCGGACTCAACGGGGAAGTAAAACGGGTCGAGGAATTTCAGCACAGAAATGGCTTATGAGCTGAATTCAGGACGGATGGAACACATCATAGTCCCCCCAGTAGATATCGAGTGGATAGGAGCCCGGGACGAATTCGACAATCGCACCCCACGGAACCACCACTTCAGCGCGGGGGCCATCCACAAATAAGAACCCATCCTGCATTCGGCTCTCTACACGGATAGTCTCGCCATGAATACCGCGCCGTAACCGTACCTCGACTCCCGGCTGGGGATAGGGTTCGCGTATCAGATATTGAAGTTCCCCCATGCCAGCGGGCATTGGGCTCCCTCCGGCCGAACGAATGGCTGCGGTCGAACCGGTAGCCGTAGCAACCCAGATTCCACTCGATTTTTGACGCTCAGCACGATCACCGACGGTCAGAATATACCGAGAGGTACCGGCGGGCATTTTATTTGCAAAAAGAACCTCGTTCAGGACGGGTGGTGCGGCGATCTTCCCATTGATCTTAACCTGGAGCCGGTACACACGAGACGGCTTGTATTTGCCGTCAATAATTCCGGCCAACATGGAGCCAAAGGTCTCGATGTTCGCACCACAATACCGCCCTACACTGAACGTTGTGGAGCTATTGACCCCCAGCATCGGAATATCTTGCACCGAGTGTGCGGTACTCAAGAAGGTGCCATCACCCCCCACACACACCACCAGATCGTACACATCCTCTCCCATAATGTTCAGAAGCGGTCGTTCCTGTACCACGAAGGTACAGCCTGCTTTTTCCAACGCATCCCGTACCGCCGCTATGGTAGCCTCGTTTTCAGTATGGGCACGCTCATGACGTTCACGAACAACCTCATGTTCATCCACCATAGCCTGAAAGCTGGCATCACCGTCTTCACCACCCAGTAAATCCAGGAGTGAACGTTTACAAACTACAAGTACGTGAGGCTTCACAAGAGCACCTTCAAGGTGGCAACCAAAGACCCTATAAGCCTATACCGGCACGGCCCGCCACATGATAGGCCGCCTTCGAATGGGGTGCAAGAGCACAAAATAGGGAATGTCCGTTTCAACCCGACCATTATAGAGTCAGACTCCCCTACGGGGAGGGCCATTCGTCGCAACATATCCAGCGAGGCAGAGCCTTATGCAGAACCCTACCTACCTTCGATTCCGGCGACACCCATTCACACGGTGGGGTGTCTTCCTATTGGTCTTGGGGATCGTGATGAGCCAGGTACTACCCGGTTTGCAATCCAACGGCGCCGCCCAGGCCGCGACCGGTCAGGCATATCGCCCAACGCCACGGCCGACACAATCCCCACGAACAAGCCTTCGGCTCTCCTTTGCGGACGCTGTCGACAAGTCCATCGCGTCGGTGGTGAATATTTCGGCCCAGACGACTCGGTCCAACCATCCCTTCTACGGGAATAGCCCTCATCATCGTCGAGGATTACGGGGCCAGGTTCCCACCAGCTCGGGATCGGGAGTCATTGTTCGTAGCGATGGGATCATTCTGACCAACAATCATGTTGTCGAGGGGGCCTCTCAAATCCAGGTAAAACTTCATGATGGGCGTAGCCTCAAAGCCGAGGTCGTCGGAACCGACAAAAAGACGGATATCGCCGTACTCCGAGTACCGGCGAAGGGTTTGCCCGCCATCTCCCTGGGCGACTCCAACGATTTGCGGATCGGAGATGTCGTTCTTGCCATCGGTAACCCATTTGGGGTGGGCCAAACTGTTACCATGGGAATTGTAAGTGCCCTCCAGCGAACCAACGTCAACATTACCGACTATGAGAACTTCATCCAGACGGATGCGCCCATCAATCCGGGAAACTCCGGTGGTCCACTCGTCACGACCGACGGACTCCTCGTCGGCATCAACACGGCCATCCTGAGTCGCTCGGGTGGCTCCCAGGGCATCGGTTTTACGATCCCTTCGAGCATGGCTCTACCCATTATGGAGACGATCCTCAAAGATGGACATGTGGTGCGTGGATGGCTCGGAGTCGGCATTCAGGACGTCCGACCCGAGCTTCAAAAAGCTCTTGGCCTCAAAACCAACGAGGGAGCCCTCGTATCGTATATTGAAACGGATAGCCCGGCCGACCGTGGTGGTCTACAGCGCGGCGACGTAATTATCGCCGTCGATGACACCCCCACCCGAAACGTACAACAGCTACGGAATGAAGTTGCCCTGATCCGCCCCGGAACGATGACCCAACTCCTTGTCATCCGCGATGGTCGCCGTATCAAATATAAGATCAAGGTGGGCAACCAGGATCGGACACTCGTGGAACGACCGAACCACCCGTTGACAGCCACGAAGATGCTCGCAGGTATCGACGTAAAAGGCCTATCACGACGTGCGGCTCGACGGGCTGGGTTGCCGGCTGATGCTACCGGCCTTCTGGTGAGCTCGATCCGTCCCGGAAGCTCAGCCGAAGGCGTCGGGCTGGAGGCTGGCGACATCATTCTCGAGGTCAACCAGATCGAACTGGTAAAACCGAGCGAATTCTATTCCCTCGCAGCCAAATTGCAGGGACCGGCCGTTCTGCTCGTATACCGCGAGGGCTACGCCCGATACATCGTGATTCAAACGCCCGAATAACCGTTGTCTATCGCCGCTTCGCACCGGGCAGGTATACGCCCAGGCTCGGAGCGTTGGGGCGACGTGGATGAAACCAGAGGGGTAGCCCGGCAAAGCCCTCGGGTATAGCGGGCATAATAGCGATTGGACGGTAACCTCGGCCCAATGCGCGGGCACAAGCTTCGTCTAGTGCCGTCTGGGCCCGCGCCCCCTCGTCGGGCTGCGTAATACACCCGGTGGTAATAAGCACCGGGATTGTGGGCGTATCACCTGTTTGCACCCGATAGAGTGACCCCAGATCTCGCGGTGCGGTCTCGGGTAACACCCACCATGGACGTGCGGCCTTATGCCTGGTGTGTATTCGTTCCCGCGGACTGGGCACTTCCAGACCACGACTGAGATGCCCCTGGACCGCTGCTTCCTCGGCCGTAAGAGCCACTGCAGTTTCCGGATCGGACACCATGATCAAGGGCAGGCTAGGCAGGATTGTACACACTACCAACGCATTCAATATCCGTGCCCGTATACGCCCCTGCCTCCCATCGTCGCCGCTCTCACTGAGCTGCCATATCCCGTAACTTCCCAATACCAGCAACACCACCGCAAGGGGCGCCTGGTACCGCACAACATCGGATAGGGTCTGGGTGGTACTCACCGCCAGAGGCATCATCGTAATGAGGACCGATAGCCAGATCCATCGAGCCATCCCCTTCATCTTCACCAATGCCACCAGGACCAGCGGCAAAAAGGCGAATGGAATTATAAATGGGTTCAAAGGTCCGATGCCTGCATGGCCCAACTGATGGGCAATTCGGGCCAGCGGATTCGGCGAATCCACATCGCCAAACATGAAGGTGCGGAAGGCATGGATGAGATGGGGTGCGGTAATAATGAGCAGCAGGGCCACAAATGCGAAGCCCCATCGTCGTTTTCCTGCCGGGAAAAGAAAGACCGACAACCCGATCGGAGCCAGCCACGCCACAGTCACAATATGGGTCTGAATGGCCAGGGCTGATAACCCCAGGGCCAGAAACAGCCATTCCCAACGGGCCTGGGTTATGGCTCGATGCGCCACAATCGCGGCCACAAATACAAATAGGGTGGCGCAAAGAAGCGGGCTTTCGGTGGGTGCCGCGCGAACCGCAATCGGTAGGATAGCGTACCATACCGCCGCCATCCGACTAATTGATTCACTACGGGTCATAAGAAAGGTCAATCGGGCCACTACCAGGGTCCCAAGGGCCAGGATCCCTCCCATCCACGACAAAAGCTCTGTGCCAATCGATCCGGTAAAGAGGGATAGGAATCGGTAGATAGTGCTACCGGCGTAGCCATAGGGTCCATCGGGCCAGGCCGCATCGATCGGCCCAAGAGATGCGGGCACAAAGGCCGACAATTCGCGGATCCCGTGCTCATTGGCATGAATCGGCCCGGCCAGGGGCCCCATCAGCCGAATCAGAAGGGCCCCCAGGGTAATAGCAGCGAAAAAAGCGATCCGTTCCTTCGTCAGAGTCGATATGTCCCGGAAACCGCTGCATAGGTACCAGATCGACAGAAAGATCACCCACCACATAAGGAAGTCGATGCTGATTCGAACAAGGCCTTCGGGGCGGGGTTTTCCGACCTCTTTACCGGTTTTGTGAACATCGGGTCCACGTTTGCCGTCGCCGAGCGTAAAACGCTCTCCACGGTTGGCTCGGAAAAAGTGACCATTATCAAGTGGCTGCAGTACATCCACCACTTGCCTGGCGACGGACTCCAGGTCGGGTTCCGGTGGCGCCCTGCCCTTGCCCGGAACATGGGCCCGAACACTAAAACTCGGTAGCATCAAGCCGCCACCATAGAGCCCCTTTCGTCCCAGGACCACCGTTGCGACGACCGCCTCGACTCCGTTTGCGGGATCGGCCTGCACGACATCAAGCTCGATCGATTCCGGTCCAATGCGCGCGTTCGGCACCTGGACTCCAGCCTCATTGAGCACCTTCATCCAGTGGGTGACCGTAACCCCTCGATTTTCCGAAAGCCGTCCTACCGCCACATCATGCCACACCCGTTCGTGTAACGGCCCAAAGACCATGGTGCAAACCACAGCCACGGCCAGTGTGGTGGCCAGACCGAGTCCACGAACACGAAGGCTTGGTGCAGGCGATGGATCAGTCACAGGGCTCCTCATCGATAGACACAACCGGAAATTCCGGTACAGGCTTTATATCGGATACCTGGTACCTGCGAAAGCCATTCTCGTCCAATCGGGTATTCAAAATCTCATAGCCGGCGGAACGCAGGATGTTTTCGACGCCATAGGACGACACCCAACGTGGTACACCCTCCGCGAGGATTTGCCGCGCTATCTCCGGGATTTTTTTCTCAAGAAGCCGGGGATGAAGTCGAGTTTTCCCCTCCGAGTCGTTCCGGCCTTCATGATAGGGACAATCCCGAGACAATAGATGATCCCTACCTGCCTCCTCTGCCGAAAGGCACCAGGGGGCGACCTCAAAACGCTTCTCATAGACCGTACAATGCGACCGGCCATCGGATCCCTGGGCGAGGAACTGACAATGAACCCCCGGAACTACCACGCGGAGTTGGCCCACTCGAACGGCCGGATGACAACTGATACCGCAGCGTCGACATGTCTCTTCGGTCGTCATTATGGGCTCCGTTACAACCAGATCCTGCAACATCTAGTCATCATCCTGCATGGATTCCAAACGATACCACAACCATGATTTTCTGGTAACACGGTTAGAGCCTGTTAAATGGTTGAAAAACCTGGATTTGATTGGGTTGATACACAAAAAATGGTACTAGCCCGCAACGTTTAACAAGAATTTAATGAGATTTTAGATCGAAAAACACTTTGGGTTCGTAAGAATCTGGAATAAATATGGACTCCAGATTGATTGGTTGTGGACGAACGGATTTCGATTGTGAATAGGAAAGGGAGACAACGTATGAAGACTCTGACTTTTAAAGCCTTTTGGGCGGCAATACTAGGGCTCGTTATGCTCTTTGCTGTGCCCGGCTGTAGCGACGAGGGTGGAATTTCCACAACATTGTCCGGCGGCAAGGCCGACTGCCCCGATTGTGATCCATCTGGACCCAACGCCTTTATACAGGCGGGATTTTCGTCCCGTTTTTACGCGGCTGGCGACACCTTTTATGTGGGCTGGCGCTACTTCGATCACAACGATATGGACAAGTCGCTCCGACTTGCCGACGAACGCGTAACCATGAGCGATTTTTATCTGTTCAAGTACGACGTTGTGTCCGTACACGAGCGTATTGTGGATCGTACCCGTCGCCAGGTGGCTACCATTCGTATCAGCCAGGCGTTCCCATCCCAGGTTAGCGAGTTTGCAGGAGCATCTGTTCTGTTCGCAAACCACCAGCTCACCCGGCACCAATATATGCTGACATTCGAGATGGATGACCTTCTTCGGCCCATTTCGGAGACTCTGTATTCCAAGCAGTTCCCGAATGGTCGCACGATTCAGACCGACCTGGATTCAACCTTGAATGGAAACTCAGACCTCTTCCCCCGCACCATCCCCCGGATTTACAAATCCCAGGGTACAGATGCACTCGTCCAACTTCCCGACGAACTTCACCAGCTGGCCAAGACCTTCGTTCCTGCCTATGAGAACCAGGTCATGCGTCAGTTCGAGTTCAAGGATAACGGCGACCTCGTGTTCTGGCGCAACGGCGATCTCTGGCCCTTCTTCACACGTACGAAGCAAGGTGAAGGGATCCTACTCTCCCAGAAACTCGTAAACGTCCCGGCTGGACAATAAGGAGGGGATCATGAAGACAACATTACAAATCGCAAACTATCTATTCTTCTTTTCTCTGTTCTGTTTCGTGGCATCCACTGCCATGGCACAGCAGAACTTCCCCACCAGTGATAACGACCGTTACGGCGAAACACGGTGGAATAAGCTGCCTAAGACCGGCACCATCTCCAAGGATATCTGGGTAGGCTCCTGGTGGGCCTACAAGAAAGACGGGATCGCCTGTCGTTGGAATGCCAGTTCCTATAATTGTTCGAATTCGACTACGAATCTGGACCGTTGGAGCAAAGAAAAAACCGATGCGCTCGAACTTAAAGACCATTCGCCGGTCGAGAAATACGACCGCTTGATGCTCCGATCGGACAAGATCGAATACGACAAAATTGTACCGTTCTTGACCGGACTGAAGGAAAAGACCACGGAGATCAATTCCCTCATCCTTGAGCGGCGCGAACTGGTTTACAAGCTCAACTCCTGGATTGAAGAAAATGCAGAAGAGGACTGGCGCGAGACCGAAGACGGCAAACGCTATCTCGAGATCACGGAAACCATCGACACGGCTCAGGACGCGGCCAAGCATGACTTTGCCGTGGATACTGCGACCGAGTTCGAGATCCTTCACCACGGAAACGGCCAATTTGGTCTGGAGAGCTGGTACGGACACTGCAACGCATGGGCAGCGGCATCCGTTATGGATACCGAGCCTCGCTACGCCACCGAGGTAGACGGCATTCCCTTCGAAGCCGCCGATGTAAAGGCCCTCCTTACCGAAGCCTGGATGGAAGCCCACTCCTCGTTCTTCGGTAGTCGTAACGACTATGATAAGGATAGCGCGGCCCGAGAGAAGGTCAGTTTCAAGGATGTAACGCCCGCCGCGTTCCATGTCTTCTTCGCCGACCAGATCGGCAATAAAGACCGTTCCTTCGTCATCGACCGATACACGGGATCGCAGGTATGGAATCAACCCGTAAAGGCCTACCGCGTCCTCAACGTAGAGCCCTTATACCAGGTCTCGGCCCCCGAAGTGGAAGCCATTCCTGTGGAAGTCGAACTGAAAATCACTCGCTATAATTGGGGTGGTGCTGAGGAAGTCGAACTGGGCAAAAAGATGGTCTACCCTGTAAAGGTCACTACCACCATCCATTGGATGACGGACGGTGTCCCGCCCGACGAGCTCACGGTAGAATATTCCAGCGACATCGACGATGACTCCTTCGCGGATTCCGTCCGTATCAGTCAGATGTTCGACGATCAGGTCGAATTGCGTACCTTGGGATATACCCTCTACCTGAACCATCCGATGGAACACCCCGACGCCCGCATTATTGGTGACGGCGTCTGGAATCATGGTCAGATGTTTGGTCATACCGCACTCCATCCGGACTTCATGTGGCAACCGCAGGCTAACCGCCCCAGCAGCTCACGCGAGTACGAGAACCCATTCATTGATTACCAGGTCCTCGTAGACAAGATCCTTCCGGGCGCTACCACGTCCCCAGAAGAGATCGCGGCGATCCCCGCTGAGCCCACCATCGTCAATGCACTCGACCTCCCGGTTGACGTTCCTGACAACGATGAAAAGGGTGGCATCAGCGAGCTGGTCATCACGGATAACCTGGTTATCAAGGAGTCCCATACTCTCCGTATTGCCGTTGCACACACCTACATTGGTGACCTTCGGGTTCGGCTGCTCGCCCCCGATGGACACTCCCGTCTGGTGAAGCATTTCGGATCGGGTGCCTCGGACGATAATTACGAAAAGGTCGTCGATCTGAAGAAGTGGATTGGTACCAGTGCCCAGGGAACCTGGCGTCTGGAAGTCATAGACAACGCCAATGTCGACACAGGCAAAATCACCCAATTCCAATTCGAGATCAAATAGTTAAACGCGACTAGAGACTGCAAAAGGCCCGAGGCGAAAAGCCCTCGGGCCTTTTGTTTTTTTGTCGAACTGCTATATCGAAATCATCTTGTTAAGTTGAACTTCATAAGATATGGTGTCCCCAGATTGGCACGGAGAGCAATATGACGCAGAAGGATCCTCAATTCACAGAAGAACATGGAATGTTCCGAGCCGCGTTTCGAAAGTACGTTGAGAACGAACTGGCTCCGAATGTGAATGCCTGGGAAAAGGAGAAGATTTTCCCACGTGAGGTCTTCAACGATATGGGGAAACGTGGCTATCTGGGGATGCGTTATCCGGTCGAACTGGGTGGCTCCGGTCTGGACTACTGGTTCACGGTTGTCTATGCCGAGGAACTGGTACGCTGTGGCTGTGCCGGCGTGCCGATGGCGCTTATGGTGCAGACCGATATGGCGACACCAGTCATTGAAGACCTGGGCACAGACGAACAGAAACAGGAGTTTCTGGTACCGGCTATCACCGGTGAGAAAGTTGCCGCACTCGGTGTTTCCGAACCAAACGCCGGTAGTGATGTAGCAGGTATTCAAACCACGGCGCGACGCGATGGGGATGATTATATTATCAACGGTGCAAAGACGTTCATAACCAATGGAACACGCGCCGATTTCATCACATTACTCGTTCGGACGGGCGAAGAACCCGGCTACGGCAGCATCAGCATCATATTGTTCCCAACCGACGTAAAGGGCTACTCGGTATCCAAGAAGCTGGAGAAGATCGGAAATCACTCCAGTGATACGGCCGAGCTCGCCTTTGATGATTGCCGGGTGCCCGCACGCTACCTCCTCGGGCAGGAGAATATGGGCTTCTACTATCTGATGCGCAATTTCCAGGGTGAGCGCCTCATCGGCTCCATTTCGTCCATGGCGGGCTCAAAGCTCAATATGGAACGAACCCAGGAGTACTGCACAGATCGAAAGGCTTTTGGCCGCCCCGTGTCGAAATTCCAGACGACCCGTCATCTCTTCGCTGAAATGGCTACCCGTCTTGAAGCAGGCCAACGACTTGCTTACCACGCAGCGGACCTCTACGACCGAAAGATCGAAGCCGTAAAAGAGATAAGCATGGCCAAACTATACTGCGGTGAGACCTCCTGTTGGGTCGCAGACCGCTGTCTCCAGCTTCATGGAGGCTGGGGCTATATGGACGAATATCTGGTCAGCCGCGTCTGGCGCGATTCCCGACTCATCACCATCGGTGGTGGCACCAGTGAAATCATGCGGGAGATCATCTCCAAATGTATGGGCTTATAGCCCTCATTTCGAGTCATCAACCTGTTTGGAAAGTGCCTTTACGCGCGGATGATCCGGATCGGTGACGCGGAATTGCCGAAGTAGCTTCCGCGCCTTCTTTTTCTGTCCCAACCGGATTCGACAAGACACTTCGTCCAGGAGAGCTTCCTGGTCCAGTACAGCACCAAGCTCCCGGGCACGTTCAAAAGCGGTAATCGCGGGCTTACATCGACCTTTCCCCTGTAGATACATACGGCCAGCCATAGCCCAGGTAGACCCGTCTAGCGGACGAACCTCCATCAAACGCCCAAACCAGTGTTTGACCTTCGAATCCCCAACTCGCTGCAGATCGCGGACCAACGAAGCTCGTAATAGACCATCATGCTCATTAACTAGAGCTAGACGTTTCTTGGTCTTGATGAGTAGAGCTTCGTCCCCCTGGTCCTGATATAGATCCGCAAGGCTCTTCAGGATATCGATATGGCCGGGTACGAGAGTCAGCGCCTCCTCGAGATGTTGAGCTGCTACTTCATGTGCCCCCTCCGCCTTACGGATACTCGCCAACAACCAGGAGACCTCAAAGCCCCTGTTTTCGCCCGCCTTTAGAGCCTGCGCTATCTCGTATGCGCGCACCGTATCTCCCTCGTATAAGGCCAGATATCCCTGTAGAACACGCCCCTCAGCCGTCCCTCCCACAAAGGGCTTTGCCAGCAGCGATGCGACCGTTCTCCAATCGCCACGGCGGCGTGCGTGCTCGGCTAATAACGCCCCGGCACGACCATTTCCGCGCTCGAAGCGATCGACCAGTGCGCGGGTTGGAGGCAGAGGCCCAGAGATCGACGGATGAGGCTCGAGATACGGCTCCAACCTCGTCTCTACCCATTTCAAAAAGGTTCGATCTACCTCTGAACAACGAAGCTGAAGCACGGTCTCCAGAGCTTCATCTACCGTATCACCCTTTCGGAACGACGACATAAGCCCATTGATCGCCTTGCCACCACCACGGTCCTGTATCCATTCGAGCACCAATCGGGCCTGCATATAGGCATGCAGCATCGTTCGTTTATCACGAGCCTGCTCAAAGGCTCTGGAGAGAATGCAGATGGGCTGCATCTCCTTCTGGCGGAAACGCTCCGCCATATGGGGATCAATCTCACGGGCTAGAGTGGCGTCTATACGCATGGTCTCAAGCTCAGCGAGGCCTTCAGTGAACCACCGCGGAACACGCCCACCGGTGTATTGAAGGTGATAGGCATGCGCCAACTCGTGCAATACGACCTCACGCGCGTTGAAATCCCCAGACCGTGGCGAACGCATCGCAAGAACATGGCCAAAACAGACCCCATGGGCCCAGAACCGAGGCAAACCTACCGTCCGAACCGAAAAGGTCTTCGGGTCTTTGAACACTTCAATCTGAACCGGTGGAGCAAGTTCAAAGCCATAGCGCCGCTGGTAATAGGAACGACCGTTCTCTATCCAGGTGGAAATCAGCGGGAAAAGGACCGCTTCTTCCGTCCGCTCGAAGCGATAGCCAATCCCCTCATGCATCTTCATCCGATAGTCCTTCAGAATCGTATGGTAGAGATGTTCCGTCATAAAATAGGCGCGCTTATCAAAGGGATCGGCTTCCCGTGCCTTACTGAGAAAGACCCGGGCCCGCTCATCATTCGCCATACGACTATAGGCCACCCCAAGTTCCACCAGAGCGGGCACATAGTCTGGATCCAGTCGTAACGCTCGCTCCAGAATGGGGACAAGGAGCTCATAACGATGGAATCGTGTAGCGAAGTGCGCGACCTCGTACCAGAAGCCCGCATCTCTGGGCTGTAGCTGACGAACCTTATTCCAATAGGCTTCCACCTCGTTTGTCTTGCCCAGTAGAAAAGAGCGTGCTGCCAGAACCGCCAACGCTTGTCGGTGGTTCGCATTCTTCTTCAGAACCTGCTCTGCCCTCCGTTTTGCACCGTCAAAATCCTCAAGAAACAAGGAAATCCGGGCATCCAGAACCAGCGCCTCCACTAGATCTGGATTGTAGGAGAATACACGCTGGAGGACGCTCCGTGCCTCCGGAGCACGAGCCCCTCCCTGAAAAAGAACACGGGCTTTTCCAACCAACGCAAGAGGATGATTGGGCCAGATCTTGAGAACCTTCTCATATTCGGCCATCGCTTCTTCCTGGTTATGTTTGGAAAGAAGCAGATCAGCCCATCCAAGATGTGCAGCCACACGACCGGGATCTTTCTTTACCGCCTCCCGAAAGATCTCGTTAGCATCCCGGGGATGATTGAGCAGATGCAGGGATCGGCCTAGCCAGACCAGATCTTCCGAGGTTCGTAATGTACCTGCGTCATAGAGTTCCGATAAGCGGTCAAGGACGGCATTCCCACGGTTGGTCTGCCCCAACAGCTGATGAAGACGCCCCAGCTCGTAATGAACGAAGAGCCAGTCCGGTCGGTTTCGGGCGATCCGTTTCAGAATGCGAACGGCCTCGCGATACTCCCCGCCTCGCGCCATCTCAAGTGCATCCGATGCATTGGCAAAATCACGGCCCTCAAGGCCCATTTTCTTGAGTTCACTCCGCCGCGTATCGGCGCGATCCGCATCGCCGTACAGAAGCCAACATCGTAGCTTCTGGTACGTTCCCCTGGCGTCGTCCGGGTAGCGATCGCAGGGAATGGTACCGGCCTGTGCAAAGGTGTGGAAGGACACAAGCACCAGAGTGAGTGCCAGGGTTCTCCAGTGACCTGTCACCAGACTACACAAACCGCAATCGTTCAAAGGCCGGACCGAATGCGCCACTGTCCGTTCTCACGCAACAGCTCCAACCGGTTCACATCCCGCTTGCTAGAGAGCCGAGTATCCTCCCCATCTTGATAGCGAAAGGTAAGAACGTATTCAAAATCTACCAACACAACATTGCTGCGTCGCTGAATCTTCAGAACTTTCAGCTTATAGTCGACGCCCAGCACCTTCTGCATGTCCGGAATGATTTTGGTTATCAACTCTCGAAGGCCATAATCGTCGTCCGAATTATCGGTCGTCGACGCGTTCTCAAGATAGCGCGGACTTACCAGCGACAGCAGAAGATCATTGTCGCGATGCTCTATAGCGGTACGGTAGCGCTCTACGAACGTGATAATCTCTCGATTATCCGGCGTATTGGGCACCTTGGTGTTTTTAATATACGTCGGTGTGCAGCCCAGCATCAGCACACCAAGAAGGGCGGTTATCAATACACGATGCACTTGCACGGCACACTCCGGTTTTCCGTTTGACCTGTCTCTTTTTGCATCAACAGGGGGCGTTGGCAACTCATTCCAATCTTTTCTTAACTTTAGCACGGCATTTTCGCGAAGAATAAAAAGCCATCAAAGCTTGAAGTCCGCCACCAGACCAGCCTGCCAGGTGTCTACCGTATCAAAGGCCGTCCCTGATTCCTGAGAGGTGCGCCATTCACGAGCGAATAATACCTGCAGGGCCAGGGGTCCAAAAACACGGTAGCGTACATCACCAACCAGGAGTGCTTCATCCAGGTCGAAGATCTCTTCCAGACTGGCCGCATTCCGTTTGATGTAGGTTGCGGAAGCTCGGACTTTCCCCAGATAGGGCATGGTCGCCTGCAGCCAGACGGCGTCGTCCTGGTTGCGTTCCGACGCCATATATCGTCCACGCAGATGGAGTGCATCGAAAACCTTAGCTCCCAGTTCTACCATAACCCCATTTGCTGATTCTGGAGCCGCCGTCTCCAATACTGACAGCTTGGTCTGCGCTCCCAGGTATTGAAATCGTTCCACCTCATAGAGGTTGTTGATGTACGACGGGACATATCCTTCACCCAGAAGCTGGTATTCCAGACGGAAGGTCAGCTCAAATACCGAGCTGGGGAGCCAGATATTGCGTAGGCCCAGATGTCCCCCTGTGCCGTGGCCTATATGGTTATTTATGTCCAGATAGGGGATGACATGAAACTCCTGGGTCGATACCAGGGGCATCTCCATATCGAGCCCCACGAGGGTCGTGCCCTCCCTTGAGGCTTGCGGAAGTCCAACATCATCCAGAACTACGCTCCCATCTGGATTTGTCTCCAGGGTATGGGGTGCAGTCAAATCAGCCGCCAGCGTCAATCCTACGGCCATTCGCCCGAGGATATCGGTGCGGGCCTTTCCGAATTGAAGCGGGCGTACAAAGGTACGGACACCGACTATCTCCGGCCCAGCCAGATTGTCGATCATGAATTCCGCACCATATTTTCGGAGATCCAGCCGAAATTGGATTCCACCCTGGTAGTGGTCCGGATCCAGAGTATTATAATAGCCGTCGACAATCGTTCCATGGCCCACCGTCGCCGCCACGAGCTCGCCATATCGACCATAATAGGGGCCCGTAAAGGGTGAGCCCACTTCGATAAAGCGGATCACACGGAACCAGTCGCTCACCTCGTCCCAGTCTTCTCTTCGTATAATCCCCTCATCGGAGACGCCACCATCGTGCACCCGCAGGTTCAATGGCACATGTAAGCCCACGCGAAAGGCTTTCAAATTCACAACGGTGCCCACATCCATGGACACAAAATGGTCACCAGACTGCTGCGTCCATCCCAGACCACTGGTGATTGACCCAGATTGATAGCCTGCCTGTGGTAATAGATAGGACTGGGGTTCCGCGGCCAGCCCTATCCCCAATCCCAGACAGACCAGGGGTAACGACAGAGCGAATCGTATGAAATTTCGAATATTCATCTCTCTCTTTGATAGGACTACTGACGGGACATGTCGAATTTCATTCAGAGCGATTTTCTGGCCGAGTCCTGGACCCGTCCCTTTTCAGACATGCTGACAGGCCGAACAAATTCAGGGATTTTTTTGGGGGGAACTGCTAAGAGACCGTCACACCTCAAGGTGACCTGCGGATATTGGCCATGAATGTAATCGAAATATTCCATAGCATTCAGGGGGAATCCACCCTGGCGGGGATCCCCACCACCTTCGTACGTTTTGCTCGCTGCAATCTACGCTGTGTCTGGTGCGATACTCCCTACTCCTTTGGGGCCGGAACCCCAATGAGCCACGGGGATATCATGGCCGAAATAAAAAAGGCCGGGCTTCAACATATCTGCCTCACTGGTGGTGAACCACTGCTTCAAACGGACCTTCCCGAGTTCTGCACCAAGCTGCTGGCCGAGGGATATGTGGTCTCGGTGGAAACCGGCGGCCATATGGACATTTCGATTCTACCAGATGGAGTCAAACGTATCTGCGACATCAAAACCCCGGGCGCCTTCGGGAGACCGTCAACAATAGAAGAATCGCAACTGTTTGGTAATACAGAGTTTCACGAGGAAAACATAAATCACTTTTCTGTCGCGGACGAAGTGAAGTTTGTGGTGGCCTCCCTCGACGAATTACCGTGGATTCAAGCCGTGATGGACAGCTATTCGCTAGCCGAACGAGTGGGAGCCATCCATATAAGCCCCGTGCATGGTGTAGTCGATCTCGAAGCTCTGGCCCGATTCCTCGTCGACGAGCAGCTTCCAGCCCGACTCCATCTGCAAATGCACAAGTTTGTTTTCGGTGACACAGCGACCGGGGTCTAGCCCCTGAAGAAGATCAAGGCTTCACTGCTTTGGAGTCCATTTTCTTTTCCAACAGGTCTCTCTTGGTTTTATATCGCGCCGATGACGTTGAATCGAGTCCCTTCAACTTGTTCAATAGGGTACGAGCCTGGCTGGTCTTGCCATTCTCCATCGCGATTTCCGCGTATAGCAATATAAAGGCCGGGTTATTGATCAGACCCGGGATCTCGGCCGCAAAGCTCTTGGCGCGAGTCAAGGCTATCGCCCAGTTTTTCTGCTTCATCAAGGCACGAAGGTCCGTTTGCCAGTTGACCTGCGGCCTGGACGCTTTGGCGTTCTTCGCGGCCCGCGGGGCCGCCCTTCCCCCGCCTCCGGTGCCAACTCCACGACTTCCCAGTCCTCCGGAGGCCGACGCCTCGTCCGCTATGACAGACACAGACTCCGGGGCCGTATTTGAACCACTACGTTCGATCTTACCGCTCAACTTCGGATGGTCCGTGGGCGGTTCGCTCATTTTGGGCGCCACGCCACCGGCAGCAGGCTGTTTCAGTTCGGCCACGGAATCGTCCTGATCGTCCTCGTTTATAGGAGCCGGAGCCGCAGCCACAAGCTCCGGCTTCGAGGGTGTCGACGTCGGAGGGGTCGTGTATTTGTTGCGCTCAGCGGTCTTCTTAACCGCTACGGGACGATCACGCCGTCTATCACGCTTTGACTTCATAACCCGGGTAGGCGGCGCTTCACTGGCGGCGATTTCTCCATCGACGGAACCAGCTTTCTCGTAGTAATGGGACGTATCTTTATGCGTGTCGCCAAGGGCTTTATCGATGGCTTCAATGGTCCGACGTCGTTCCGCTCGTTTCATCCCCTCCGGGTCGGCGGCGGCCAATTCGGCCACCGGCTCGTCCATATCTTCTTCCGCTTCCTTCTCATTCTCGCCAGACGGGCCGGACTCATCGTTTGCCGACCCTTCCGCCAACTGGCCAACATTCTGCGCCGCGTCTTTCTCGTCGGCAAGGCGGACCACAGCCACGGAGCCGATGGCCAGAACCACAACCGCGGTCGCTGCGATCAACATCGGTTGATTAAAGGACGTGAAGAACCGTTGCCAGAGATTGGAAACTCCACGTTCACGACGTATGGCCTGTGCCGCCGAATCGATGATCTGGGCACCCAGTTCCGGTGGAGGCTGTACCACCGGCATGGCATTGGCGGAGTCCATAATCTGACGATAGAACGACAGCTCCGACTGAAGTTCCGGATTGGCTGACATCTCCGCTTCGAAGGCTGCCGCATCCTCGGTAGAAAGATCACCCATCAGGTAATCAAGAATTCGTCCATCCGTCGGTTTCACGACTCGCCCCCATCTGGCGCAAACTTCGCGAGAGATTCACGAAGTTTCACCAGCGCATATCGCATTCTAGATTTTACCGTATTCACGTTCACATTCTGGATATCTGCGATCTGTTGGAAGGACAAGCCCTCCATTTGCCGCAATAGAAAGACCTCCCGTTGGTCTTCCTCCAACAAGGGAATCGCATCCTGGAGTGAATCCAGAAATTGTTTTCCATAGGTTGCCCCGTCGGCCGACACCGTGGTCGGATCCCCGGTCTGCTCAAGGCGAGTCGCAGAACCCGCTTCATTCTTGATCGGTGCATCAAGCGATTGATGGCGCCGAAACTTCAGACGCCGGAAGGTGTCGATGCTTAAATTATGGGCAATTCGCCACATCCAGGTGGCGAACTTCGACTCGCGTCGGAACTTCTTACGCCCTTTCACGATCCGCATGAAAGTGTCCTGCGTAAGGTCACTGGCCACATCGGATGTACCGAATGTGCGTAAGAAATAATTGTAGATTCGGACTTCGTGACGTTCGAGTAGAGATCCAAAGGCACGAACATCGCCCCGTTGATAACGTTCCATGAGTTCTTCATCTGTGGGTTTCAAATGCTGGTTTCCCCAGTAGACGAATGAAAGGCCTGCACGATCTCCGAAATCGACACCCGCACATGTACAGACCTAGAATCATACCCATGAAATAAGTACTGTCCACCCGGCGCCAAAACGAGAAAAGCACCGGTCCGAAGACCGATGCTTTTCTCTGGGTTGGTCGGGTCACATCAGGGAGGATGCACCAGGTATAAGGGGGGCAGACTCCAAGATATTCCCATTTTTTTTCGAACGGTTTAGAACCCCATACCGCCCATGCCGCCCATGCCGCCCATACCGCCCATATCAGGAGCGCCACCAGCAGGAGCCTCGTCCTTTCTGGGGGCCTCGGCGACGAGGCAATCGGTGGTAAGCAGGAGGCTGGCTATGCTAGCCGCGTTCTGAAGCGCAGACCGAACAACCTTTGTGGGATCGATAACACCGTCTCCCATCAGGTTTCCGAACGTTTCAGTACTGGCGTTGAAGCCAAAGTCGTCGGTCCCTACTCGAACCTTCTCCACAACGACGGAACCTTCCCAACCAGCGTTGGTCGCGATCTGTCGAAGGGGTTCCTCCAGCGCGCGGCGCACGATGCTTATACCAGCATCTTGCTCGCCCCCGAGGGACAGGTTATCAAGGCTCGCAAGCGCACGTACCAGGGCGACACCACCACCGGGGACAATCCCCTCTTCGACGGCTGCTCTGGTCGCATGAAGAGCATCTTCTACGCGCGCCTTCTTCTCCTTCATCTCGATCTCAGTGGCTGCACCGACCTTGATGACGGCCACACCACCCGCGAGTTTCGCGAGACGTTCTTGAAGCTTCTCGCGATCATAATCACTAGAAGTGTCTTCAATCTGACGCCGAATCTGCTCGATTCGCCCTTTAATGTCGTTGGCGTTGCCGCCACCGTCGACGATAACCGTATTCTCTTTGTCGATGGTGATGCGCTTGGCAGTTCCGAGCTGCGATACATCAATGCTATCCAGCTTGATACCAAGGTCTTCGCTTACATAGGTTCCGCCCGTAAGGGTCGCGATGTCCTCAAGCATTGCCTTACGACGCTCTCCAAAGCCTGGCGCCTTTACAGCCGCTACATTCAACGTGCCACGAAGTTTGTTCACGACCAATGTGGCCAGTGCTTCACCCTCGATGTCTTCGGCAAGAATCAACAATGGCTTGCCACTACGGGCAACGCCTTCGAGAACGGGAAGGAGATCTTTCATCGTGCTGATTTTCTTCTCGTAAATCAGGATGTAGGGATCTTCGAGTGAGACTTCCATGCGCTCGGCATCATTCACAAAGTACGGGGAGATATAACCACGGTCGAACTGCATACCCTCAACAACCTCAAGGGAGGTCTCGATGGATTTTGCCTCTTCTACCGTAATCACGCCTTCCTTACCGACCTTATCCATGGCCTCGGCAATGATATTCCCGATAGTTACGTCGCTATTAGCCGAAATCGAGCCGACCTGCGCGATCTCTTCTTTCCCAGCCACTTCGCGCGACAGTCCCTGGAGATGTTCTACGATATGAGCGACGGACGTGTCGATTCCACGCTTAAGCTCCATTGGGTTATGCCCTGCAGCCACGAGTCGAAGACCCTGGGTGAAGATCGCCTGGGCCAGCACCGTGGCGGTGGTTGTACCATCACCAGCAACATCTGACGTCTTGGAGGCAACTTCCTTAACCATCTGAACGCCCATATTGGCGAAACGGTCTTCAAGCTCAATTTCTTTCGCGACAGTCACACCGTCTTTGGTCACAACCGGAGCCCCAAAGCTCTTCTCAATAGCGACATTACGTCCCTTGGGTCCAAGCGTGACTTTCACGGCGTTCGAGAGTGCGTTTACACCGTGTAATATTCGTTCCCGCGCCTTATCCGAATAAAGGATTTCTTTGGCAGCCATTTTCCTATCTCCTTGTCGTTCTAATCGCGAATCTGTTCTACAGAATTTCGCTTACTCTTCTACAATTCCGAGTACGTCGTCTTCGCGAATAATGAGGTACTCCGTACCTTCAATCTTCACTTCCGTACCTGCGTACTTCGAAATCAAAACACGATTTCCAACTTGTACCGTAAGTGGACGTACGTCCCCTTCATCAGACAATCGACCCGCGCCAACGGCTTCAACGCTGGCAACCAGCGGTTTTTCCTTGGCGGTGTCAGGGATGATGATTCCACCCTTGGTACGCTCCTCTGCTTCTACTCGACGAATCAGAATGCGGTCGTAAAGCGGCCGAATCTTCATGAGTACCTCCATCAGTGCTAAATTCTTTTGCGCGTTCTCCTTCTTTCGGAACGCAGCATCCAAACAATCAGAGAGCGGACATAAAAGGCACAGAAACGATTTCGTCAAGGGCTGATGGCTATTTTTTTTGAAAAACCCGGCGCAAAACCCATAAAAACCCATGGAAAATCATTAATATTGAACTCGTAGTTTTCATGTATTTACAATGTGTTGCGCGTTCTTCGATGGGGCTGGAAACCGGTCAAGAACTGACAATACATAAAATGATCAGTATGCTTGTTTACGTGGTGTCTGAACGAGAGGAGAGGCGCGAAAAATGACCGAGAAAACTTCTGAGAAAAAGAAGACCTCCAAGAAAAAAAACGAAGATGTTGAACAAAAAACTTCGTCGGACGCCCAGGATTCACGGGATGGGGATCTCCTCCCCAAGCCGAAAGTCGAGGTCACATATCATGTGCTCGACCGGAAACGGCCCGGCGATAATGAGAAACCTCCTTCCTCCCCGTCTGCTGCGTTTCGTCGGTTGTCAGGTCGGTGATCCGTCCGAAGGCAGCTCCGATTCTTCGACCGCTGTCTCAGCCGCCGCCTGCTCACGTTTCTGACGGCGTTCCGTCCTTCGTTGTTCCCGATCGGTCTTCGCAAGAATGTAGCCGATGCCGGCTTTTCGGCCGAGGACAAAGCCGACCACAAGGCCAACCAGTATCATCAACGGGATATAACATAGATGCGACGATGTCATTCGACCGTTTTATCGATAGCCGCCCGTAATTCGGCCAGCTGACCTTCCAGACGTACGACTTTCCGATGCGTACCCCACAAAAATCCCAGTGGGCATAGCCACATAAG
>CAUZEG010000012.1:0-38304 GCA_963578775.1 Myxococcales bacterium
ATTATTGCGCCCATGCTGTTTAATGAACTGGCGTTTCTGCTCTTTTTCCCAGTGGTGGTAGGGCTGCATTTTCTGCTGCCGCATAAGCATCGCTGGGCGTTGCTTCTGGGAGCGAGTTACTTCTTTTATATGTGGTGGGAGCCGGCCTATGCGGTGCTCATCTTTTCGTCGACGGTCGTGGACTATATTGCCGGGCTGCGGATGGCTGGTCAGCCGGAGCGACGCGATCGACGGATATGGTTATGGCTCTCCCTGGTCGTAAATCTGGGCCTACTATTTGCCTTCAAATACTTCAATTTCTTCAGCCGATCGCTGGGGTCGTTGTTTCAATGGTTTGACCAGCCCTACTCGGTCCCCGACCTGGATGTGCTCCTCCCCGTTGGTATCAGCTTCTACACCTTCCAGACCTTGAGCTATACCATTGACGTCTATCGTGGCCGTCTTGAACCCGAGCGACACTTTGGTCGTTTTGCCCTCTACGTGAGCTTTTTCCCGCAGCTGGTGGCCGGCCCCATTGAGAGAGCGGGCAACCTTCTGCCCCAGTTCCGTGTCGAACATACACTGGAGCCGGACAATGTGCGTCAGGGGCTCTTTCTGATGCTCTTCGGTATGTTTAAGAAAGTGGTTATTGCCGATCAGTTGGCCACCATCGTTGCTCCGGTTTATGCCAATCCCGAGCTTTATTCGGGACCGATCCTGGTCTTTGCAACCCTATGCTTTGCCTTCCAGATCTATTGTGACTTTTCGGGCTATAGCGACATAGCCATCGGCGCCGCGCGTGTTCTCGGCTATCGGATTATGGTCAATTTCCATCGCCCGTATGCGGCTCGCAATATTGGAGATTTCTGGGGGCGTTGGCATATCAGCCTGTCCACCTGGTTCCGTGACTATGTGTATCTTCCCCTGGGCGGAAACCGCGTGAAGCGAACCCGCTGGATTGCCAATATCATGGTCGTATTTCTCGTATCCGGTATGTGGCATGGCGCCAATTGGACCTTTTTAGTCTGGGGCGGTCTGCACGGGAGCTATTACCTTGTTCAGGCCTTGTGGAAACCGTGCCGGGAGCGATGTCTGGGCTCGATTGGGCTCAGCCCGGAGGGACATGTCTGGTCGGCATTGGCCCTATGCTTGACCTTCGTCTCAGTATGTCTGGCCTGGGTCTTTTTCCGGGCGACCGATCTCTCTTCAGCGGTAACGATTCTTTCCGGCATGACAGAGGGTTGGGGCCTTCTCTTCGAACCCGAGATTCTTCGCCAGCAGATGCGGTCGTTGGTGGTGAGCCAATATCACCTGCTCGCGGTGGTATTGGCGTTGGCCTATCTGCAGCTGATCGAATTCAGTCATCCAGGTCGCCATCTGGAGGCAGAGGTATGTGCACGTGGCCGTTGGGTTCGTTGGGGCCTTTACCTGTCCCTCGGCTTGTTCATCTTGAATCTTGGAGCCATTGAAGAGGTTCCCTTCGTCTATTTTCAGTTCTGAGGTCGTATGAAGCGAATGTTGTTCAAGATTCCCCTCTATATGGTCCTGTTATTGGCAGGGCATATGCTGGTGAATCAGGTCATCACTCCGATGCCGGTCCCCGATCTGGCCAGGGTTCGGGCCGTTGCGGACAGGGCCCCCGATCTCCTCTTCTTTGGTGACTCTACCAATAAATGGATCGATGCCGCCGATCAGGATCAGCGCTCTATCGACCAGTTTTTGAGCGAAGCCCTGCCGTCTGTCACCACGGGGGTGATTCAACATGAAGCCTTTCATCTCGGGGCCTATGCCGACGTTGTCGACTATCTGGCGGATAGAAAGGCCCTGCCGGACGTGCTGATTCTGCCCATCAATCCACGCAGTTTTTCGCCAATGTGGTACCGCAAACCCGCCTGGCAGTTCGAAGTCTTCTCCTATGCTATGGCGGCCGGAACCGAGCGGCGCTTCAACCTCTGGGTACGTCCCCTGGGTGTATTCAAAGCCCTACGTCTCCGGAAAGTCAGTGCGGCAGAGTTTGGAAAAACGCCCGTATACGATGGGTCGAAAGTCATTGGCCGGGTATCCGACATCAACGACTACCGGCGTCATATAGCGGCCGATGGTACGTTCTCTTCTAAGTATAAGAAGCAGTACCTCAGCTATATCTATCTATACGAACTGACGGCTGATCATCCCCTTTTGAAAGATCTGCATCGGTGTCTGAGACGGACACGGGATGCGGGCAGCCGGGTTGTGGCCTATCTACCCCCCATCGACATTGAAACCGCGGTGGAATGGTATGGGGAGGACATTCGCCCCCGGATCCGCGCCAACCTGGCCGTTATCAAGGAGATAGTGAAGTCCTATGGGGTGAATGTACGGGACCTGACCTTTGCCCTTTCTAGCGAACACTTCACCTGGAACCCGGTTCCCAACGAGCATCTTAAGGATGTAGGGCGACGGTACGTGGCCGCACAGATTGCCGACGCGCTCCGACGGTCCGCCCGTTAGATCACTCGGTCTCGTTTTCTACGTAAAAGGCCGCAGCCCCACGGATGGAACATTCGGATCGTGTTGCCTGGGGATCACCAAAGGCAAGCCTCTGAAATGTGCTCCAGACGCCATCGCAGTCCAGGTCGCCATAGGCGGTGGCGGTCATATAGGCATCGCTCAATTCGCCGCGCGAATCGAACTCATAGGCAAAGTAGTGTTGGTCATTCATCTGGAAGGATAGGGCAGACCAGGTGCTGTCATCCCATAGCTCTGGCATGGAGTCACAACGACCGTCCCCATCGCTATCGTATTTGGAGCTACAGCAGGGGTGCTCGCCGTTGGGACCGACCGGTGGGATCATTCCCGTCGGCGCAGGGAACTGGCACGGAAGCTTGTCCCCTTCCCTACTGATGCGCTGGTTCGTGTAGTACACGGCGGCACCCTTGTAGATCTTGTCGAGCTGGTCAATCGCCTCGGTGGTCTTGGCACGCCGCATATACTTGATGAACGCCGGGATCGCGACGACCGCCAATACTCCGTACACGGCGGCAGCCGCTGCTCCGTCCTCGCCAACGTCGGACTCTGCTGTGAGCAGGAGGCCGCCATCCACGGGACGTACGGCGATGGTAGCGACCATATCGTCCACAAGTGTCAGCATATTATTTGCCATATCGTCACCGAGGGCGGACACCAGGGCCACTTCTCTTGCCCCTGCTCCACGTCCGGCTAGGAGATCTTGTGGGTTAATCTGGCTTCGTAAGAGGGGCCAGGCCATTTTTCCCTGGTCGATCTGTTGTTGGACCATAGGCTGCAACTGGGCCGACGCATTCACAAATGTCTTCAGGGCAACCCCACCCGAAAGATCCGCCGATACGGCGATATGTGTGGCTCCACCCGGCACATCCATCCCGAAGGGCGCAATGACGATGAGTTCGGCATTGGGATCGACCTGGGAGAGCGCGGTAGCCAGAAAACCGGTGGCTTTATTGCCCCTGGTTTCAGCTGCCAACCTCAGATGTTCGCGGGGGCCCAATACGATGCGGCCGTCATCGAGGACAGCCAACTCGCCTTTGTCGGATCGCCAGCGCGGTGGATTGGATCCAGGAATTCGCCTGGCATCTTCGTTGAAGGCGGCCAACTCCTCTGCCAACACGGCAGCGTTGAACGCACCTTCAATTGCCCCATAGAGGAGTTTCCCATCCTCATCCATGGAGTATTGGATGGAATGGATCTTCTGCACCTCGGGGCTATTGATAAACGCCTCCACACGATTCATGGTTTTGGCAGCCCCTTTTTGGCCCGATGTAGCCAGGCGCAATATTGAGAGGTTCTTCTCTGCAGCCTCCAAAAGGCTTGCTGGTTGCAGGGAGACAAAGCTCGAGGCTTGCGGCGAAATGTTCAATATGATGGGAGGGCTGGCCTCGGTGGGCGTACCTTTGCTGCCCTTGGTGGCCGTACTCTTCGAGGCCGCAGCCAGCTTGGCGAGTTTTCGCTGCTTTTCCCGATCCATGCGTTGTAGTTCCGCCTGTTTGGCGAGTTTACGTTGTTCCATCTTGGCAACATCGTCCGGGGTAGCTTTTCGACCAAAGATCGCACCAAGGGCGATAGCGGTTACCAGGAAACCGGCGAGAAGGATCAGAACAAGGCGACGGGACATGGGATACCTCCAAATCTGGGGTACAAACCATAGGCCGTGGCAAGCCCGGTGGTCAACAGAGCAACAAAGACCAGGCATATTGCGACGAGCAGCACGGCAGAATCACTCGGTTTCGTTTTCTACGTAGAGGGCCGCGGCCCCACGGATGGAACATTCGGACATCGTTGCCTGGGGATCGCCATAGGCCAATTTTTGAAAGGTACTCCATACGCCGTCGCAGTCCAGGTCGCCATAGGCCGTAGCGGTCATTTTGGCATCGCTTAACGTACCCGAAGAGTCGAATGCATAGGCGTATTGGTGTTGGTCCGTCATCATAAAGCTCAAGGCAGCCCAGGTAGGTGTATTCCAGCTTCCTGGAAAAACATCACAACGACCGTTGCCATCCGTATCGTATTTGGAGCTACAGCAGGGGTGTTCGCCATTGGGGCCAAGCGGTGGGATCATCACCGTTGGGGCGGGGAACTGACAGGGTAGCTTCGATCCATCTCTACCAATGCGTTGGTTCATAAAATAGACGGCAGCACCTTTGTAGATCTTGTCGAGCTCGTCGATCGCCTCCGAAGTCTTAGCCCGACGCCGGTATTTTACGAAGGCCGGGATCCCGACAATCGCAAGCAGGCTCGTAATGGTTACGGTAGAGGTTTGTCGACCGACATTTGATTGGGCTGTCAGAACAAGCCCTCCCTCTACGGGCTCGATCGTACAGGAAGAGATGATCTCTTCAAGAAGAGTCAGAACCTCCTCCTTCATCGGGGCCACGACAGGCGCCATGGGTCCCTTGATGCCATCCAGCTTTTGAGCCAGCCGCGCGCGGAGGACGGGCCAGGCGTTTTTCATTTGTATGAGTTGGTGGTCCAACATCGGCAAGATCTTCTCTGGTGCATCGAAGAACACCGTCATTTCAAATAACTCACCCATGACGAACGATAGCCCATAGCTTTGAAATGGGCTGGACCGGTTCGTATTTGGACCCATGTACAAAATATCGGCGTCTGGATTCAAATACTGGAGTGCAGTGGCCAGGAAGCCGGTGGCTTCATTACTGCTCAGTGCTTTTGTTTCGGTGAGAGCGAGATGCCCCTTACCCATCGCGATCATTTTCTTTGCATTGTTCTGCCAACGTGGCGGGTTGGCACCAGGGACGGAGTTCCATTTCGGGCTTAAACCGGCAAGCATGCTCGCCAGCTTCTGGGAATCAAAGCTACCCAATATGGTCATACCGAGGAAATCGCCGCCCTCGCCCAACGCCCACTGGATGGATTCAATCTTCTGTACCTCAGGGCTGTTGATGATCTTATTAGCCCAGGTCATCGCTTTCGCCGACCCTGGTTCCCGTGCAAAGCCCACCTCCAACATCGGAAGATGGCGTTTTAGATCGTGTATGAACGTCTGGGGCTGTAAGGCTATGAAGGCTTTCGCCTGTGTAGGGATCCGCAGGCCATGTTTGGCGGAATCCGTTTTACCCGGTGTTCGGCAGGACATCGAACTTACGACGAGAGCCAGTATTAGAGTCATACCAGGAATGAAAATCAGCACTCGACGGGACATGGGACACCTCCAAATCTGGGGTGCAAACCATAGGCCCCCGCAGGTTGGTCGGTCAATGTTGACCAGTAGACATGCACAAATCGAAAGTCTGCGCTAAGTTGGGGTTGGCCAATACTGGAGACGCCTTATGAATGAGACCACCCGCGCTCTTTTGGAGCATGTAAAAGACTCTGTTGTTCTGGAACCACTCCATTTTATATCGGAGCGGCTTAATCAACCGGACTTTTCTCCGGATGATCCCCTGGCCGAGTTGGGGCAGTGGTTTCAGTCCCAGGACAAGGAGGGGCAGGAGATGATCCAGGAGCTGATCGCGGAGACGACCGTGTACAGCGCCTTCGGGACCCTGGCGATGCTACTGGATCAACCGGAGGAATCGGCGGGTGCGCGCGTTCATTTGACGATCTCCAACCCGGACGGTGAAGCAGTGGACTTGTCCACCCTCGACCCGGAAGAGGTCTTGACGGCCTTTGAATCGCTTCTTGAAAACGTAGAGCCCGGGGATTGATCGGCTGGTTTGACGCTCTTCATAGCGACTGTTATCCGCGGAGATGAGCATATACGGAAGGCGGGATGCACCAAATTGAGGGACAATCGGTAAACGCGCAGGGCCATTTGGAGATCGGTGGTGTGGATACGGTGTCCCTGGCCGAGAATTATGGAACGCCGTTGATAGTGTTCGATGAAGAGTTGGTTCGTCGGCGTATGCGCACCTATCTGCAGATCTGTCGTGACCATCAGATCACGAGTGAACTTGTCTATGCGGCCAAGGCCTTTCTGACCGCCGGCTTCTGCCAGATTGTTGACGATGTAGGCCTTCATCTCGATGTGGCCTCTGGTGGCGAACTCTATACCGCATTGGCGGGCGGATTCCCGGCCGATCGCATTGTTATGCATGGCAATAATAAGAGCTGGGACGAGCTGGATATGGCCGTCCGAAATGGGGTGGGCCGGATTGTGGTCGATAATTTTCTGGAGATCTCTCTGCTGGAGAGTGTCTGCCAGAAGGCGGGACGCAAGACCGGAGTCGTTGTACGGGTTTCTCCTGGAATTGATCCCGACACCCATGAGCTCGTGTCGACCGGCCAGGTGGATACCAAGTTTGGCTTTGATATCGCCAGCGGGGCCGCCCTTAAGGCCGTAAATGAGGTGTTTACAGTATCGAAGTTTGATCTTCTGGGTGTGCATTGCCAGGTGGGCTCCCAGATGATGGATCTAAGCGCCCATGGACCGGCGATCGATCAGATGGTCGATTTCATGGTGTCGGTGCGGGACAACTTTGGCATTCATCTACCGGAACTCAACATCGGCGGCGGCCTGGGTATTGCCTATACCCCAGATGAAAGCCCTCCTTCGGTGGAGGAGTTCTGTACGCAGGTCTATTCGACGTTTCGAGCCGCTATAGCGCGAACCGGCCTGACTGAACCAGCCATGTGGCAGGAACCCGGTCGCTATCTGGTCGCGGAGGCGGGCACGACTCTGTACCGGCTTGGAGCACGAAAGGACATTCCCGGCTGTCGAACCTATGTGTCCGTGGATGGTGGGATGAGCGACAACATTCGGCCCTGCCTGTATGGGTCGCGCTATTCAGCCGTGGTCGCCAATAAGGCTGATCACCCCAATGAACGGGAATTCGCGATTGCAGGAAAACATTGTGAGACGGATGTTCTGATCCGAGAGATTTCGTTGCCGGAGATTGAAACGGGCGATCTATTGGCTGTGCAGTGTACGGGGGCCTACACCTACAGTATGGCGAGTAATTATAACCGTATGCCCCGGCCGGCCGTGGTGGCAATCCGGGGCGGAGTCCCCCGTTTATTGGTGCGCCGTGAGGATTATAAAGATCTGCTTCAGTTTGACGTCTATTGAGAGCGGTATCTGGTCAGTGAATGACCCCATCCTCTATCAGCTCGGTGATGATCTCTCTGGCTTCGTCAGCTGTAGCACCGAGGGACGAGGTCTGTTGTTCCAGGATCGCGCGCTCTAGAGGGAGAGCGGCAAGCAGCTCGGCGAGTGTGTCGGGCAGAATCTCCAGGCTTATGTTTCCTGTTTCCGATGCCATGGCGATCCGTAGCCATTCGGTGCCTTTGGTGGGTACCAGGCCCATATCGGTGCTTGTCTTCAGCGCGCCCGCGACCAGTCCTTCGGGGTGTTGAGTGAGCTGTTCAAGAATGGTCTGGTAGTTAAAAACAGCTCCTTCGGGGAGTGAAATTACAGCCGTCTTAGGCACCAGACAAAGGGCGTTGGTGGTCTTTTCGGCTGGTTGCGTCCTACGCAGTCCGGCCATTTTCTGTTCCAGCGTTGCGAATGACCGGAGTTCTGGACAGCGCCGTATCAATTCTGGGCCGAGCAGATGATCCCCAAATGCAAGGGCCAGGGACCCTCGACTCTGGATGCAGCTATGAAATCGCGTCTCGGAGAAAAACCCGTCCAGTGCGTCTGTATTGCCGGACTTTCCTACCCAGGAATGACAGGAGACGGGGTATTCTTCGACGAGCGCCGTAAGGGTACGTGCTCTACGTAGTGTGTCGACACGAAAGGCGCGCCGATCGCTCTGAACCAGCCAGCTCCGTTCATCGGCCGATAGATGCTCGTTGGTGAGGGCTGTAGCCGGATCGTTGAAGATCTGCGTGACGAACTGTGGATCGTAGAGCATGCGTACGATCACTCGTTGGAGTGCGGTATGACTCATACGAGGTTGGCTCCCAATGGTGCCCCACGGACACTCTTGTCGATCCGCTCAAACCCGGAACGAACCTCGGCCAAGGAGTTTCGTTCGCATTCAAAGACCACTGCCCGCAAATTGGGAGCGCGTGGTACGACATAGTCGAACACGGTCCAGGTATCCTCCATCACCTCGGGAGAATGATCGTCATCAATCCAGGGGAAGCCTTCGTGTTCCCGGTGGGTACCGCCGGCAACGTGCATCTCTATGACCCGGTCGAGGGGATAACGGTCGAGGCCGTGCAGGGGTTCAAGACCTTTCATTCGTTGAAAGATAGCCAGATGGGCGCAGTCGAGAAGCAATCCGGTATCGGCGTAATCGGCGACGCGTGCGTAATAATCCAGAATATGGAGGTCTCCCACAAAGAGCTGACCCGGTGGGTTTTCGGGGAGCACCTCAACCCCTAGTCGTTCTCGTAGGGTCGCAATTCCGATGGCCTGATCTTTCGCGGATTCATCGCTTAAGATCGGTGGGAGTAAGAGCATATGTCCGCGTTCCCGTGGACCAAAATGCCATAAGCCGGCGTCGCCGCACATCCAGGCCGGTTTGATCTGCTCTTGTACCTCCTTGACCGCACCAAGCCATTCGGAGTCCAGATCTTCTGGTTCATCGAGATTTACATCGAGGAAGTGGTAGGTTGTAGGGAGACTGGCTTCGCACCAGGCTAGAGTTCCCTGATCGAGCCCTTTGGATACCTCTACTCCCACTTCCAGGAAGCTTGCAAACGCGGGCTGTTCGGACCGAAGCGCCAGAGGATCAAGGGCATGGGGTTGATCGATTGCCCCATACTCGGTGGAGATGCCGATTCCCAGATGGGGAAGATCCTTGAGCCGATCACGAAAGGCCATTGCTAGGGTGGGCCGGGCAGCTGGGATTCGTGTACGAACTGGGCCCTGAGCGTGAAGGGCCAGTCCTGAGACGGTATGTCGGCCATGAAATCAAGCCAGTGGTTAACCACCACAAGGTACATTCCGGCGCTGATTGGCCCCGCGATACCGTACCCTTCGGGACTACAGATAAGGGCCTCCGAACAAGCGCTCCGTACGCTCAACACATATTGCTGCGCCGAAGGCTCATCGGTCTCGAATGATAGCAGCAGGCCGCCATCTTCAAGTATATTCATGCGATAGAAATACTGGCCGACAAAAGGCGGCGCCAGACAGGGGTCGAAGGGCGGGATCACCAGTTCTTTGAGCTGGTAGCCCATGGCGGTGACTTCAACCAGATTGTTGCTATGAGAGAGCTCCAGATCGACGGGATTATTGCAGCCGCCGTAGGTGCAGGTCTCGTTGACATCGACCACACATAGACCGTCTTCACCGCAGCCCGTGGCTGTACAGTTTCCCACATCGGTACATAGTTCCGGATCGCAGCTGGCCTGGAATGGCCCGGGTGGTTCGGTATCCGTCCCTGCATCGGCCGGAGCCCCTACGTCGGCTGGAGCCTCTACGTCGGCTGGAGCCTCTACGTCGGCCGGAGCCTCTACATCGGCTGGAGCCTCTACGTCGGCTGGAGCCTCTACATCGGCTGGATCCTCTACGTCGGCTGGATCCTCTACGTCGGCTGAACTCCCTGCGTCGACTGGAGTCTCCACGTCGGTCTGGGTTCCTGTGTCGGTGCCGACGTCGGATTCGGTATCAGACCCGGGATCGGGGTTCATTGTTTCACTCCCGCCGTCCAGGCCCCAATCCGGACCGGTTACCTCGCTCGCGACGTCGTCTGGACCGGTATCAGTGGCCTGCGAATCTGTCCCAATATCTACGGGCTCGTCTGTGGTTCCAGACGAGCAATGCCCCAGTAGGAATATGGCTAGTATGGTTGCCCAAAGGTGTATCTTCATTCTGTTCGCAGTCCTCAGCCGTTTTTGTCCCAATACGGGTTCATTAAAGGCGCGTTCGTACTCCGGCTCCCCACCATACCGCTCCGGTTTCTTCAACCACGACGGACGCTCCTGTGTTCAGATCGATATGTATAATATCTCCGGATGCGTCAAACGCATAGGCCGATCCGGACCAGCCCGCTAAACCGTATACGGCATAGTACGTTCCGATTGGGCCGAGCTCACCGGTGACCTGACCGGTTAGAGGGTTTACTTCCACCAGATAATCCTGGCCACTATTCCCGACCGTGGGTGGCAGGGGCCAACAGAAGGAATTGATATGACAGTCGGCGTCAACACAGTCGATAAAGGTGTCTCCATCATTATCCTCTCCATCGACGCACTCATCTTCTTTCTTGGTTACGGAAGCATAGGTCCCGACGCCATCAATGGAGAACGCGTCGCCACTCGATGTGTATCTCGCGCCGTCATAGACACCGTAGGAACCAAGTAGGGTCTGCTCTACGGTGGTGCCATTCACGTCCAGACGATACCAATCCCCGCTAAGACTGATACCCACCAACATATCCGCCTCCTCTCCTGTGACCTCTTTGGGAATCAGCGTCAAGCCGTTGAAGGATGATGGCAGACTGGCAAGATAGGTGAGCTCGGCCGTATTGGCGTTGCAGATATAGAGTTTTCCGAAGGTAATGGCGTAGATGGTGCCATGTCCGTCGATCGCCAGATCGGTGATCTGTTCGATGGCGGCCGGGCCGGAATGAAACTGTCCGATCAACCAGCTTTGCTGCGTCACGATGTTGAACGAAAAAAGATGCGTGCTGGTATGGGCGTAGATGGTGTTGTAGGCGCTCGTTCCCGGTAGATTCGCGTCGTTTGGCCAGGCGTCGTCTTCATTGGGTATTTGATCCCCATCCGTATCCGAATCACAGGCATCACCGGTACCGTCACCATCCATATCGTCTTGTTCGGGATTTGGGACGGTGGGGCAGTTATCTGTACCATCGTCGACGCCGTCACCATCATTGTCGGGAAGATCTGCAGGGATTACATCCGGCGTTCCAATGGAATCCGCGACCGACGCGTCAGTCGTCTCAGCCTCTGACCCATCGGTAGCGCCCTCGTCTTTGGCCACATCGGGTTCTGGACTGGTATCGGGCTCTGCGGCGTCCAGGCTTTTTGTATCGGGAGGATCAACCGGGAGCTCAGCGCCAGTATCGGAACCGACGTTGGCGTCAGTGCCAGCATCGGTACCAGCATCGGTAGCAGCATCGGTAGCAGCATCTGCCGTTGCTGTGTCGATGGCCTTGGTGTCTGTGAGACCGGAGTCGGCTCCCGGTACAGGGTCAGAACTCCCACACCCGACCAGGAAGAGGCCGATCAGGCTCAGGAGGATGGTTCGATGTCGTGCGGTGGATATCATGGCTGGCGACTCATTCGGTTTTTTCGGAGAATTCAATAAAGCCCCAGGAGTTCGATCCGTGATTGGAGAGGTGGAAATAGACTGGCTCACCGGCCGAAAAGGCTGTCTCCATGATCAACTCATCGTATAACAACCCGCTACCGCTGGGTACCGGTACATCTATTTCCCAGATGATATGGGCCGTTTCGCCAAGACCGACTGCAAGATGAAAGGCAGTATCCCCCTCGGAGATACTGAAATGCCAGATACGAACGACAACTGTGGCTCCGACAGCTACATCCTGGAGCAGTGGCTGTTTCACTGTGAGGTAGGCGCAGGTATCGGTGTAAACCTCAAACCAGGCACCGTCCGGATGATCTTCTACCGCGTAGTTTTCTTCGGGGCAGGCGTTGTCCGGGGCTTCGGCTTCGGGCCAGAAGGGGTCTTCGGGATAGGGCACTTCCGTCCAGAGGTAGTTGTCCACCAGAGGAGTTGAAATAGTACTCGAGACCTCATCCCCAGGATCGCTTACGTCGGACGTGGTTCCGGTCCCGCTTCCGCAGCCGCCCCATAGAAAGCCACCCGAAATCACTAAAATTGCCGTGATGTTGCGCCACCACGTAGTTGGTCTACGGCCGTTCATGGCGGGCAGTCTAGCAGTTCGAAAACAGGGCTGCTAGTTGTTTGAAATATGGACCGGTTTTGTCGCTATTGACGAAAAACAAGACCTCAGTACACTGGTCGGACAAGTTATCTACCCATGAGTCCGTTTTTTTTGTTATGCTTCGCCTCCTGACGAAGAGGATGCCATGCGACTTCTGATTTTCACCCTCGTTATTTGTGTCACAGCTTGTGCATTGGACACGCTCCCAGGTTCAGATACGGGCCCGATCGGAACGGACGTATCCAAGTCGGATTCTGAGGTTGTAGATCCGCAGCCAGATAACGGAGTGGATACGGCTGTGCCAGATACGGCTGTGCCGGATACGGGGGCGCAGCCAGTGGATGTGTCCGATGATTCGAGTTCGCAATCCGTCGAAATGACATATAGCCTTTTTGTGGGTGATTGGAGCATGCCATCGGGTGCCGAAATTACCAAATGTGTGGTGAAGCGCTTAACAAATACCGAAGAGGTATGGGTGCAGGCCATCCGCACGGTTTTGAGTCAGGGTTCGCACCATATGGTCGTCTACAAATCCGACGATACCGAGGAACGTCTTGAACCCTTTTCCTGTACTCCCTTCACGGAGACACTCACAGGGGGGGGCTACCCGCTTATCATCACGCAGATCGCAGAGGAGACACTGGCGTTCCCCGAGGGGGTCGCCCTTCGTTTCGAACCAGAGCAGATGATTCGGCTCGAAGCCCATTTTCTGAATTACTATCCGGAAGAGATCGTTGCCCATGGGGATGTCTTTTTCGACACTATCAATCTGGCCGATGTGGAGCACGAACTGGATATGTTGTTTTATGGGACACCCGACTTTGAAGTCCCAGCCGGTGGAACCTTCCAGACCCCATGGCATTTTCTAGATGTGAAAGATGGTAAAAAGGTCTTTGCTTTGACGGGACATACGCACCAATACGGGACCAATGTAGAGGTCAAATTCGGCAATAGTATTGACGATGAAGATCCGATCAGCGTCTATCCGCCGGAAGGACTGGTCTTCGATTGGGCGGAAGCCCCAGTCGCTCAATATGAGCCGGCTTTAAGCTTTACAGAGGGACAGGGTTTTTTCTATCGCTGCACCTGGGACAATACGAGCAATAAGAAGCTCACCTTCGGAGAGTCGGCGACCGACGAGATGTGTTTTTTCTGGGCGTACTATTATCCATCCGACGGATACCGGTTTTGTATTAATCCGGGCTCCTATGCTGACCAGGCCAGCGCTTTCGGCCTTTCAAACATTCCAGAGCAACTCTGCTGCCCGGAGCACGCACTCTGTAGTCTATTACCGTTGCTGATCGGCAATCTCTGAGGCCGAATCAGTTATTCTGCGCGCCATCCTCAATCCATTGGCGTAGCATTTTGATACGGCAATCCGGATCGACCGGTTCGGGCGAACCAAGGGGCATCAGGTCTCCGGCACTGGGCGGACTGGCGGTTACCTTTTCATATAGATAGGAGTTTTCGGGATCATTGGGGATCACCAGAATTCGCCCGGGCGGCAATGACGCCGCGATGTTGACCATCCCTGCATGGGACGCGCCGGGGCTCAGATCGAGCCCCCCTTTCGCGTTCGCACCAGCATGACAGGAACTGAAGGCACAGCTCGTCTTGAAATATGATGTTTCAAGCGAGGCCAACGTAGGTTGCACTTCACAACTGTTCTGCCCCTCGTCAAGAGGTCCCGACAAATCCGCATCCGCCCCGATATCCGGGTTGGAACCGTCTGGGTTGGAACTGCATGCAACCAGGAAAGCAAGGAGAAGAAAGCGTCCCAATGTCTGCATAACGTTCCTCGTTACGGTGTATTGAGATCCGCTACTGGGTCCGCCTTGGGGGCCTGGTTGCTCTGGTCGGCGTGCGTCTTTGCTATATGCGGGGCGTGGGAGACGAGCCCCTTATCGACCATCTTGATTACGGGAGTCCAATACAAACCAAAGACGACAGTCGGGATGACGAGAATCGCCAACATGGCTTGAGCGAAGCGACTGGACGGCTGTGGTTCCGTATCCGCACTCGTATCCAGGAACATCGCACGCACAATCCGGAAATAGTAGAAGGCGGCGACAACAGATGTGACTACAGCTACTGTGATCATCAATAGAGTGAAGAACGTCAGCTGTTGGATTACCGCAGCAAAGAGATAGAATTTTCCGATGAAACCAGCCAGTGGCGGTAGCCCGGCCAGGGAAAACATGAAGATCGCCATCGTGATGGCTGCCATCAGATTCCGTTTCCCCAGTCCGCGGAATGCGCTGATGTCTTCGCTACCGGTTGACTCGATAACCAGGGCCCCCACGAAAAATGCGCCGAAGTTCATGAATACGTAGAAGACGATGTATAGGAGAATGGCGCGGAAGCCCGGCTCGGCAAAGCTGGGAATCATCGCAACACCCATCAACAGGTATCCGGCATGAGCAATGCTACTATATGCAAGGAAGCGCTTGATATTCGATTGCATCATGGCGCCAAAGTTCCCGACCACCATCGTTGCGATGGCCATCACTCCCACCAGATGGGTGAAGGTTTCTCCAAATCCATCCATATCGCCAACACCGCTGAACCAGGTCCCGAAGACTCGGATAAGGACAGCAAATCCGGCCGCTTTGGGGGCGACCGAGAAGAAGGCGGTGACCGGCGTGGGTGATCCCTCGTAGACATCGGGTGCCCACATATGAAAGGGCGCGGCCGCAATTTTGTATCCAAACCCCGCCAGAATCAACGCCACACTGAAGAGGAGTGTGAAGTTGTAGGAGCTGTTGGCGATGAGTGAGTCACGAATAAGGTAGATATCCGTTGTTCCGGTCATACCGTAGATGAGGCTCATTCCATACAGCATGAACGCACTGGCAGCGCCCCCGTAGAGAACGTATTTCAACGCCGCTTCCCGCGACCGCCGCTCTCTCGGCTGTAGGCCAGCTGCGATATAGGACAGGATGCTGACAAACTCGAGGGACAGATACACCATCAGCAGGTTGGTTGAGGACGCCATCAGCATCAGCCCCAATGTGATGGCTAGAAGGATGGTGTGATATTCCGCGTTGAACTTTCGATCCAGGTCCGAACCAACACGGCTCATCAAGACAACAAAGAGGGTGGACGCCAGAAAGATGTATTTAAAGAACAATGCGAATGGGTCCAGGGTAATCATCCCATGGAAAAGCCCGGAAGCTGTTTTATCGTTCATGCCAAAGTACAAACTCACGGCGAAGCAGGCGACCAGCCCCGTAACCGTCACCGGCAGGGTAGCCAGAGCCTTCTTTCCTTTCATCTGTAATAGATCACAGACCAATACCAACAGCAGTGTTGCCAGGAGGATTGCCTCAGGAACGAAATACGGAAGGCTCCGTAGATTCTGTGTCATCAAGGGGTTCAAAAATTCCTCCCGGCGATCAGTTGACTACGGCCGTCGTTAAGACGAGCTTGTTGAGGGTGGTTAGCGCACCGGAGAACATGTCCAGAATTGGGCCCGGATAGACACCAAAAACGATCACAGGGATCCCCAGAGGTACGAGCGTGGCCCATTCTCGCCAGTTCATATCCGACAGGTCCGAGTATTTTTCGTTCAGAGGACCAAGGAAGATCCGTTGGGCCGTCCAAAGCATATAGCCAGCGGTAATGATGACGCTTGTTACAGCGAATACGGTGATAACTGGATGTCGTTGGAACGCTCCGATGAAGACCATGACTTCGCCAATGAAACCCGACAAGCCCGGAAGTCCGAGACTCGCCATAAATGCCAGTCCAATGAATCCGGTATAGACCGGTACAACCTTGGCGATCCCACCAAATCCATCGACGTTACGGTGATGAGCGCGGTCGTAGAGGATGCCGACGAGAAGGAAGAGCATCCCGGTTACCAGCCCATGGCTAAACATCTGGAAGACTGCGCCATTGATACCTTCCGAGGTGAGTGAGCCCATCCCCAGAAGAACAAAGCCCATATGAGAGACGGACGAATAGGCAATCAGCCGCTTGAAGTCCGTCTGTGCCATCGCACAGTAGGCACCCCACAGGATTCCAATTAACCCGAAGACAACGACTACAGTGGAATAATGGAGGGTGGCTTCTGGCAGCATTTGCCAGTTGAACCGAAGCATTCCGTAGGTACCCATCTTCAAGAGAACCCCGGCGAGGATTACGCTGATGGGCGTAGGGGCCTCGACATGCGCGTCTGGAAGCCAGGTGTGGAAGGGGAACATCGGGACTTTGATCGCGAACCCGACAAATAGCAACACCCAGGCAAGGTTCTGCGTAAAGAACGAACCCCAGCCAGTCGTTGAGCTGAACGACAAGAACATGATGTTGAAGGTATGTTCCGTGGTTTCCCCGTTGACCATGGGGAATGTCTCTGCACCACCAAGAGGTGCGCTGTTGTAGTAGATGTAGATGAACGCGACCAGCATCGCCAGGGAGCCGGCGAGTGTATAAAGGAAGAACTTGATCGCTGCGTATTCTTTTCGGGGACCACCCCAGATTCCGATGAGGAAATACATGGGGAGGAGCATGATCTCCCAGAAGACGTAGAATAGGAACAGATCCAGTGCTACGAAGACTCCCATCATCCCGGTGGCCAGCATCAGAATGAGGCAGTAGTACCCTTTTTGCTGGTATGCGATACCGCTACGGTAGCCCTTTTCCAGGTTGACCGGTGTATTCACAAGGTACGAAGCCAGGATGGCAATAAAGCTGATCAGGGCCGAGAGTACGACCATGACTACGCTGATTCCATCTACGCCGACGAAGTATTCGACACCCAGGCTGGGTATCCAGGCCATATGGTGCACGTATTGAAGTCCGTAGACCGTGTAGTCCTGAAGCTGCGGTGCCGTGCCCGCGGCGCCACTGGCGACAACATCGGCGTTGAAGCCGAGGGCCATCTGGATGGCAAGAACAAGTGGCAGTATGCTGGCAACCAGGGCGATCTGTTTGTAGAGATGCTCGAACCGTTTGGGTAGCACCAGAATTACCATTGCGCCGATGAACGGCAGGAAGGTAATCCAGGTCAGGATCGTGGACTTTGCCGTCACGTCAGCGCCTGTTTTTGCGAATGCGGTCGATGGGAGCAACGTTAGAACCAGTGCTCCCAGCAGAAGGCTAATCAGATGAAATGAACGTTTTCGAAACATCGCGTAAGGACCCCAAAAAGATGATTAAACGATAAACGTGACGAGGATCAGGACTGTTGTGCCAACCACAGCAGCCATGATGTAGTTTTGAACCCGCCCGGTCTGGATGGTTCGGACCCGGCCTGCAATTACCCGGCAGCCACTGGCCATTCCGTTGACCATGCCATCCACGATCCGGACATCCAGCGAGCCGATGATCCAGGCGCATACTTTCATGATGAATGCGCTAAGATTTACGACACCGTCGACGATATTCTTGTCGACCCAGGCCACCGCGCGCATGAAGGCCAAGGCAGGGTTGGTGATGTACTTCGCATAGATCTCGTCAACGAAGTACTTATTCAACAGCAGATTGTGCAGTTTTTCTCCAAATAGCGCGCGCTCATTCTCTGGATCGCGATAGCGTCTACCGTAGAGTCGCCAGGCCGCGAAGATAGCGAGAAGCGCAAGCAGGACCGAACTGCCCATGAGAATAAATTCACCCGAATGGGAGTGGAACGCCGAGATCCCAGAAGCCTTCTTTGTTGTAATCTGCTTTTCGAGTTTTGCTTTTCGCCAGACCAGATAGCCACTCTGGGCTTTCCCCTGTTCGGTGGCCAGATCGAGTTTGGAAATCTTAGCGTCGAGGGACTTAACCTCTTTTTTGGCACCGGCATGCCCGTGGGCAACATCGGTTTTCCAGGTGGTATTCAGTTTGGCTTGTTCCGTCACCGGTTCCATCCAATCGTCAAGGAGGTTGGGTGCTCCGGTCCAGGCCGGTAGACCAAGATACCCGCCACCAATGGCCAAAACCGCCAGGATCACCAGGGGTATGGTCATGGACTTATGCTCGTGGGCGTGTTCGAGCGTATGTTCGTCGGCGCGTGGTTCATTAAAGAACACCTGGAATACCAGCCGGAACATGTAGAACGCTGTACAGGCAGCAGCGATAACACCGATGACCCAGAGTACTTCACCGGGGATCAGGAGGTTGTTCGTATCGTACGCACGCCACAAGATTTCATCTTTTGAAAAGAACCCGCTCAATCCCGGAATACCAGAGATGGCCAGGGTAGAGATCAAGAAGGTCCAGAAGGTGACAGGCAAAATCTTTCGCAGTCCCCCCATGTCCTTCATATCCTGACGATGATGCATGGCGTAGATGATGGAGCCAGATCCCAGGAACAGACAGGCTTTGAAGAATGCATGGGTCATCAGATGAAAGATGCCTGCACCAAAGGCGCCGACGCCAACGCCGAGGAACATATAGCCCAGTTGCGACACTGTGCTATAGGCCAGTACCCGTTTTATGTCGGTCTGAAATAAGCCGATCGTTGCGGCAAAGAGCGCGGTGGCTGCGCCCACACATGCGATGACGGTCATGGCTACCGTAGAGAGCGAAAACAGGAAGCTCAATCGTACGATCATGTACACACCGGCGGTAACCATCGTTGCCGCGTGAATCAATGCACTGACCGGGGTTGGGCCCGCCATGGCGTCGGGCAGCCAGACGTACAGAGGGATCTGGGCACTTTTGCCGGCGGCTCCAACGAACAGCAGAATACAACCGAGGTGAATTACCGGTACCCCCATGCTCTCCTTGGCCAGGAAGGCCGTAACGAAGGCATCGTTCTGGAACATGGTAGAGAGATCGGCGAAGCGTAGAATCGAGCCAGCGGTGTTGGTGGCCTCTGCGGCGTCCACGGCAGCCCAGAAGATCATGGCCATACCGATGATAAAGGCGAAGTCCCCGATGCGGTTGACCAGAAAGGCCTTCATGCCGGCCTGTGCTTTGGGAAGCTCCTGGTAGTAGTAGCCAATGAGCAGATAGGACGCGAGGCCGACACCTTCCCATCCAACGAACATAAGGAGAAAGGAATCACCGGTTACAAGAATAAGCATCATTCCCATGAACAGGTTCAGCCATGCGAAGTAACGCCAATAGGGTTTTTCGTCCTGCATATAGCCAGTAGAAAACACGTGAATGAGACTGCCTACACCGGATACAATGAGAAGCATCACGGAGGAGAGCTGGTCTACACGAAAGGCAATATTTGCCTTGATACTAGAACCCTCTCCGAGATCGAACCAGGGCCACAGATTTTGTTCGATGGGACCACCTGCTTTCACGTCCAGGAAGGCCTTAACGGAAATAAGAAACGTCGTGGCCGAGGCTGCGACGGCAATCCAATGGATGGGGCGCTTGCCATGCTTACTCTGGACCTTATATCCGAACAAGCCATTGATCAGAGCCCCCACGAAGGGCACAAGAGCCAGCAGGAAAAGGTAAGAAACGTTGGTAGGTGCAGATTGCATATAGTTCGGGGTTCAGATCCGACGCTCTAATCGCGCATTACGGCGACTTTGTCGACTTCGATGGTTTTGTAATAATTGTAAACGCCCATCACGATGGCCAGACTAACGGCGGCTTCAGCGGCGGCCATCGTAATAATGAAAATGGCAAAGATATGGCCCCCTATGAATCCCTCTGCTGTTGGGCTTTCCACGTAATGGCTGAACGCGATGAAGTTGATGGTCGCCGCGTTGAGGATGAGCTCCACGCCGAGAAGAATGCCGATGGCGTTCTTTCGTGTGACAACCGTGATGAACCCCAGGCAGAACAGGATTGAGGTCAAGACGAGGAAATGGGTGAGGCCGATCTCGAACATCAGGATTCCTCCCTTTGCGAGATTCGAGCGCCGATCTCACGCCGTGCGACCAGCGCGGCTCCCACAAGGACCACCAGCAGAATCACGGACGCAAACTCAAATGGGAGAAGGTACTCATTGAGAAATGCGTTCCCGATCTTGTGCACAGTCGGATCGGAATTCCGTACGGCCTGTATATTCCAGTTGTGATCCACGGCCGCGTAGATCAGGAAGCCCAATACGAGGAATGCGAAAGGCACGACAGTGCGTAGACCCATATGCGGATTGCTGCCGACTGATTTTTCGATGTTATGGGTCAACATCACGGCGAATAGAAATAGGACAGCAATGCCCCCGATATAGACGATCACCTGGGTGGCCGCGAGAAAGTCAGACTGCAGAAAAATGTATAAAGCGGCGGCTCCGATAAGTGTCCCCAGAAGCGCGAAGGCGCTGTAGACGATATTCTTCGAAAACGCCACGATCAGGGCCGACGCCACGATGATCGTAGCGATCGCATAAAAGGCTATGGCTGAAATTGGGATCGGCATTGATGTGCTCTTTAACGGTCGATTTCTGGTGCGATGATGTCGAGGGAAGCAATGAAGGCAATAACGTCCGCGATCATCATGCCGCGACTGATCTCTTCAATAATGCCCATAGCATTGAATGAGCCGGTTCGAAACCGTACTCGCCAGGCGTTCTTTCCGCCCGAGCCCATGACCCAACCCAACATCTCTCCACGGGCGCTTTCAATACGGCTGTAAGCATGAAGGCCTTCCTCCGGCTTAATCTTCTTGGGCATCTTGGCCATATGATGGCCGGTTGGTATTTTCAAGAGAGCCTGTCGCAGGATTGATATGGATTGCTGCATCTCACGGACACGAACGACAAATCGGTCGTAACAGTCACCGATTGTCCCCATCTCGCCCAGACCGAGAGGCACCTCAAACTCAAATTCCGGGTAGACTGAATAGGGTCGGTCTCTTCGCAGATCAAAGTCTACTCCGGAAGAGCGCAGATTCGGCCCAACCAGGCCATACGTTATGGCTTGCTGGGCGGTGATCGGTCCTACATTTGCCGAGCGCTCGATAAAAATCTGATTTCCGGTAACGAGTCGATTGAGTTCCGGGATCACCTTTTCAAAGTGATCGAGGTAATCCAGGAGCCGGTCGCGCCAGCCGTGCGGCAGGTCGTGTGATACGCCACCAATACGTTGGTAGTTGTAGGTGATCCGTTGGCCACAAAGCTCTTCGATGTAGGTGTTGATATGCTCGCGCTCGCGAAGCATATGCAAGAAAGGCGTAACCGCCCCGATATCCATCGCCATGGCCCCGAGGCCCAGAAGATGACTGGCTATCCGATTCAGCTCATCGGAGATAACGCGGAGGTACTCTGCCCGGCGCGGTAGCTCGATCTCAAGCAGCTCTTCGACCGCCAATGCATAGCAGTGGTTTGCAAACATGGCGGCAATGTAGTCCACCCGGTCCGTGTAGGGCATAAACCCATCATAGGTGCATTTTTCTCCGATGCTCTCGATAGCACGATGGAGAAATCCAACGTCGGGAATACAGCGGCGAATGACCTCGCCATCCGTTTTCAGGATGAATCGCAACACTCCATGCGTCGATGGGTGGTGCGGACCCATATTTAATGTCAGCTCGTTCCCTTCCTCGATGAGTTGGAATGAACTTCCGATCTGTTCCCCATGTTGATCTTGAAGCGTCATTATTCCACCTCCGGAGCCGAATCGCTCGACGGAGTAGACTCCGGGCTGGGAGCATTGCCCTCTGCCGTCGGTGGGTCCAAATCCGTGGTCAAACCCGGGGGAACCTCGCCGCCCATTTTATCGTGGAAGAACTTGAGCAGATCCATGGGTGTATCCCGGGTGGTGGAAATCCCCATAACAAACTCACCTTCCTTCCAGTCCTTTCGTAGGGGATGTCCCTCAAATTCGGTAGGAAGAAGAAGACGGGTCAAGCCGGGGTGGTTCTCGTAGATGATTCCGAGTAGATCGTAGGCTTCGCGCTCCATCCAGATGGCGGAGGCCCATAAGCTGGTCATGGACGGTACCCGGGGATCATCCCTCGGAATATCAACGCTAACGGAGAATTCATGCCGCTGTGCGTAGCTATATAGATGATATAGGGACCGAAGGTTGTCGCTTTCGGCCCCAGCAAGGCCCAAAAGATCGATACCAGTAACGCAGTTGAGGAAATCCATTGCGAGTTCTGGGTCGTCCCGGAGAAAACGCATTGTATCCACCAGGTTTTCTACAGAGACAAGGACACCGCCTCGTTTAGCTTTCTCGTCAACCTGTATACGGTCGGCTCCAAACTGTCCCTGGAGTTTTTCGGTAATCTGATTTGCGTTCATCATGCGTTTCAGCCTAAAGGATTGTTGGGGTCTCGGGGCTTTCGGTGCTCGTCTCGATACGATCGGTCCCGGTTTCAACCTTTGGAACAGCTTTCACCCAATTGATGTCACCTTTGATCCAGACATAGGCCAGCCCCAGGATCAGCAGCGAAACAAATACGCCGATCTCGACGAACGCAAAGCCACCATTGCCTGCGTTGACCCAGTCACTGTAGACAACTGCGACCGGAAACATGAAGGCGACTTCGACGTCGAAGATGACGAAGATGATGGCCAAGACATAAAATCGTGGGTTGAAATTGAACCACGCTGGCCCTATGGGTCGCTCCCCACATTCGTACGTCGTCATCTTGTCAGTTGTCGCAGGAGCCTGCGTTTGTAAGAACTTGGACATGGCCAGAGAAACCAGTACAAACCCGACAATCACGAGCAAAAAGACAAAGACACTTGTATAAAGGACGTCCATCGTATGCACACCGACCCGGAGAGCCACACTAGCCAGAGCATGATCCTATTGGCGGTCGGAATATAGTTTCAGTCGTCGATTGAGTCAACTGGAAAGGAATGGGCGTCCGTTACAAAAAAACATCCCCAAACAGGGCGTGGTAGGTACTTTTGATTGACATTCGAGGGGCAGAACAATATAAGTGCGCGCGAAATTGTAAAAATGACTTAAGAACGAGAAGAAAAAGCCCCTCTTCAATAAGAACGGGTGCAGGAGGCAAGGCCAATGGCCCTATCCGCAAATGAGACAAGCGTTATCTTGAAGGAGCATCGGCGTCACGATAGTGATACCGGTTCGCCTGAGGTGCAGGCAGCTCTGTTGACCGAGCGAATCAATGGTCTAACGGAGCATCTCAAAGCAAATAAGAAAGACTACCAGTGTGAGCGAGGACTTCTTCGCATGGTCAGTCAACGCCGCCATCTTCTCGATTACCTTCGACGCGAGGATATCGATAGTTACCGTGATTTGATCGGTAAGCTCGGCCTCCGAAAATAAGAAACAACGCATTAACGCAGTTGTAATGAAGGATATTAAGGCACACGCCGTGGTGTTGGAAACCGTATATGAATACGGGTCTGGACCCGCGGAATAAAGGAGATTAAATCATGCATGTAGTGCAGACGGCCGTTGTTGGCCGAGAAGAATTTACATTTGATACAGGAAAGTTGGCGAAACAGGCCCATGGGTCTGTCTATGTCGCTGTTGGTGATACTCGCGTTCTTGTGACGGCCTGCCGTTCCAATAGTCCGCGTTCCGGAGTGGATTTTCTGCCACTGTCCTGTGATTACATTGAGAAAGGGTATGCAGCCGGGCGAATTCCAGGCTCGTATTTCCGACGAGAGGGCCGTCCGAGTACTTCGGAAGTCCTGGTTGCGCGGCTTATCGACCGTCCAATTCGCCCACTGTTTCCGGATGGGTTCCGGAATGAGCTTCAGGTGATTGCGAACGTTCTTTCAGCGGATAACGTAACGGATCCCGCAATTATGGCTATTAATGGTGCATCGGCCGCCTTATGCGTGTCGGACATTCCATTCGATGGCCCGATTGCCGCCGTTCGTGTTGGCCGGGTAGATGGGGAGTTGATCGTTAATCCGACAGCTACCGAGCGAGAACAAGGTGAACTCGACCTCATCGTTGCGGTGGGCTTGAACGGTATTGTCATGGTCGAAGGTGATGCGAAGTTCATTCCCGAAGCCGTGATTGTAGAAGCTCTATTATTCGCGGAATCTTCCTGCCAGGCACTATTGGATGCCCAGAAGGAGCTGATGGCGAAGGTCGGTAAGGCCAAGATGGAGGTAACGCTTCCTGAGAAGGATGCGGACCTCTACAGCAAGGTCGAAGCCGCTGTTGCCGCTCCTCTGCAAGATGCGATTCGTATTTCGGAGAAGATGAGCCGTTACTCCACCCTTGATGCGATCAAGGCGGATGTCTGTGAAAAGCTGGCAAACGAAGAAGGAGATAATAAGGCTGAGATTTCTGAGTACTATGGTGCCATCAAGAAGAAAGCGGTTCGGACCATGATTCTCGATGAGAAGGTTCGTATCGATGGTCGTGATTATACCACCGTTCGAAATATCGATACCGAGGTTGGTATTCTGCCACGGGCTCACGGTTCTGCCCTGTTTACTCGTGGTGAAACCCAGTCGATCTGCACGGTTACGTTGGGAACATCGTATGATGAGCAGCGGGTCGAGACTCTGGCGGGTCAGATACAGAAGCGCTTTATGCTTCACTATAATTTCCTGCCATTCTGCGTAGGCGAGGCTCGCTTCCTCCGAGGAACATCGCGTCGAGAACTGGGTCATGGAATGTTGGCCGAACGAGGCCTTCTTTCTGCGGTTGACATGGAAGAGTTCCCATACGTTCTTCGTGTTGTTTCGGAAATCCTCGAATCAAACGGTTCGTCTTCTATGGCGACGGTCTGTGGCGGATCGATGGCCATGATGCAAGCCGGTGTACCGGTTCGATGTGCGGTGGCTGGGATTGCAATGGGTCTCATCAAGGAAGACGACAGTCTTGCGATTCTTACTGATATTCTTGGGGACGAGGACCATCTCGGCGACATGGATTTCAAGGTTATCGGTAATAGCGATGGAATCAGTGGTCTTCAGATGGATATCAAGATCGATGGTTTGAACCGAGAGGTTCTTACTACGGCTTTGGAGCAGGCGCGTGTAGCGCGCTTGCACATCCTTGGTGAGATGGCCAAGACGATTTCGGTATCGGCCGATGATATTTCCCCATTTGCGCCTCGCATTTACACGCTTCTGATTAATGAGAGTCGGATCCGTGATTTGATTGGCCCTGGTGGAAAGAACATTCGTCAGATTCAAGCCGACACCGATACCAAGATTGAGGTCGAAGATGACGGTACCGTTCGTGTAGCAGCTTCCAATTCCGAGCAAGCGGAAGCAGCGGTGCAAATGGTTAAGAACTTTACGGCTGAACCCGAGATCGGCGAGTCCTATATGGGCCGTGTCGTCAAGGTTGTCGACTTTGGAGCCTTCGTTAACATTCTGCCCGGAAAGGATGGTCTGGTTCATATCTCTGAGCTGGCCAACCGACGTGTAGAAAAAGTTGAAGATGTCTTGCGCGAGGGCGATGAAGTTCTTGTAAAGGTCATTGGGCTTGATCGCGGCAAGGTGAAACTTAGCCGTAAAGCGGCCATTGCAGATCAGGAAGAAGCAGCCGCGGCGCCAGAAGCAGCTCCCGAAGAAGCTGCGCCAGAAATGGTCTAATGGCGATATTTCACGGATTGCGTAGCTTGTCCCTCGGCCTGATTTCCATGTCGGATGATGGTTTGGGGGATAACGCTACGGTTTCCGTGCCTGTTCGTTGGGTGTGTTCTGATCCTGTCGACCTTGAACTTCCCAGTTACGCAACGTCTGGTTCTGCCGGTATGGACCTTCGGGCCTGTCTCCCTCTGGAAGGCCGGCCATGGAGTCTGGCACCGGGTGAAAGGAAGGCGGTTCCGACAGGATTGGCGATAGCTGTGCCTACCAATTATGAGGCACAGATAAGGCCACGTTCGGGCTTGGCGTTACGGGCTGGAGTTACCTGTCTCAATACGCCGGGTACCATCGACAGTGATTACCGGGGTGAGATCCGTGTGATTCTGGCCAATCTGGGGCAAGAAGCCTTTACTATCAACCATGGTGATCGTATCGCCCAGTTGGTTCTTTCACCGATAGTCCAGGCCGTTCTGGTTCCTGTGGACCAACTCGACAAGACGAACCGCGGGAGTGGAGGATTTGGAAGTACCGGCGTCGAGTAGTATCAATACCTATCTATCTTTCGGATCTCCGTAATGAACGATCTTGAACGGCGTGTGCGCCAGCTACTCGATCCCTACACAGGTACTGGCCGTTCTCCTCGTGAGCTCCTCCAGCATGTGTATCGTCGCCTGGTGGACCGACTCTTCTTTGGCGATTTCCATGTAACCGAACATTCCCAGCTGATCGGAGGCCGGGAGATAGCACAGATCGTAGCAACGAAGGCGGGGCGGGTAATCGGCCCCGGATTGTTATGTAGCACGCGAATGGATGATCCGCGTCGATTGGATCATGCTCTTCCCTGGAACGATGATGCGGATATGCATGGTAGTGTATGGTCTCTTCTCGTTTTCCTTACGCAGTTGGATGTCCTGGCCAGTACGTCCGTAGATCGCTTTGTCCGACCGGTCTCGTTACTGCTCACATCGGGGCCGGCCTGGTTCGAACACGAAGCGATCTTCGACTCCTTAACCAGCCGTTCCGGCACACCAGAATGGGCATTGGTCAGTTCGCCTACGCGTGGCAGCATGGCGGGAGAAACCAAGGGGGCAATCTCTATTCGGGTATGGCCGAGTGATGGGATGAAATCCCGACTGAGGCCTCGTCTGGCTGGTCAGGAGGTTGTGCGGGCCGAGGTGGCCGCCGCCGCCCGGGACCTGCTGGATCCAGATGGGCTGTTGGTCGGTTTATTACAGACCGCAGATATTTCCCTGCATGATATGGTATTCCCTCAAGGGGGATCTTGTTCGATGGTTTTGGCCGGCGTGGACCTCAGCGCAAAGGTGCCGTGGGCATTGACCCCTGTTCCCGATGGAACGGCAGTCGGTTGCGATCTCCGAGAGCTTCTTTTAACGCTGCAGAACGGCATTACCGGTCTGGCTGAAGCTTCCCTGGATGGACGAGTCTGTATGGTTCGCCCTTCGGACGATATTGTTGAAATCGAGCTTTCGGTGAAGTTTACGCACGCCCCTGAAGATGTGATGGAGACCATCGTCGATATTCTGACCCGGGACGAGATGTTTCACGTCGCCTTTGAGGGAGTTGTACCACCATATACCCCGACAACCGGCGGAGCCTTATATCGGTGTCTCGACGCCCTTGAGTGCGAGACTGCGGAACAGAAACCGATGATAACGGAAGCCGGCATCTTCGCGGCTCAAGGCATCGAATCGTTTGTTCTGGGGCCGGGAACCGAGGCGAATGGCGGGAACGTCAGGGTAAATACAACCCAGCTTGATGCATACGGCCAGTTCTTCGAAGAACTCGTCGAGCGCCTGGTTCTTGATAGTCCGAAGAGCTGAAGATCAGTAATCTTCTCTTTCCTGCATCAGCGCGTCGATTTTTCGCTTCGGGATATCCTTTGTAAGGATGGAATGAAGCTCTTCTTCAATCTTTTCCTCGTCGGAATCCTTTGCGACCGTGAGTTCTTTGATCAACAGATGCCGAGCCATATCGAGCATCTTTCGTTCTCCAAAACTCAAAGGCTTGTCATATTTTAAGCGGTACAGGTCACGCATGACCTCGGCTACATCCATGACACAGCCGGTCTTGATCTTCTCTACGTATTGGCGATAACGCCGATTCCATGTCTGGTGGGTATTACGGCGAGGTCGTTGTCGAAGGACACCATAGACCTTTTCGACCTCGGCATCGTCAATAACCTCACGTAGTCCGACAGACTGCACTTTACTGGTAGGAACCATGATTTTACGATTGGTGCCAAGAACACGTAATACGTATACCAGATGTTTGGTTCCTGCCACGTCCTGATTCTCGATGCCACACACTTCCGTTACGCCTTGCGCCGGATATACCGCTTTATCTCCAACCTTGAAGACATTATGCATTGATTCTCTCAGAACGTTGGTTTGTGCCATTATGGATCCTCACATTGGAAGGTGCGAAACAATAGCTTATTTTTTGCCAAAAAACAAGGGGCAAAATCGTATCCCCTAGTGTTTACAAGGGGTTGGGGGTGTGGATGTGTTTTTGGGTTTCAACCGTTTTAATTTGTGAATTGATGCGGGTATAGAGGTTGGACGAATCGAATCGGATTTAGTCCGTGTATCTAAGATGCTAGATAACTCCTTCTGGGAACCGCGCGGCCTCCACTCCTATTCCCCGTGCCCGGTTGGACGGCGGACCATCTTGGAGTCGAGACATCATAGCATATTTTTCTCTCGATGGCTCCATGTATGCTTGCTAGTTCGTTGGGCATATTCGGGTTTCTTATGCGCGCAGGACGCAAATCAGGCTGATTCGATGCCGCAACGCAGGTGTCGGTAATCAATCCCAAAAGTTCTTCGACCTTTGACAGTTTGGTATGTGCCTGCTAGATGGGCCGACAGAATAGAGTCCCAGTTATGGAACACGTAGTGCCAGTTAATTTTGCAATACGCGAAGTTGTACGGCCCGTGATGGTCTGGATGTTGATTGGAATCGGCATCGTAAGCGCCTGCGGGACCGGAAAGAGTTCGCTTCAAACGCAGGGCAAGCCCCAGCCGTGGTTGGGTATGTCCGGAGATCAGGCAACGAAGGCCTATAGCCTGTTTCGTAGCAGCGTGCGCGCTCTTCGGGCTGGAAACCACGATGTGGCCCGTATCCGTCTGGCTGAGCTTGAGCCATTCCTGGCGAAATGTAGTGCAGCGCCCTCCACATGTGAAAAGGCCCGTTCCTACCACGGCGATGCGGTGAAGGCGGCGGACAAGAAGGATCATACGGCGGCTTTGGATAACCTTGAGTTTCTGCGGCGAATAGCTGCGCAAAGGCGGGTCGACACGAAGGCGCGTGGAAAGACGGCCAGAGATCAATATTTCCGTGGAATGAAGTATCTGGTTGCAGGAAACTACGACGATGCAGCGTTGACCTTCCAAAGGCTGGTCCGGTTGCCTTTGTACATGACCTACGCGCAGCTAGGTAAGCTGCGGTTGGCCGATACGCGATATCACCAGGAGCGCTATCTGGAAGCCTTTGAGATCTATGGTGAGTACATCTCACTATTTCCACAAGATGCAAACGTGGCGTACGCGCGATTCATGGCGGCCCGATGTCTGGTATCGCGTATGCCCGACGACATAAGCTATATCTCACCGGCCGAACGTCTGGATCCGTCACGTGGGTTACAAGCACGGGATTATCTCCAGGCTTCAATCCGTCAAGCGCCGGAGAGCCCTTATGTAGCTGAGACCGTTCAACTTCTTCGGAAGGTGCGGTACCGGCTATATAGACATCATGTCAATGTTGCGCAGTTCTATGCTCGGCGCAATCAGGCGGCCGCCGAACTGGGACGGCGAATGGAAATGGCCTTTGGGTTTCCTGAATGGGGAGCGACACGGGCCAACTTTTCGCGAATGCTGTTGTTGGCAAAACGTACCAAATCATTAAAGCGGCTGGAGCAGATCAAGCAAGGGATTGCCATACGGTTTCCGAGTCTTCTCAAACCGGACACGGTGGGTTCTGCTCCCACAAAACCAGGAACAACGGAATCTCCAATAAGGTAGAAAAATGAAAACCTCCCCAAAACACACAGTGCTAGATAATTTTGGATCCCGCCAAAAGCTTGTCCAGGAGATCATCGGTCTGCTAGCCGACGATAAAGACTCTGCGACAGAGTCCCGGTTAAACGGTGCCAAGAACAGCCAGCTGCTGCGTATTCACAGTGTTCTGACTACTGTGAAGGATCAGTTCGGGAACAAGAAGAATCTTGTGAATGCGATTGCTGAAAAGAAGTTTCAGGGACGCAAGCCCACACTAGGCTATACCGAGAAACTGGAGAGCTACAGTCAGAAACGACTGTATGATCTCTATACGCAGATCAACGGTAAGTCGTCCTGAGTTCAGCAGGCATCTACCGCCCGTTCGGATGTCTAGTCGTCGTTAATTGTTCCGTTAGCCAAGGCTTCCAGGTCGCGTAAACTGGAGGCTTTCTCTTTTGCGCCGATCGTAACGCGGACTCGCGCGGGGCGAACCAAGCGTGTTCCAATGCGATAGCCAATCTGGACGACATCAAGGACTGTTCCGGAAGGGTGCTCGTCCGACGGGACGGACTCTGAAGCCTCGTGGACCTGCGGGTCAAAGGGTAAGCCTACCGGATTCAAGGTCTCGACTCCGACGAGCTGAAAGGCCTGTTTGAGTTGCTCTGCTGTCATGGTCAGCCCGATGTGGAGATCTTTCAGGTCCGGGTGTGTCTCCACCATCATCTGACCATTACGGATCGCCAGAAACAATGTGTCGAGTGCGGGCAGAATATTTTTTAATAGCGTGGCTGTAAGCTCGGCTCGGAGGTGTTGACGTTGTTCATCCGCGCGTCGTTTGGATCGCTCTATATCCACCTGGAAGATCCGGAGGCGTTCATTCAAGACGTCCACCTGGCCGCGTAGAAAAGACAGCTCTTCGTCGCTGGCATGGTCGTGGATGATGGGCAGTGGTTGTGTCGGGATGCGGCCGGTTGGCATCTTCGGATCTTTACGATCCTTTTTTGACACCGCCCTTTCAGCTTCTTCCATAAGTTGGGCGAGGGCTGAATTGAGGTCCGCTTGATTTTCGAAGAGAACGGCTGGAACACCATCGGCGCTCAGTGCTTCGGTCTCCGTGGATCCGTTCGCGTGGATCTCAAGTGCTATTACCTCGTCACCATCTGAATCAACATTTTCCGCGGTCGAATCATTGGTGTCGGGCTCCGGCGTTTCTTTTATCTTTTTTCCCAAGGGCAAGGCCCAATGTTTGGGTCATACTGATCGTTGGCACGACCAGTACGGCGACTATGCCCGAAACAGGAAACCCAGTCAAAGCATATAGCACCCCGGAGGAAGGCCCGTACGGCACGGGGGCGAGGGTTCATCAGCGTGATAATGTCACAGCCAGACCGAAGTGGTCACTTAAGCTGGTTGTCAGCTCATCCACTTCAGTAGTCAGCGTATAGGCCTGATCCATGATGCGAGCACTTTCATAGTCATATTTCGCCACAATATTGGCGTTAAGGAGCACGTGATCGATCACATGGTCCGAACCCGCGTCCGATAGGATTTCGTTCTCCTGGCCGCACCAGGTACATACGGTGGTATTGGCCGAGGTCCAACCGGCATCTACAATGTGTTGGAAGTTTGCTTTCACTTCGCCGACCAGGCCGCTGTCTGGATCATCCGGTCCACAATTCAGGTCCCCCAGAATAAAGTCAGGTGTCCCGATAGTTCCGAAGGTGTTGTCTTCGCCAAGGTCCAGAGCTAATAACTGGTCAATCTGGCCGGCTTGTTCGGCCGTGTAATAGCATCGGTGGATACAACTGGTTGGATCTTCCAGGTCCGCACAAGCGGCCTCACAATCCGATGTTACGGTATCGTTTTCTGTCATGAAGCCCAGGTAGGGGATGGAACTAAAGACGGCCGTAAGATGCGTGCAGACCGCCGTGACCGGTTCACCATCCGAATTGATCCAGGTCCCGGTCAGATAGGAGCGCCATACAAGATAGGCGGCCATATCGCCCTCGCCGAATAGGATTTCTGACTCCGATATGTCGGGTTTGATGGCCAGGACCAACCCGTTATGTCCACCATTCGACCAACTGGATGCCTCTTCATTTTCCAGGCAGTTGGCCAGCATCTCGTCCAGGGTTCGAGTGAGATCGTTTGTGAGGCATCCAAGACAGTCATTACCCAGGAGCGCCATCTCAGGCCCACAGTTGTCGACCGCGCACCCCACCATATCGTCGGACTCTTCACAGCCAAATTCTGCGACGCAATCGATCATCGGTTGGCTAGCTTCCACGGTACAGCCACCACCCGGGGTTCCAACTGTATGGTAGATATGGACGGTGTAACCCTTGGTTTCAAGTATATCTTGGACCGCGGCACGGTCGTCTTCGGTCCAAACCTCTTGCAAGCAGAGGACATCGATACCATCCAGATTTGCCAACTCGTTCAATATGAGGGGTTGGCGTTCCTCGGCGTAGTCCACGAACCCGTACGCCAAACCAACATTCCAGGTAGCCATGGTAAGCGTTTCGGTGGGAGGTGAGCTGGTATCGCTGGTATCGTCTGTGCTCTCTGTTCCACCAGAACAGGCCCAGCACAACAGAGTCAGGCCCAGAATGAATCGTAGATGGTACCGCATGATTATGTCTCCACCGGAAGTTGGATCGAGTAGAGGACACAAATAGCGACTGCACCGACCAGAGTAAAGGTCTCTAATCCTTCAGGTCTTGGAGAACAACCCGGTTTCGCCCCAGCTTCTTGGCTAGCAATAGACATTTGTCGGCGGCCTGGATCAACCCTTCCGGAGTCTTTATTTCTTTCCTATGTTGTGCCACCCCAATGCTCACAGTGAGCGGGATTTGCGATCCTTCGAACGTGAATTTGTAGGATTCGACATATGCTCGAATGATCTCGGCATATCTTGCGGCGCCGTTGAGGGTGCTTTCGGGCATGACGACACTGAATTCCTCACCACCGTATCGTGCGAAACATTCATCTTTTCGAATGCGGGGTTTCAACAGAGAGGCCAAAGCGGTCAGGGTATGGTCGCCTGCTACATGACCAAATTGATCATTGATCTGTTTGAATCGATCGATGTCGATCATCATCAGGCACAGGGGGCGGTCATACCGTGCGGCACGAGCGAATTCTCGTTCTAGAAAGGCATCAAATGCTCGTTTGTTGGGGATTTGTGTCAGTCCATCTTCAATGGCTAACCGGTAGATCTCCTCATGGTAGATACTTTCGATATTATCGCCAGCGAGGTACTTGAATATGACGTCTCCAATCTTGATGTAGTCTCCCGATTGTAGCCCTTTTTTCTTGTCCAGAACGCCATTGATGTAGACCCCATTTGTGCTTCCGAGATCTTCTACGAAACGTTGCCCCCGTGATCCCGTCAGGCCCGCATGCTGTCGTGAAACGGTACTGTGCTCGACAACGATCGTACACTTCTTGCCCCGTCCTATGGTGGTTTCGTCTTGCCCAAGGATGAAGCGTTTTCCGATAGGCCCTCCGTAGATGCAGACCAGACAATCTTCGCCAGTTGGACGAACCAATGCGTCTGACGAACGCATCACGACCGTGGATTCATGGTCGGACAAAATGTCCGCGCCTCCGGGTGGAGGAGCAAATCGATTGGAACTCATAGAGCCTATAGTAGCCGATTTTTCTGGTTCGAGCGTCTTTGTTTACTCTAACCGGTTCGTCAGGTCTGTGCGCCCCTGAGCGTCACGACAACGTGGGCATGTTCTCCGTCGGCTTTGGGCTCCGTATGTACACCGCCGCCGGCGCGTTCTGCCATGGCGCGTACAAGTGCCAGTCCAATTCCGGTTCGAAGCTCATTATCACGACTTCCGCGGTAGAAGGGGCGAAATAAGCGATCTCCGGATGGTGGGATGAGCCCTGGTCCGTCATCCTCCACTCGCAGTTCTACCGATCCGGAGTCGGAGGACGGAGAGAAACGTAGCCGAATATTGCCGGCCTCTGGGGGCTGAAATTCCATCGCATTGGCGAGGAGCTCGACAAGGATTGTATGTAGAAATCTACGTGGAATTTCCAACTGGTCGGCGCCTTCCACGGAGAGCTTATGGGTCGAATTGTCCGCTCGGGTCTGGGCCTGTTCGAACGCTTCGCCAACGATCATCATGACGTCATTGGCGTCGAGTGACTCCATCTCTACGGGATGGAGCCATACACGTGCGTAGCGCGTGATATCTTTCAGCAGACGTTGGAGACGTTCTCCTGAAATATGGATCCGACTCAGAAAGTCCTGTGTGGATTCTTCGTCTGTTACCCGTTTACTTTTCAAGAACTCGGCAAAGAACGACATATTTCGGGCGGGCTCGCTCAGATCATGATGAACCACGGATACGTATTCTTGGAGTCGTTCTCCGATGGTTTCCCAGACCGTTAACGAAGTTGTTGTTTCAGCAAGGAGCGTTACCAGGTTTCGTAGACCCACCGGGATCCCGGTTGTGGGATCGGGATGGCAATATATGATCGACGAATCCGTACCGACGGATCCGACCACGATATGGGGGATGCCAGCTTCGCGTGTAGGCAGGTCGTCAGCGGATTCGGCTACGCGCATGGATATACGGCTTTCCGGAGGGACTTTGTCGGCTGCATATACCTGGACGCCGGCCTGATCGTCGAAGGCGACCTGTAAGGCCATGCGGAAGTCATTGGAACCGTGGACCACCAACGTCATCAAGATGCCACCCAGCGCTGTTCGTCGATGGTTAGCCTAGGAGATGTATCACCCACATGCAACCCTTTCGAGATTGGGTCGTTATTCTTCGCTGGAATCCATCGCTTGAAGAGTCTCTCGAAGAAGTTGAGATGCCCTCTGGGGATCCGCCTTTCCTTTGGTTTGTCGCATCAGTTGTCCCATAAGGAAGCCCATAACTTTTGTTTTTCCGGCCAGAAACTGGGCGGTTTCATCTGGGAATTGTGTCGTAATCTCCGCACAGATCCGCCGGAGATCTGTGTCGTCAGAGATCACACCACCGATCTGTTCGACCGCTACGTCGGGGTCGATATTCTCACGCCACATCTTGTCGAAGATGTCCTTGGCCATCTTGCCCGTTATGCGCCCTTCGCTCTGGTGGATCAGCAACCGGGCGATCTTCGCAGCTGGTACCGGGCATTCGGATATGGCCAGCTTGTCTCCAGATAATCGCCCAAGGACCTCGGTCTGCACCCACTTGCTGGCCGCCACGGCCTCGGATCCCGCTGCAACAATCTCTTCAAAGAACATGGCCAGGTCTTTCTCGTCTGTCAGGACCCCGATGTCATAGGGCCGGAGCTCATATCGTTCTTTGAATCGGTTTCGAACGTCTTCCGGAAGGGGCGGTAGTGCCGATCGGGCCTCTTCGATGGTGTCTGGATCCAGGCGAAGGGGAAGCAGGTCCGGGTCCGGGAAATAGCGGTAATCGGCACTCTCTTCCTTGCTGCGCATCGATTGGGTGTGCCCTGCATCCGCGTCGAAGAGCCGCGTTTCCAGTACCACGGCCTCTCCTGATTCAAGGGCGCGTGCCTGGCGTCGGATTTCGTAACCCAGGGCACGTCCAACGTTGCGAAAGGAGTTGATGTTCTTGACTTCGACTCGTGTGCCCAGTGGTTTGGTTCCACTTGGACGAATGGAAACGTTGGCATCGCAGCGGAACGATCCTTCCTCTAGATTTCCGTCGCATACATCCAGATAACGCAGAATGTTGCGAAGTTCTTTCAGGTAGGCCATCGCCTCCTCGGCAGAATGGAGGTCGGGGCGGCCGACGATCTCCACCAGAGGAACACCGGTTCGATTGAAATCCACCTGGCTCAAGCCGGTTTGGGCGTCGTGTAGATTTTTCCCGGCGTCTTCTTCCATGTGGACACGTTCGATCCCCGCTCGGAATGTTCGTTCGGGTAGTACGATTTCGAGCCAACCATCGGTACATATCGGTTTGTCGAATTGGCTGATCTGGTATCCCTTCGGGAGGTCTGGGTAGAAGTAGTTCTTTCGAGCGAAGATACTCTCCGTTGTTACGGTACAGTGGAGCCCCAGTCCTGTGGACATGGCCATGCGCACGACGGACCGATTGAGTACCGGCAATGTCCCGGGATGACCCAGGCAGACTGGACATACATGTGTATTGGGTTCGGCCCCGAAGTCCGTGGGACAGCCACAGAAGATCTTAGTTTTTGTCTTCAGCTGTGCGTGGACTTCCAGCCCGATAACCGGTTCCCATCGTTCGAGGATGGATTCCATTGCGTAGCGTGACATCAGGGCCCCTCCGTCACCAGCCCCTGAACGGGGGCCGGGGGACAGTAGCCGCCGGTCTGTACTTCACAGGCTCGTGCGACTCGCAGCAGCATGGGCTCTTGCAGGTGGTTGCAGATAAACTGAACCCCTACGGGCAGTCCTTTGGCGTCTAGCCCGGCCGGAACACTTACGGCGCAGACCCGGGCCAGATTGCAGGCGATGGTGTAGATGTCTGCCAGGTACATCTGAAGCGGATCGGATGTACGCTCCCCTTGCGCAAAGGGAGCCACCGGGCTGGTGGGTAGGCATAGGGCATCGCAATGTTCAAATGCCCGTTGGAAATCGCGACCAATCAAGGTGCGTATCCGCTGCGCCTTCACGTAGAATGCATCATAATAGCCGGCAGAAAGAACATAGGTTCCAAGTAGAATGCGCCGCTTTACTTCCGGACCAAATCCTTCGGATCGGGTCTGGTTATACATGTCGACCAGGTCGACTTTTCTTGCATTGCCCATGTTGGCTCGTTGGCCGTAACGAACGCCGTCGTACCGAGCCAGGTTGCTGGAAGCTTCGGCGGTTGCGGTGAGATAGTACGCAGCGATGGCATGTGGCAGGCTGGGCAGTGATACCTTCACCAGTTCGGCACCGGCCGCTTCGAGTTGGTTGGCAGTTTCAAGGACGCGTTCGGCGATGTCGGGAGCAAGCCCATCTGGCTCAAACGCCTCTTTGACCAGTCCAATACGAAGCCCCTTGGGTCCGCCCTCAAGGTCCGATAGAAGATCAGGCATCGGGACGGTCCGGCATGTACTGTCCCGGGGATCAGGGCCACCGATCACCTGGAGAACGTGGGCGGCGTCCCGTACGTTGCGGGTAATAGGCCCGATCTGATCGAGGCTGCTGGCAAAAGCAATACTCCCGAATCGGCTCACACGACCGTAGGTCGGCTTCACCCCTACGACCCCGCAAAAGGCCGCGGGTTGGCGAATCGACCCACCGGTATCAGTTCCGAGGCTCGCAAAACCGGCCCCGGCCGCGACGGCCGCGGCCGAGCCACCCGATGAGCCGCCTGGGACGCGGCTGAAATCATAGGGATTGCTGGTTGCACCATACGCCGAGTACTCGGTGGACGAGCCCATTGCGAATTCGTCCTGGTTGTTCTTGCCAATGATAATGGCACCGGCCGCCTTCAGTCGTTGGACGACGGTGGCGTCGTAGGGAGGAATATAACCTTGCAGTATTTTTGATCCGGCTGTGGTCTCGAGTCCTTTGGTGATGATCTGGTCTTTGATGGAGATCGGGATCCCGTCGAGTAGTCCCAATGATGCGTTCGCCTCCCGGCGGCGGTCAGCCTCTTCTGCTGTCTTGAGGGCATCGGACCGATTCAATCGGATGAAGGCGTGAATATCGGGTTCAATAGCTTCGATGTGATCGAATACAGCCCTGGTCAAGTCCAGACTCGTAATCGAGCCATCTGCCAGAGCGGTACCGACTTCGTCGATAGTGCCGAACAGAACGCTGGTCGAAGAGGTGGTCATCACACCACCCTGGGTACGATGAAGAAGCAACCATCGTCGTCCGGAGCGTTCTTTAAGGCATCGACCTGCGTCAGGGAATCTTCCGGTACATCGTCCCGTTGCGGTAGGCTTTCGGACTCTTCGTAGAAGTCGGGATCGATCGTGTCCAGGTCAAGGGAGTCCAGCCGAGCGACATAGTCGAGAACTGTGCCCAGTTCACGCGTCATCTGCTCCACTTCCGCTGCGGTTAGTTGCAGGCGCGCCAGCTTCGCTACGTGTTCGACGTCTTTCCGGGAAATCGGCATGGAGTCCTCTGGAAATTGCGAGGTCGAAAACTATGGACCTACCCCAATGATGTCAACCATCAGATGTACAGAGCATGAATCAGGCCCGTTTCAAGATCAGGCGTCTTGACCAGAGGTCGACTTGTGAGATGCGGAGGTCAAGGCGCTGGCCGAGAGAAACATTCTTTGATGCAGACCAGAATGTGCGAAAGCCTGTGTCGAGCAGAAATAGTTCTACTCTCCGATGCTGGCATGCGATGACTTCCGCACGAACGGTTCGCCCGGTTCGCTCCTGATAATAGCGAAGAATCCAATATTTGTGCGCATCAAACATGATGCGCTGGTTGGTTTTCCTTGCCGCTTCCAGTCCAGCCATATGTTGCTGAAGTTCCGAGCTGGAAAGGAGCGGCTTCCCCTCGTTGAGGAAAGACTTCAGCTGCAATTGTAGTAGATAGTCTGCCGCGCGTCGGATGGGACTTGTTGCCTGCACATAGGACGGTACGCCAAGCCCATTATGTCCGCCGGGATGTATCGATGCTTTCGCAGGGCGAAGTTGACGGAAGCGTTCGAAGATCTCGGCGTGGTCTGAAGGTGGA
>CAUZEG010000013.1:0-38277 GCA_963578775.1 Myxococcales bacterium
GCGCGGAACTCCGCAACGAAGTAACGGACCTACAGACACAGATCACGGGCAATTCGAGCACATTTGTTCCCAACGAACAGGTTGCACAACTCCGTGTCATGCTCGCAGCCGTGCAGCAGACTGCAGCTGACGAACGAGATGCGGTTGCCCGTCGTGCCAAATCAGAGGTTCAGCAGTATCAGACCGAAATTACAAGATTGAACAAGATCTTGGTCCAAGCAAAAGCACAGCCATCTACACACCCGATTGTGTCCTCTTTGCAAAATCATCTTGTCTCCGCGCGCGAACAACTCAAGAAAGCGGAGACCATTCTAATCGACCGAAGCAAAGAAGCAGTAACGGCCCGCGAAAGCGCCGCCGAGGCAAACGCTGAAAGTGAACGACTTCGTTCCGAGATAAAATCTCTTCAAAGCCAACTGGACAACGCGGGTACAGCACGCGAGCTCCGAGTCCAATCACTGGAAACACAGCTGGGTGGATTGCGTACCCAATTAAAGAAGCAGCGCCATGTCACATCCAAAAAAACCAAATACGAAAAACAAAAGATGCAGGTCACGGTTCAACGCCTTGAGACCGAGTTAGCCAAGCTGCGTTCCCAACTGCATACCGAACGAACCGAAAAACACGCGGTACAAGAGACAGCCCAGAAGGTAAAACAGAAGAGTGAAAAACTCGCACTCAAAGCGAATGAATTCAGAACAAAATCGAAGGAACTCAAGGCAAATGCAGAGCGACTGAAGAACGAGGCTAGAAAACTTCGGACGAAAATTGAGCAACTCGAACAATCCGACCAGGGACAGGCCGCAGCCAAACTTCGTAAATTCCTGAACACGGCCGAGCGCGCTGCTCGAATCTCACGAGCCAAAGCGGCGTCCATGAAGGCAGCTGCCCAAAAATGGCAATCCGAAGCCAACCGTTCCCAACAGGCAAAAGAACGCGCAATGGCGGACAAACAACGTGCCCAGGTTCTCGCCCAGCAGAGCCTGGACGAGGTTCAACGTCTTCGTAGCCAAACGCAAAATCTACGTGCGAAGTTGAAGATGAATGGCACCGCTACGATTAAGGATATTCGCTTCGAGAGTCCCAAAGAGGGGCCACGGGTGGTAATTACTGCCAACCAGGCGTTTGAATACGATATCACGGAACGAGGCAGTCATCTCGACCTTCGTATCCGGAACGCCGAGCTACCAAATCATCTTGAGCGCATTCTCGATACTCGCGCCTTCGACGGACCGATCGCAGAGATAGCCACGTATGGCGATTCCTCTGACTCATCGATCGTACATGTCCGAGTCACACGCTCGGGCGAATCCAAGGGCGGTATCATAAGTGGTGGCAAACAACTTGTGTGGGCGTTCAAACCCAATAGCCCCACCACGGCCAACACCGCCCCGATGAACGGTAAAGCACGTTGGGGCGTGCACGGAGTCGCGTCAGCCAGCTACAATCAACAGCCGGGCGGTCCTCCCGCGGCAGGTCCCGGCGGTGGAAGTTCTCAAGCCAGCTCCTCGCCGGCCGGAGGAAACTACCAGTACATCGACCCCTATTTCGGACGGCGTCGAAAAAAGAGGAAATATCGTGGTCGCAAGATCAATCTGACCATCAAAGACGCGGATATCCTGCATGTACTGACTTTCCTCGCGAAAGAAGGGAACATCAATATCATTACGAGTGAGGAAGTTGTAGGTACGGTTTCCTTCCATTTCGAGAACATCCCCTGGGATCTCGCCCTTGAGATGGTCTTGAAATCCAAAGGTCTCGCGTACAGGCAGGAAGAAAGTGTCTATCGCATCGCTCTCGCGGACAGCATTCAAAAAGAATACGAGCGGGAAGCCGAGATCAAGAAGAAGGTTCAAGAATTCAAGCAACTCATTGTGAAGCTTATCCCCTTGAGCTATGCGGATGCCAAAAAGGTCGCCGAACGCGTGGCAGAAATTCTCTCCACCAAAGGTACGGTAGGTGTCGATGAACGTACCAACACTCTTATCGTGAAGGATGTTGAAGAACATATTCTGGCAGCCGAAGATCTGGTACACCGGCTTGACACCCAAACGCCTCAGGTCTTGATTGAAGCGCGAATCGTGGAAGCCACCGACACCTTCGCCAGGGAGCTTGGTGTTCAGTTTGGTGGTACTACGCAATATGCACCGATCTACGGAAATGAAACCGGGTTGATGTTCCCGGGTGTAGTGGGTCTCTCTGGTGGTGCCGATGACCCGTTGGCTCCCGAGTTCGGTATCTTGTCAAGTGACGCACCAAACTTCGCAATCAATATGCCCGCGACCGCCGGTCTCGGGTCTGGTGGGGCCTTGTCCCTTAGCCTGGCGAGCATCAACGGTGCGAGTACCTTAAACCTCCGTCTATCCGCAGCGGAAGAACAAGGGAAGGTCAAGATCATATCGAGTCCTCGTGTTTCCACGATGGACAACGTGCAGGCCAGTATCGAACAAGGTGTGTCAATCCCCATCAGCGTCGTAAGTGCCAATGGTGTAAACACCCAGTTCTTCCAGGCCGATCTGAAACTGGACGTTACGCCGCATGTAACTCCCGATAGCATGATCTCCATGAAGGTAGATATTCAGAAGAATGAACCGGATTTTGGACAGCGGGGTTCATCGGGTAATCCGACGATTCAGAGAAAAGAAGCGCATACCCAGCTTCTGGTGAAGGACGGAGAAACGGCTGTGATCGGTGGGATTTTCACTCGAAACACATCCATCGGTGTGAAACGCATTCCGATCCTTGGAAGCCTTCCCCTTCTGGGTTGGATGTTCCGAAATAAACAGAAGACCGACAAGCGAAGCGAATTGCTTATCTTTATCACACCGCGCATCGTAAATCGGGAAGCATCAAGGCCCAAGACCGACAGATAGGTCCGGATTTTCGATAGTGCGTTCGGAACAGGTCCATGGGTAGCCGAATCGTAATCGTAGGAATGATGGGTGTGGGAAAAACCACCGTCGGCCGTCAGCTGGCAGTCCTGGTTAAATGTTCCTTTGACGACCTCGATGATAAAGTATCTGACCAGGACCAAGGCCATCGAACTGTGGCGGATATTATACGACAGGATGGAGAGATTTCCTTCCGAAGCGACGAGATGACTGCATTCCGATCATGGCTTGAATCAAAGGAACATCAGGGGGGGATTCTGTCGGCTGGAGGGGGTTTGGTCACCCAGACTGAAGCCCGTATGCTGCTGGCGAACTCAAATATTCTGGTAATCTGGCTCACGGCCAGCATTCCTATTCTAATCCAACGACTGGGCGAGACTCCCGAATCAAAGCGCCCACTCCTTGATGGCCGATCTTCTTACGAGGACCGTCTTGAAGAGCTCATGTCTATACGATGCCACCTATATGAGTCCGTCGCTGACGTCGTGGTCGAAACAGGCAATTTGAGTCCTGACACGATTGTTCAGAAGATATGGGAGCAGATTTCAAAGGATCACGAACCATGCCTCGTCTAGTGGTATCTTCTACCGCAGGAGACTATCCCGTGCTCGTCCAACGAGCTGCGCCGGACGTCGGTGACATTCCGGACCACCTCTACGCAGATGATGGTCGTATAATCCTGATCACCGACGAGCGTATTGCAGGCATACATGGCGCAACTGTAGAAGCCCAACTCGTCAAATTGGGCTTTCGTCCGGTCATACTCACGATTCCCATCGGTGAGCGTGCCAAGAGTCCCACAACGGTGATTCGGCTATGTCGCGAAATGCTAGGCCATAAGGCACAACGTAGAACGCCCATATTTGGACTCGGCGGTGGCGTTGTCGGGGACATCGCAGGGCTCGTGGCAAGCCTGTATATGCGCGGAGTTCCTCTGCTACATATACCGACGACACTCCTGGCGCAGGTAGACAGCAGCGTCGGTGGGAAAACGGGGGTCGATCTCCCGGAAGGAAAAAACCTCATCGGAACCTTCTGGCCACCCACGATGGTTTGGACCTGTACAGACTTTCTGGAGACCCTGCCAGCGCGCCGGATACGGGAGGGGCTGTCTGAAGCCTTGAAGTATGGTTATATCTCCCGGCCAGATCTTCTGGACCGTTGTCTTGAAATCCCCGCCCGCTCAGCCAATAGGGATCCCGCACGATTGGAGACGTTTGTCTTTGATTGCATATCCGTGAAAGCCAACGTCGTTGTACAGGATGAACACGAAAAGGGGCTCCGCGAAATTCTGAATTTTGGCCATACGATTGGGCATGCGATCGAACGTCATCTCGGCTACCGGGGAATTACGCATGGGGCGGCCGTTTCCATCGGAATGATCATTGAGCTGGCACTTGGTGAAATCCTTGGTGTCACCGCCAAAGGGCTCTCGGACGACGCTCGTGCCCGTCTATCTTCTATTGGGTTGCCCACAACCATTCCGACTGGAATCGGCGTTAAAGATATCGTTGAAGCCACCCGCCACGACAAAAAAAACGTCGGCGAAAACCTCAGATTCGTGGCAATTTCTGAGCCCGGAACTCCAACTCTTGTCCAACTGACCGATAAAGAATTACTCAAAAACTTGAACTTGGTCCGATGAGCGGTGATAAATATAGAAGGGATTAAACATGAAGAAGCATCGGAAATATCTTTTGAAAAAAATGATCAGACTTACGCTTGTCTTGACTTGGATGTGTTCAGGTCTTTTCGCCTGCGTCGCTGAAAAGCCCCATGTCCTGTTTCTACATGGGAACGCACGACTCGATCTGGAGTTGAATGCCTGTGTTCTTTCGGCCGCGAGCCTGGATGTTAAAACAATCAACTGGGGGGTTCTGGACCTGAATCTCTCCCAGGAATATCTGATGAATACGATCGTCGAAAACAAGACGATCCGGAGTGACACCATTCCCGGGGTAATCCCACTACAGGTCAATAACAATACAGTCCAGATAACGGTTGTACGGTTCAATTACAGAGTGCCTGATGGGGATAACGGTAAGCCCTTGGTTGATGTCCCACAGACCACAGTCATCCGGCATCTTCCAGACTCGCTTGATCCCCAGTCCTTGCGGATTCTGGCCTTCCCAGCCATCGATCCGAACGTAGCCGACGTCCTGGTAAATGGACCCAATTCCAAGGACTACTGGGCAAGTCAGCCAGTCGAAAATCAGGTTCCACCCGTCGAAATCCTGGTAGAAATCCAGATCGAGGGAATCCTGATGGACGGTACTCTGGTGCGATCCAATCTGTTCACATACCCGATATACATATGTAAGGGATGTCTTTTGGACGATTCACCGGCTGATTGTACGGCAGCACCCACTGCCGAAATCCCCTGCTTGTTCGGGCAGGATGATACCGTTGATTGCCGCCTCTGTTATAACCTGAAGGGCGACCTGGATCTCTGTGATCCAAACCAGCTCACATTTTAACGGGCGACAAAACTAGGACTGGATCGAACGGTTAATCTCTTGCTATGGTCATCCCACACTCAGTATGGCTGACCATGACACAACGAGATTCTCTCCGACGCCACGACATCGATATCGCGGGACGTAGCCTGACCATACAGACGGACCGGGATACAGAGATCCTCGACAGCATCTGTGCCTACGTAAATGCACGCTACGACGAGGTGCAAGCAACCCCCGGACTTTCCCAGGCAAACCAGAACGTCATGTTGGCATTATGTATTGCTGAGGACCTGTTCGAGGAACGTTCTCAACATAACCAGAAGGTCGGTCGCGTGAGACAAGAAGCGAACCAGATTCTACAACGACTGGAAGATCTGACGACCCCAGCCGAGACCGAATCTGAATAACCCCCCTGGAATGTGGGGTTGTGGCTCCGTCTATCAGCTGATGCACAAGAATCGACAAGAGAAGCGGGGACATTACGATACTCTGCGTAATGCCCTTACAACAGCCGAGCAAACGGCTTTGAGTCAGCAACTCTGTGAACGGTTGTCGGAACTCCCGGAAATTCAAAACGCACGCCATGTGGCGGGCTATTTTCCTGTTCGAGGCGAAGCGGATGTCCGGCCTTTGCTGGCGGAACTCTTAGACCGGAATGTTCATGTCTATCTACCGGTCATCGCCGACGCGGATCTTCAATTCGGCCGTATCACAACTCTCGACCCAGCGGCCCTTGAGCTGGGCCCCTTTGACATTCCGGCTCCGCCAACAGCAAGTCTGCCGTTCGAGGCTCTCGATGTGGTCCTTGTTCCGGGGGTCGCCTTTGATAACGCGGGGAACCGGTTGGGTCGGGGCGGTGGTTATTTCGATCGAGCCATGAAAAACCAACCCGAACGTCCCTGCCGTATTGGCGTCGGGTTCTCGTGCCAGATCGACCCGGACGGCTTGCAGCCAGAGCCACATGATGTTCCCATGCACATCATCATGACCAATACGGGAAAGATCTACCCTCCGGTCCCCTGATCGTGATAGCAACATGAGCGAAATGAGCGAAGACAAAGCCCAAGAATTGTCCCCTGAGATACGGCAGGAAATTGACCGTCAGGTAGCGGCTCTTTGCGGCGGAATCATAGACCTGCAGACTGAGGCCGATCTACGCTCCAAACTGGCACGAAGTATCAAAAACAACCAACCTCTGCGCGTAAAACTTGGCGCCGATCCAACGGCACCGGATATTCATCTAGGTCATGCTGTCGTCCTCACGAAACTTCGACAATTTCAGGATCTTGGTCACCGCGTCATTTTTCTGATCGGAGATTTTACAGCCCGTATCGGTGATCCAAGCGGAAAGAAAGAAATGCGCCCCATGCTCGATGAGGCGGCCATAGCCGAAAATGCCAATACGTACACCAAGCAGGTTTTCAAGATTCTGAATCCGGATCAGACAGAGATCCGTTTCAATAGTGAATGGATGGGCGAACTCAACGCCGCCGGCGTCGTATCTCTGGCTTCGAATATGACCGTAGCCCGGATGTTGGAGCGAGATGACTTCGAGAAGCGGTATACAGAAGGACGTCCTATCGGTATCCACGAATTTCTCTATCCGCTGGTACAGGGCTACGACTCTGTGGCCCTTGAAGCCGATGTCGAGATCGGTGGCAGCGACCAATTATTCAACCTACTGGTCGGACGTGAGATCCAGAAAAACCATGGCCAGGAGCCGCAGGTAGTCATGACCGTACCTCTTCTAGAGGGGACTGATGCCCGGTTTGAGAACGGCCAGATCGTCGGCGCCAAGATGTCCAAATCCCTTGGGAATTATGTAGGCATCGAGGAGGCTCCAGAGACGCAGTTCGGCAAGTTGATGTCCATCTCGGATCCGCTTATGTGGCGCTATTATCTATTGTTGTCGGGTAAATCGAAGAGCGAGATCGACGATTTGCAAAAGGGCGTTGCAAACGAAGAAGTCCATCCGATGGCCGTGAAGAAAGCCCTGGCGCATGACCTGGTGAGCCGGTTTCATGGTCCAGATGCTGCGGATCGAGCGCAGCAGGACTTTGAGACGCGCTTCTCAAAACGAGAAATCCCCGAAGATCTACCCGAATTCGAGATCGAAAATACCGTGGACCAGGGGGCTGGCCTCATCCACGTGCTTCGTGAAGCACAGTTGGTTTCCAGCGGAAAAGAAGCTCGTCGGTCCTGCCAACAGGGTGCCGTCCGAATCGAAGGGGAAAAGATCTCCGATCCAAACTATGTGCTCGCCATCGGCTCGCAGGTCGTGGTCCAGGTAGGTCGCCGAAAAATGGCGCGCGTGACGGTGATCGCAAAGGCCTGAGTTGGATAGAAAAGATCGGTTTTGAACCTGGTGCGTATGTACTTCCATCGACATGTTCCCCGATGGAGGTTCCCCAATGTACCGAAAAATCCGATTGAGCGTGCCACTCTGGACGCTCCTTGCCATATTCTTCCTGACTAATAGCGCCCTCGCCAGTACGGTCGAGCCGGCCGACAAAACGCAAGACGCGGGCACGTTGCAAGCGTCGTCATCCGACGGCGAAGAAGTCGGTCGTTTCCCGTTGCAACACACCGAGGTGAAGGCTCAGATTTCTGGGTTTATCACCCGCGTCACAGTGACGCAGTTTTACGAGAACCCCTTCGATAAGACCATCGAAGCAATCTATACCTTTCCCCTGCCCGACGGCGCAGCGGTCGATCGTATGGACATGTTGATTGGCGACCGCAGTATTGCGGGACAAATCAAGAAGCGGGCTGAAGCAAAGGCTATTTATGATGCCGCCAAACAACAGGGCCATACGGCCTCGTTGTTGACACAAGAGCGTGCCAATATATTTACCCAGGCGCTGGCGAATATTCATCCTGGGGATAAGATCCGCATCCAGATCAGTTATGTGGAAACCCTCGTATACGAAGACGGTCGCTACACCTTCCGCTTCCCGATGGTTGTCGGGCCTCGCTATATCCCTGGCGCTCCCCTGGTCAAAAACCAGAGCGGAAGCGGCTGGGCACAGGACACCGACCTTGTGCCGGATGCCTCACGTATCACTCCCCCGGTCCTTAAAAAAGGACAACGGTCCGGCCACGATATTTCCGTGTCGGTACAGCTGGATGCCGGTGTTCCGGTGCACAAGTTATCGACCCCCTCCCACACCATCTCCAACAAGAAGCACAGTACCTCGAGACGAACCGTAGTCCTCGACCCGACCGATAGCATCCCCAACAAAGATTTCATTCTTCATTATCACGTCGCAGGAAAACGACCGGAGCTCGCCGTACTGGCACAAAACGATCCGGAGAATGGCGGGCATTTTATGCTGCTTGTTCAGCCGAAAGCCGACTTCCGTCTCAAGGAGATCACGCCCAAAGAGATGGTCTTTGTCGTGGACAACTCCGGCTCCATGAGTGGCCAGCCCATGGCGGCCTGTAAGCGCCTGATTCGAAAAGCCCTCAAGGAAATGAACCCCGACGACACCTTCCAGATTCTCCGTTTCTCCGAGCGGGCCAGTGGAATGTCACCGGCTCCCATCGCCAACACTCCGGCAAATGTGGAACGTGGGCTGCAATACATCAATCGTATGCGAGGTATGGGCGGCACCAATATGATCGAAGGGATCAAAGCTGCACTCGATATACCGGAAAACTCGGATCGTATGCGCGTTGTCTGGTTCCTTACCGACGGATATATCGGCAACGACGACCAGATCCTGGCAGCCATCCGTCAAAAGATCGGTAATGCACGACTGTTCGCCCTCGGTGTCGGCTCCAGCCCCAACACCTATCTACTTAATAATATGGCCTGGAATGGCCGCGGAGCTGTGGATTACATTCGCCCCAATCAAAAAGCACAGGGGTTCGTAGACCGCTTCTACAACCGTATCAGCAGCCCTTATCTGACCGATATCAAGATCGATTGGAAGGGACTTGAGGTGGAAGAGGTCCTACCCAAACGCATACCCGATCTCTACACGGGACAACCTCTCGTTGTGTACGGCCGATATAAGAAGGGTGGCAAAGCCCGCGTCGTGGTCCACGGAAAGATCCGCGGTCGCGCCCGTACTTTCAACGTTCCGGTCACCCTACCCTCCGGCGCCACCAAACAAGAGTCCATCGGTGCTATCTGGGCGCGTAATAAGATCAAGCGTTTGAACACCTCGCTCCTGTCTCGCTACAACCGGAACCTCGATCGCAAGTCTATTGTCGAAGAGATTACGGACGTAGCACTCAACTACCGTCTAATGAGCCAATACACAGCCTTCGTCGCCGTGGAAAAGACGCTGCGCCGCAAACCCGATGGAACCATCGAGACCGTTGTCCAACCTGTGGTCATGCCGGAATTCGTATCCCACGAAGGCGTATTTGGCCGCGGTGCCGGAAAAAGTGGAGCGATCCGTAAGCGTTCTCGCAGTATTCGGTCCCCAGGAACGTCCCATTTCTACAACAGTGCTCCGACTGGCCAGGCGCAAGGCATGGGCAGTATCCATCATAGCGGTAGCGGTGGCGGTGGCGGTGGCTTGGCTATCGGTAGTGGCAGTACCGAAAGTCAGGCGACACCTCGTCGTGAGAAGGGAAAGCTTCTGGATAGCGTGGATAAGGACGACGAGGACGAAAAGATCGCTGGTGTACAAGTCAAAGTCAGTACTCTGCACGGTGGCAACGCCGACGCGCGCAAAGAGCTTCGGAAGCTGGTATCCCTGCAACTGAAGGCGCAACAAGGCTGTCTGAAGCGGCGCAGTGAATCCAAATCGTCCCATGTGCGGATCAAACTCACATTTGCTGCCGATGGAACCGTAGCCGACGTCGATATTCTCGACCAGGGCACAGTCGGGAATCTGACTGTACGGTGCCTACTCTTTGCAATGCGGCAGGTCTACACCCGCACACTCGCCGGGCAGACATTCAAGCTCTCCCTGAATATCTCCCCCTGACTCCTCCCTATGCAGGGGCCCCGTGTCTTCGGAGACGGGGCCCTTTGCATTTTTGGTTCAGGAACCGCAGGCGTCGCCTATCCCATCCATATTGGTATCGGCCTGATCCGGATTCCAGATCCAGGGACAATTATCGAGAGCATCGACGATTCCATCTTCGTCGTTGTCCCCCCCACAATGGTCCCCGATTCCATCGCCATTCACATCTTCCTGATCTGGATTGGCGATCCACCGGCAATTATCGTCCCCGTTGTTAACTCCATCTCCGTCCCAGTCGTTCTCACAGGGATCGCCCGCACCGTCCCCATCGGTATCCACCTGATCCTCGTTGGAGACGATGACACAATTGTCCTCGTTGTTCGGAACTCCATCCCCATCCATGTCATTTTCGCATTCGTTACCCTGGCCGTTGAAGTTGTTGTCACTCTGATCAGGGTTGGCCACCAGGAAGCAATTATCACATTGGTTACCCACGCCGTCCTGATCCAGGTCGTGCTGTAGCGGGTTGGTGTACCAGACGCAGTTATCATTGGCGTCTACGACCGAATCTCCATCCCAGTCGCTACATACATCACCATGTTGATCGTTGTTCCAGTCCTGCTGCCCAGGATTGAACACTCCCGGGCAGTTGTCCGTTTGGTTGGGGATACCGTCATTATCAAAATCGGACTCACAGGCGTCCCCTACCCCATTTCCATTGGCATCTTCCTGGTAGGGGTTTGGTATAAACATGCAGTTGTCGTCGCTATTCACAACACCATCGCCATCCAGGTCGTTCTCGCAGGCATCTCCATTCCCATCGCCATCCGTATCGGTCTGATCGGGATTGTAGACTAAGGGACAGTTATCCTCTGGATTGAAGATCGCATCGCCATCAAAGTCGAATGCGCAGGCGTCCCCCTGCCCGTCCCAGTTGGAGTCCTGCTGACCCGGATTGGGCACAAGGAAACAGTTGTCACAGAAATTCCCGACCCCATCGGCATCGGTATCTTCCTGGGCTGGATTATCCCAAAATGGACAGTTGTCCAAGGCATCAACGTAACCATCTCCGTCAAAGTCGCTGCATACGTCTCCTTTACCATCGAAATTCCAGTCCTCCTGATCTGGATTCGGCGCGAGCAGACAATTGTCGAGTTGGTCGGGAACCCCGTCGAGATCTGTGTCGGTCTCGCAGGCATCGCCAATTCCGTTAAGGTTTTGATCGGCCTGGTCCGGGTTGGGTATCAAGGGGCAATTATCGTCAGAATTGGTCACCCCATCACCGTCCCAGTCATTCTCACAGAGGTCCCCCTGCCCATCGCCATCGCTGTCCTGCTGATCCGTATTGGCGACCACCGGACAGTTGTCTTCATCATTCGGAATACCGTCGTCATCGTAATCCTGGATACATGCATCGCCAACGGGGTATGGCGTGCTCTGCTCCTGGTCTGGATTGGCAACAACGGGACAATTATCGCATATGTCCCCAACCTGATCCCCGTCCGAATCCGCCTGTCCAGGATTGTGTACCAACGGACAATTATCGTCTTCGTCCGGTACATCATCCCCGTCGCTATCGGGGGTTTCGGTACAGCTTCCACTACATACAACATAGGGGCAGTCCTCTTCGTCCTCCAGCCATTCACAGGGCTGCGCGGCGTCGCATAGCATACCTTTGGAGCCATTCAGGAAACACTCACAGCCGATGGGACCGACGGGACCACATTCATTGGGGATAAAGGGCGGCACCCACACATCCTCTGGAGTTGATCCCTCGTCGGTCGGTTCACCGGTATCCGACGGTTCCGTACTATCCGGCTCATCGTTGGTGTCCGGCTCCTCAGAGATATCCTCGCTCGGTATGCCTGGATCCGTATCCAGAACGTCTTCTCCTCTGCTCAATGGCATGCACACTCCATCAACGCATTGCTCGTTCAACAGGCAATCTGTGTCGTTTGTGCAAAACCCCATCGCAGGCGGTGGAAGGCATTGGCCTCCACTGCAAACAAAGTTGTCCGGACAGTTTACGACGGAGCCGCATTTGGAGGACACATCGTTACCGCCACAACCCACGAGTAGAAAAGCCGCGATCAATAATAGACCTGTCATTCGACACATGATGAGCGATCTCCAACCGAACGAGTGGACGTAGCATAGCAAACATCCACCGCGTTAAACACACCCAAACGCACTAGAGAGGAATATTGCCGTGTTTCTTGGCAGGATTGCTATCGCGCTTGTTTTTTAGATCCTCAAGGGCACGGATCAACCGGGGACGTGTTTCACGTGGACGGATCACAGCATCGATATATCCCAACTCAGCGACCTTGAAGGGATTCGCAAACGTCTCACGATAGTCATCTACAAAGTCCGAACGGGTCTTGTCTGGATCCTTTGATTCGGCAATTTCCTTCCTATACACAATATTCACAGCGCCCTCAGGCCCCATCACGGCGACCTCCGCCAATGGATAGGCAAAGTTGTAATCGGCCCGAATATGCTTGGACGCCATGACATCGTAGGCACCCCCATACGCCTTGCGCGTAATCACTGTAACCTTCGGCACGGTCGCTTCGGCGTAGGCGTATAGCAGCTTGGCACCATGGCGAATGATGCCACCAAATTCCTGTTCCGTACCTGGTAGGAAACCCGGCACATCGACCAGTGTAATAAGCGGAATATTGAACGCATCACATAGCCTTACAAATCGTGCACCCTTCACGGACGCATCGATGTCTAAACAACCGGCAAGATGCATGGGTTGGTTGCCGACAATACCCACTGCTCGTCCACCGAGACGACCAAAACCCACCACCAGATTCTTCGCATACCCTGCATGGACCTCCAGGAATCGCCCTTCGTCAACGACCCGACTAATGAGCTCTAGCATATCGTAGGGTTTATTGGGCTCGGTCGGGACCAGGGTGTCCATATCAGGATCCTCACGATCCGACGGATCATCTGTGCTTCGCGACGGCGGGTCCTCCATATTGTTGCTGGGTAGATAGTCCAGCAACTCCCGGACCAGAGCCAGCGCAGCCCGCTCATTATCCATCGCAAAATGAGCGACACCCGACCGGGTAGCATGGGTGGTCGCACCGCCCAACTCTTCCTTGGAAACCTCTTCGTGCGTTACAGCACGAATTACATCGGGCCCGGTGATAAACATATGGGACGTATCGCGAACCATCACCACAAAATCCGTGATCGCCGGAGAATACACCGCGCCTCCCGCACAGGGGCCCAGGATCAGACTGATCTGGGGCACAACGCCACTCGCCAGAGTGTTTCGCAAGAAAATGTCGGCGTAACCAGCCAGCGATACAACTCCTTCCTGAATGCGCGCGCCACCCGAATCGTTCAGACCCACGACGGGAGAGCCTACCTTCATCGCCAGATCCATGATTTTGCAGATTTTCCGAGCATAGGCCCCCGACAAGGAGCCGCCGAAAACCGTAAAGTCCTGTGCAAACAAAAAGATCGGCCGCCCATCCACTCGAGCGGATCCGGTGACGACTCCATCACCAGGGATCCTCTTTTCTCCCATCGAGAAATCATTGCAGCCGTGGACAACGAGCTTGTCGATCTCTTCGAATGATCCCGGATCGACGAAGGCCGCGATCCGCTCGCGTGCGGTTAACTTTCCGGCCGCATGCTGCTTATCGATACGTTGCTGTCCACCACCGAGTTCCGCCTGACGCTCAAGATCTTCCAAACGGTTTTCAGTGTTCGTCGGATCGGCCATTTCTGCCTCAAATCATCGGTCCTGATGGGCAAATGGCCCACCCGGAGTTATACGTTCAGACTCACTTCTTATCACGCCAAAGAAGGAATCGGCCAGCCCCGCTATTCAGCGTGCTGATCGGCTGTCATTCCATTCCTGAAAATGGCGAGACGAAGTCGTCTGACTTTACACAGAGCACTGGGCACGGGGCGTCACGAACAACTCGTTCCGTGACCGTACCCATAAATTTGGCCTTCAGCCCCGTAGCTCCGTCGGCGCCCATTACGATAAGATCGATATCGTTTTTACAGGCGAACTTAACGATCTGTTCATGCGGCTTACCGCCAAGAATACTCACCTTGACTTTCCGTCGGTCGACTTCGGCAATTCCACCCTTATCGAATAACTCATTGATTCGGCGACGAACCCCGGTTTCGAGCCGCGCGAGTTCCTCGGCCACCGCTTCCACCTTATCAAAGGACGAGTCCATAGCTGAGATCGAATCCGGCACATGCATAATGTGGGTTTCCGCGTCAAAGATGCGAGAGAATCGTATGCCGGTGTAGAAGGCCTTTCGACTCGAATCCGAAAAGTCCACAGGGATAAGCAAACGCTGGATCTGCAGAGGGTTCAAGGTCATCGAATGATTCGCTCCTATTTGGACGTACGTCACGGCCGGATAATAACCGCATAATGACAGACGCTCTTAGAATGACAGGGTCATATCGTAGGTGTTTGAGTCACCGGCAAAGCCATTTACACGTATGTAATAGGTGCCCGACTGTGTCGTCGTAAAGTTGAGTTCTTCACCATCTTGCGCACTGACAGCAGAGGCGACGGGCTGTTGAAGGTTGGCCTCGAAGTAGAGTCGAACATCAAGATCACCATCGGCGTTGGTGAACCCCAACGTCACAGCAACCTGTTTGCCGGCGGTCGTATTAAATGAAAACCAATCCAAATCGAAAGGACAGATCGCCAGGTCCGAAAACGCGCCCGGTTCAATGGCCGCGGTTTGAGCTACGTTGTTGTTGGGCTCATAGATATCTTCCAGGCAAAGCTCCACAACATCGACTGTTGTGCGAGTCGAATTGTTGTTTTCATTGGACTCCGCCACCTGGTCATATGGATCTGCAACTACAACGAGGTATGTAGGCCCAACCGGACTGTCCAGCGGCAAAGTCACTTTCTGAGACAGAGGTATCGTCTCTTTGGAGCCGACGCCACCCTCAATCTCGCTATAGAAGATCTCTTGATCGCTCGCATCAAAGACATCATCCGCAGATAGGTACACCGCAAAATCCACCGACGGGGCAGCGTTGATACACTGGTTCTCGAGAGTGAAGTCCAGGAAGGTATCTTCACCCTGTACCACCGAATAGGGGTAAGGGGTAACGTCACCGATGATCAGATCTGTGCCGGAGGTCCCATCTATGAAAATCGAATAGTCATAATCCTGCAGAACAATATTTCCGGTCTTGGGTCGAACCAGCAGATAATAAACCTGTGGTTCCGTAATGCTGAGAGAGGTCGAACCATTCCCCACAACCGCCTGCGTGGCGCTACCACCGACTTCGTCGTATAGCTCCAATCGAAGTAATGCTCCCGCATGATGAAGAGTAAATGTGACCAGGGAGTCGGCGGGTACGTACACGCTATAGATGTCTCGGTCTTCCTTGCACAAGGTGAGTGTATTCAATCCACAACCGAGCAGCGTTGCCTCCGAAAAATCCCAGTTGGGTTCATAGGCGTCGGCCTCACATATGTCGGTGGCCAGAGGTGGACTCAGGGAAATCCCCAGATCATAGGAGAATGGGGCCGGTTCTGCTCCACCACCCGAGTGGAGAACGTGGACGAAGTAGGTTCCTCCTGAGAATACGTATGGTAGTCCCACCGTCGGGCTATTCCCACTTGTGGCCGATTCGATCACTGTAGTCCCATTCGGCGCCACCAATTCGACGTGCACCGCCCCGTGCACAGGAGAGCTATCGAAGGTCGCCTGGGCCAGAATCGATGTTCCCACTTCAAGCTCCACCGCATACCAATCGTCAAGCTCCGGACAGACCGTCAAATTCGGATACTGCGCACTCTCTGAAGCCAGAAAACTCGCACTCTGGAAGCTGCCATTCGGCTCGTAATTATCATCACTACAGGCCAGATCCGGGTTGAGAAAGATCTCACCGCTGAAGTTGACATTATTGGTTTCGTCGACTTCCAGGACCGTATCGTCATTATCCGCCTTCGCAAGCACATGGTAGGTACCACCACCGATTGTAGGTAACACTACGTCCAAATGGATCGGATCCCATGGCGGGATCGCTGACAGATCTCCCAACCGGTCCTCGGCCGGAACGGAACTCACATTAATCACACCCAGGTCGACATCCGTTCCATCCAGGGTTTCATCGTCCGACAGAAAGAGTTCAACTCCGCAAGCGCCCGAATCTTGATCACCCAGATTCAGAAGCTCCACGGATATACCCACCAGGCCACCAGGGAAGGTCGAAGTCGGTGAAACAACGATCGTATTCACCATCAAATCTACCCCTTGCGCCGGAGGGATAAGACTCGTGGATAGAGTGTACTTCGCTTCTGCCCCGGGCTCATCCGAGACCACCTCGACTCGGTATACGCCCGCATCGGCTTCGCCAACAAGATATGTAGTTGCCTGATCAATATTTCCCGGCAGATGGCCTTCTGCGGCGAGACTGCCGTCCGGACGATAGATCAAGATCCCAAGGTTCGAAGAAGTCTCCTCCAACGCCAGAATCGGCTCTGAGATCAACGTCACCTGCAATGTGTCCTTATGACCAAGGCTAATAGAAAACCAGTCGTGATCGCCCGAACAAAGATAACCCTCGACAGGATCCGTTCCTAGCGGCGTCGCCTGTTCACCCAGAGGATCGCAAGACTCCGAGAAACAGGTTGTTTCATTGGGTTCGTATGCATCCACAAAACAACCACCCTGAGTTCCGGTCACCTCAATGGTTCCATCGGCTACAGCCACATTGTCCGTGGAAAAGGTGTCCTGACCCGCCGCATTATTCGGGTTGATGATAATCCCTACATAATATGTGGTCTGCCCATTCGGTAGAGCCAACGGAACCGTGAACTCTTCCGTAAGATTCTTTGTTTCTCCGCCAGATAAATCCGAAATTGATACGGAATGAACGACAAAATCCGTACCATTATTCACCTGGTTAAGAGTTATTGAGCTGTTCTCGCTGAAGACGAACCAGGTATCGAACCCGCCGGAGCTACTGGCACCGACGTTCTTAATGGTGAAGGCGACCTCCATCGTCTCGCCCGCCACGACCGTTGGAGTCTCAAAGGAACAGGACTCCGCACGGATATCGACGGTCGCGGTTTCTTCTACGCTGACCGTATGTGAACTCAGGCCGAAGTTGTTGGTTTCATCCAGCTCGTTGACCGCATTGCCCGGATCCAGAATCACGCCCACATAATAGTTGAACAGAGGAACAGTATTGGCCACACCAACCACGAGGGATTGCTCCACCTCAAGCCCGGGAGCCAAGACAGGAAGAATAAAATCGTCCAACAGAATATCCACATTGGGATTGATAGACTGATCTTCCGAGAAATAGGCGGCCGCAACAGCCCCACTGATCGTCTCTGTACCATCGTTTCGAAGAACCAGGTTGAGGGTTACTCCTCCACCTAGATAGGTGCTGAACGTGGGCACATCAAAGTACACCAACGCCAGGTCCTTTCCTTCCGGTTCCACCTGAGTAACATTAAAAGTACCTTCGGAGACGATGATATTATTGGTTTCATCGGTCTCGGCCACCACCTCTTCGGCATCCACAAAGGCGATCAGATGATAGTCTCCATCGGGGACATCTTCCGTCACTGCAAAGCCACGGAATATCGGAAGTGTAATTCCCGCTTTATGAACGAAAATCGACGTATTGTCCGGGGATGTAACCTCCACATCACTATCATCCAGTTCCTGGTCTTCTGAGCGGTAGACTGCAAAACGGAAGGATTGTGCATCGCCAAGACCGTCGTTGGAGATCTTGAACGAGAATGAAAGGGTGGATCCACTGGATAGTGACTGCCCCTGACCAAAGTTGAGATCCGCCACGGAAAGGTCCGGTTTAACTCCTGCTTGCTGCGACACCGACAAAAAGTCCGGTGCTAGTAGGGAGTTGTTATCTTCATTGGTCTCCGAGATCTTCTCGTCTGGGTCCACCACAACCCAGATGAAATAAGCCCCATCCGCGATTTCCGAAGGAAGCACTACATCCAAGGGATCCACGACCAGAGTATCACCCGAGTTTATAGGCCCGAGGCTCTGCGTAAGGGCCAGTATGTCATTATCCGGGGAGAGGACCTCATCCGGCGAGAGGTACACACTCACCTCAACGTCTTGCGGAATATCTCCACCGTAGTTCTTGATCGAAACGGCTAGTTTAAGAGTTTCGCCAGGGCCCACATCGGTAGCAGAACGAACTTCAACCTCGATAATTTCAAGGTCGGCGGGTTCACGTACTCGTACAACAACCTCGTCATTTGCCACATTCTCGGGATTACCGATTTCAAAGACTTCCACACCGACGTTGTAGTCGCCCACCTGATAAAATGTGAATACGGGATCAACCTGGCTACTCGTGGTCCCACCACCAAAGTCCCAGGTCACTTTCAACCGGTCCATATTCAGCTCGCCTACATCGAGCCAGAAATTGACGGTCAAAGGTGCATTGCCCTCCAAAATGTCGGCCTGTATATCAACCGTTACCGGGCCGAGAGGGCCTAGATCGGTCCCCCCTCCTTCGTCATTACTTGTATCTTCTGTCACGTCGGGGTCGGGACCCCCGCCATTACCCCCGCATGCGAGGGTCGAAACCACAAGAAACAAACTCACCAGATAGATCAGGTGCGCGTTACAAATACGACGCAAAGACATCCACATTATCCAATCCTCATGTAGGAACCCAGAATAGGGCTCAAGGTATCAAGGCGTTGCCCCAACATGCAAGCCCTCGTCCCCCTCCATAAATGGCCACTGGACCGGAAGAAGCCGTGCCATCTGGTTACCGGTTCAGGGAGGGCCATCGTAGTAGAGTTCAAGATATTCGCTGGGGCTATCGAGATCATCAGGAACATCCGAGATCTCACTGATATAGAGCCCGTCATGTGACTCCGTAAGCGACTGACCGGATCCCGGGGTACAATTTAATGGATCGGCGAGTATCTCCAGCCAGGACGCCACATCATCAGACGCACCCGGTGGGCTTGTCCTCTGATAGGCATTCCCCGCTACCACCTCGATAGAGGGACCATCCACGAACACACCGCCTGGGTTCCGTAGGACAAATGTCTCGCCACCACCGATCATCGGACACGCATCCAGGTTGTCAGTGGAGCTGGCCAGATAATTGACGTTCTCCGCCAATGTTATCCCCCAATAGCTTTCAAACTGAGTCTTCGTTGCACTCCGGGAAATGATGAAATAGGTCCCGTCGACGATCACATTCCCTGGCTCGAAGGCGTATTGGCATACAACCTCACCATCGGTATCGAGCTGTTCCAGACTGTATCCATCCAGGGTTACCGAGGCGGGTCCAAGACAGGCCGGATCTTCACTGCAGTCCGCGTCCTCGCAATCCGTAGCATCATCCTCGTCATTGTCGATACCGTCGCCGCAGTTGCTTTCCGTTTCATCGGCCACTGCCTTCACATAGAACGAAAACGCCCCACCCTTCGGCTGGGTATCTCCCCATCCATCCAGAACGACGTAATAGGGGGTATTGCCAGCCATAGGTACTACCAGTTCACTCACAACCCCAAAGGATAGATCCGCCCCAGCAATACAGTTCGTAGGCAACGCTGCGGCGGGACAATCATCCACCCAGATGGTTACAACTTCAAATCCGGATACCGGTTCCAGGCCAACCCGGTACAGCCCGCTGGTTTCAGGCGTAAATTCGAAGACGACATCGGGTGACGCTCCCCCTACCGAAGCAAGATTGTAGCCGAATGTACTCGTGGGGTCGGGACAGATCTGGTCCGGATGGTAGAAGCTATTATTATAGTTCAGGGTGTTGTCGGTGTAGTAGTACGGCAAAGACTCGATCTGGAATGGGAGCACACACGAATCACCCTCTGTCGGGCAGATGGGATTCGAGGAACAATCGCTATCTTCACAATCTATGAAACCATCCTCATCACCATCCAGCCCATCCTCACAGTTCACTTCAGCCGAGAGGCTCAAGTCGATCTGCAGCTCGAAATCGCCGTGGTGATTGGATAGGAATCCATCGATAAAGATGAAAATCGTCTCGTCCTTTTCCAATCCCAGGGTCGTAGACTCCGTCCCCATATCTGGACTCCCATCCACACTTTTCAGGCACGAGAGAACGCTCAACGGGCAATCCGACGAAAAATACATCGCCGGATCAAAATAGGTCTCGCCCGCCAGAACCGGGTCCAGGGTGAAGTCGTATAGTCCGCTCTCCGGCGCAGTATAGGAATAGACCATATCCGGACCCGAAGACTGGTAGGTGGCATCTTGGCAGATCTGCTGACTGGTATCGTTGGAATACCCGGTGGTCGATCCTCCCTGAAGCACATGCGTTTCACTGGGCAGGTAGAGCGGGGCACCACATACTTCACCGTCAGGAACGCAGGCCGCGTCCGAGAAGCAATCGGGATCCTCACAGTTTACCAGACCATCGGCGTCGTCGTCCCCTCCCCCGGAACAATCGAATTCGTAACCCGTGAGTTGGAAGATATTCAACGAGAACGGACCTTTTACGCTCTGAACAAAGTCCTGATATCCATCGACAACGACGTAGATAGTGGATCCGCTCTGAATGGGTATCTGAATGGACTCACCGCCTCCGCCTCCACCGAACACCGTTGCATCGTCAAAGTCCAAACAAATGGCCGTAGGACTGGAAGGGCACTCATTGTAGACATAGAGGATTGTGTCGAAACCACCGAAGTTTTCTTCCAGTTCAATGCGGTACAATCCATTGACTGGCGGGGTATATTCGATGATCGCATCGTTCGACTGAAAACCCGTGGAGCCAGGCAATACACCAGGACATTCCCCGGCGTTGAAATGATTACCATGCGATGTGGTATCACCATCGTATTGAAACAGGATACTCGTGCCGACCATCGGGTTGTAACAAGAGTCTCCATCGGCACAATCGGAAAGACCCGGATCCCAATTGCCTACACAGCCCGAGACTCCAGCTTCCTCCGTACAAATCCCGCCACTGTAGCAGGGCGGAAGACCGGACGCGTCAAACTCACAGGGCTGGTCATCCCCCGTATAGTCATGAATGCACGCTCCAGCGACCTCATCACAACTATCATTCGTACAGCTATTGGCATCATCACAATCGAGGACCAGACCCGGCACACAGTAACCCGAAAGGCAGCTGTCCGCGATCGTGCATTGGTTCCCATCGTCACAATCCGTATCATCCAGGATGTCCACGTCATTGACGCAATCCGCCGTGTCCGAGTCACAGCTGTCCTGGGTACAATCATTGCCGTCCGAACAATCTACAACGACATCTCCGACACAAACACCTCCGAGACAGGACTCTTCACTGGTACAGGCGTCCTCATCATCACAGACTTCACCATCGTCGGCGGATGTGGACACACAGTCGCCAGTCGCCACGTCACAAGCCGATACAGTACATGGATCTCCATCGTCCGGGCATTCAACAGGCGAAGCATCCTGACATACACCGTCCGCACAAACACCACCCACGAGACAGGCATCGCCAGCCGCACAGTCAATGCCGTCATCCAACGCCAGATTTTCACAATCCCCTGTTTCGACCACGCACGAATCCGACGTACATGGGCTGGCGTCATCGCAATCCTTAGGCGAACCACCCGCACAAACTCCATCAAGACATGTCGCTTCGACCGTACAGAGTTCGTCGCTATCACAGGCCGTACCGGCCTCTGCGTTGGACGCCTCGCAGTCCCCCGTCGTGGGATTGCATGCAAAACTGGTGCATTGGGTCGAAGTGTCACATTCTTTCGGAGTACCACCAGTACAAGACCCGGAAACGCAGCTGTCGTTCTCGGTGCACGGGTCGTCGTCATTACAGCCCGCACCATCGTCCTCGAGGATCTCGAGGCAATCACCTTCGACACAAGCAAAAACATGGCAGGTCAGCGGTATACCGGCCAATGCTTCGCAATCCTCGGCATTGGTACAAATGGTGGTGTCGATATCGTTGGTCGCGTCGGTCGTTCCGGTTTCTTGCTGTATATCGCCGCCCTCGTCCGTCTGGATCTGATCCGAGGAGGTATCATCACTGGTCTCCGTCTGAATTACATCGGTATCCCCATCCGACGTATCAGAGTCCGAAGTACCGCCACCACAGGCGAACAGAAATAAAACAAAAACACCGATAACTTTCGACCGAATTCCCGACACCAACATACCGCTAGTCCTACCCTTTTCTCTGTTTTACTAAAGCGACCTCTGGTCGTCCCCTTCAACCATCCGTGCAAGGTAGCGTGAATTAAGCGTGAAATCAACCATATCGGACTCGCTATCTATCCTTCCATGGCATAGAATTGCAGATGGATTTACCCGCTTCTAGGTAGCTATCCGGGTCTAGACCATATCCAGCGAAAGATTGATGACCGATTCCCACCAACTCCCGTCCTATCTGCGCCCCGGTTCCCCTGATGGTGTTTCTATCCGTATACGAGCGGCTCCGGGGGCTAGTCAGAATCGCCTCGAAGGCGTTTACGGAACCGCCCTACGAGTGCGAATCAAAGCCCCTCCTGTTGACGGGAAAGCCAATAAGGCTTTGACCCGTTTTCTGGCGGATCTCCTTCAGGTGCCACACAACTCGGTACATCTGACCCATGGGGAAAGTAGCCGGGACAAGGTGGTCCACATCGCTTCGGTCCAGCTCAACGACATCGTACAGCGTCTCTCCGACCTGCTTCAGGACTCTTGACCGTCTCCATCGAGCAGACTTCCTGGCGGGAAATCTCCAGCCAACAACTGATCACGAGCCCGAACAGCCAGAGTCCACTCCTTTTGCAGACGGACGGACCCAACGGCCTGGTGATTGGATTCCGACGAAACCAATTCGCCGTGGATTGATGCGATGACAGCATCGAGAGGACGTAATAGCCACGGTCGTTTTATCGCTGGGTTGGCTTTCAAGAACGCATCCACGTCGGTCTTCAGGTCGAAAGGTATCCCCTCCTCCCGAAGAATACGAATCATCTCCGCACGAAGAATATTGGCACCATGTTCGGTAGCCTTTCCCATCTCGTTAAAGGTGCGTATCAGGGGGAAAAACAGGCCCGCAAAAGACAAGACAACGGGTATATCTGCGAACAATACCCGTAAAGTTCCCGAAGGCTGTCCTTGTACAACTGCGGTCACCTCAAATAGGACAGACACAAAGAAGACAAGGGAGAGAAAACTCAAAAGATCCATGTTCTGCTCACCAACCCGGGTCTCACGCCAACTGGGGGCACTTCGTTCCCAACACCACTGATAGACACGCTCTTCAACCGCTCCCTGACGACGGAATTCTGGAAATACAAAGAGCAGGTCACCATCTTCTGTCTGTCGGATCTCACCTTCATCAACGGAAATGAGCCACGACAGAAAGTCATGCGCATCGTCGTAGCCACAACCCGTGAGGGATATAACATCCGCGCAGGTTATCACGCCGGATGATTGCGCGATGAACAGGTAGATATTCTGCAGATGATGCTGGGGGTTGGTGAGGGCCAGGCTTCGACCCATCACAAACTGGTTGAGTCGACCGGCAAATCGCATCAACTCGCTCCAGGCCTGGCCCGATTGGAAAATACCTTTTATTCGTCTTCGAAGCGCGTGGTCGCTATTGCCGCCCGTCCCGAGCATCATCAATAGAAATACCAGCCCATATACCGCCAGCAGAAATCCAAACCCAGCACGAAGAATCCAGCGCAAGAATATGAGGGGCAGCCGAATAAGCATATAGCCCAGCCCGTCGGGCACAGCACGTCGTTTGAAAGGCAACTCAAACCGATAGACCCGGCTGCTGGAGTCACCGTCCACCACAGAACGATAGCGCTGGGTCAATGCCTTGAGAACATCGCGAGAATGCCTCATTGGAATATCCATTATGCGTGCCAACTCTGTCGCGCGGATCACTCCTCCCACAGCGCGAATACGATCTTTTGCCTGCTTCAAGCTAACGCGTACCAAGCGTGTTACGGGTCGTTTTCTGGGGCCGGGGCTCATACGACAACGATACACACTCACGACGATTGGCGCACCAAAGACGGTATGAAACCACTGTCTGCGAGACGGCTTGGTTTGCGTTGGCTCCGCCGCTATGGTTGAGTCGCCAACCAGATTGACAGGTTACGGCGTATGTCACATCGCAAGACCACGGCTCTAGGTATCGTGATCATCGGGGGGCTGTTCGCGCTGAGTGCAGCGGACCTCATACCCCTTCGACTCGTAAGCCTGTTCGGTATTTTTGGGCTCATCTGGGTGGGTTGGCTGTTTTCGCTCCATCGCACCCATATCAATTGGCGAACCGTGGGATGGGGTCTGGTCATCCAGCTCATATTCGCACTCCTGGTATTGAAGACCGCACCCGGCCAGAAGACCTTTGACTACGCCGCACAGGGGGTAAAAAAGCTGGTCTCCTTCGCCGACCGCGGGGGTGAATTCGTCTTCGGCGGCCTCTATCGTGGAATGGACGGAAATTACGAGGGACAAAGTACCGATCCCAAGGCGCCGAAGAAGATCACCTATGTTCTCACCGAGGTCCCTGGGGGCGCGACCCCCGACGCGTCCGTAACGAGCAAACTGATAACGCAGGGAAGGCCGGGACAGCCCACGATAACGGTCGAACCCCGCCCCATGGGTATGGTGCTCTTCTTAAACGCATTGATGCCCATCGTTTTCTTTTCAGCCCTGATGAGTGTTCTCTATTACCTGGGAGTTATGAATTGGATCGTGGCCTTCATGGCCCGGGGAATGCATAAGCTGATGGGTACCAGCGGCTCCGAGTCTTTATCGGCGAGCGCAAATATCTTCGTAGGACAGACCGAAGCTCCCCTCGTAGTGAAACCATTTATCGACACCATGACGATGTCGGAGATCCACGCCGTTATGACGGGCGGCTTTGCCACCGTGGCCGGCGGCGTTCTGGCCGCCTACATCGGCTTCGGCATCGACCCGGCTCATCTGCTGGCGGCCTCGGTCATGTCGGCTCCAGCCGCCCTGGTCGCCGCCAAGTTATTTCTACCGGAAACCGAAGAGTCGGTGACCGCCGGTGAGATGAAAATAGAGCTGGAAAAGACGTCCGTGAACGTTATCGATGCGGCTTGCCAGGGCGCCGCCGACGGCATGAAGTTGGTCTTGAACGTGGCGGCTATGCTTATTGCATTCATCGCCTTGATCGCCATGATCGATTGGATTCTTGGGGCCTGCGACCGGCTTGTATGCCTGGACCTCCTGGACCGGCAACCCATCGGCCTGGACCTGTCCTGGATATTCGGCAAACTCTTTTTTCCGATCGCCGCTTTGATTGGAATCCCCTGGAATGAATGCCAGGACTTCGGTTCTCTGATGGGGAAACGAATGGCCTTGAATGAATTCCTGGCCTACGCTGATCTTCAATCTGCGGATTACGCCCATATCTCGGATCGAACCCGTGTTTTAGCCACCTACGCGTTTTGCGGATTCGCAAACTTCGGTTCCATCGCCATCCAGATTGGAGGCATCGGAGCGATCGCGGAAGGCCGTAAGAAGGATCTTGCCAAACTGGGTCTTCGAGCCATGTTCGCGGGAACCCTCGCTTCACTCTTTACAGCATCATTGGTTGGTGCCCTGTTGTCCCAGTCCCAGATACAGCAGAAAGCGACGACCGGCCCCGCCAAGACCGGGCAAATCGAACAGACCCACCCCGCTCCCCAACCCACGACAATGTTGGATTGGAATGGATCCGCATCGCATCCGGAAGTCGGCAAAACACCGCCCGCACATCCGGGAATCCGGTCATCATCCATGGGGGTGAATCCAACCCGGGCAAGCCTTTCCAATGATGGGCTCGACGGACACTACGTTTTGGAGCTACAATAACTTCCCGTTGGGTATCGCAAAGGGAGGTTCGAATGCACTCGAACCACGGGAAACCGGGAGCAAATACAAACGTTTCGGAGCATGCATCCGGCGTTTCGTTTCTGCGAATAGGAATTCTAACTGTCGTAGCCTGCTGTTTCGGGTTCAGCTGCAGCGGTGAAGGTGGCGGAACCGTCGGTACATTGCCAGATCAAGGTGGTACAGACGTAGGGGACGTGATCATCCCGGACATAGGAGGAGATCTCTCCGACTCCGGACCGCTCGATATTGGGACCGATGAAGGCCAAGACATCAGCGATGGTGGCGGGCAAAGCTGCTCTACATTTGCCGAAACAGTGCAACCCATCTTGATGGAATATTGTGTGGGATGTCATACAGTCAGTGGTCTGGGTGGACATAATATTGCCGCCAATTACGACGACTCCCAGCTACCTGCCAGCAGTGCCCACCCGGAATGCGACGGCATGAATATCGGGGAATGCTCCCTGGCACTGGCAACGACCGGTGATATGCCGCCCACACCAAAGGTGGTGACGGGCGAAGAGCTGGCCATACTCCAGGCCTGGGTCGATGCTGGAACACCGGAAGGCCCCTATGATTGTACGGGAGAAGATACAGGTGGTGGTACAGATGAAGGTGGTACAGATGAAGGTGGTACCGACGAAGGTGTAACGGACGAAGGCAGTACCGACGAAGGTGGCACCGACGAAGGAGCCGATATAACAGATGCCGTAGAACCAGCCTGTTCGTCCTATGCCGATACAGTGCAACCCGTCTTAATGGAATATTGCTCGGGATGCCATTCAGACTTTGCTCTCGGTGGGCATAATATCGCCTCCAATTATGACGACGCTCTCCTGTCTGCCAGTGGTACCCACTCGGAGTGCGCCGATATGAATATCGGAGAATGTGCTCTGGCACTGGCGACGACCGGTGATATGCCACCCTCCGGAGGAGAGGTGTCAGCCGAAGACCTGGCTATACTCCAGGCCTGGGTCGACGCTGGAGTACCAGAAGGACCGTATAATTGTACGGGTGAAGACGCGGGTGGTGGCACCGACGAGGGTGGTACCGACAGTGGCCCATCGGGACCGATTACCTACGATGATGACGTACAATCGATCCTGATGCTGTATTGCTCCGGTTGCCATACTCTTAGTTCACTCGGAGGCCATAATGTCGCCTCCTCGTATGACGAGGCCCTCCTTGCAGCCGATGGACCACACCTGGAATGTTACGGCTTAAACATCGGCCAATGTTCCGTCGCCTTGTCGGAAACGGGAGATATGCCACCGGGGTCTAATACCGTAAGTGCCGAACATCTCGCGATACTCCAGCAATGGCTGACAGACGGCATGCTGGAATCGGCTCCCTGATAATGAACAGGTACATCTGAGATGCAACTGTACCGCCACAGTCTCCCATTTTCCCTCGTATTCCAGGCTTTGCTGGTTCTGGGGCTTCTGTCTAGCGGCTGTAAAGAGGGCACAACCGCTCTCGGTGAGTATGGCAACGTCTTATTCAATTCCCACGGCAGCTACGATGGCGCCGTCAGCCTTGTCAGTAATCCATTCTTACGGAATTCACCGGTCATAATCGATCTGGACCATCCCAGTGAAGATACCCTGCTGACATCATTAAGCCTTCATTCGGAGCCGGCCGACCACGCCCAGATTACCAAGATGACGGGTGGGCGATTCCTTGTAACCGCCAAGCATTCGGGCCCGTTCTCCCTATATGTCCTATTGCCGGACGGAGAATTGGAAGATTCTCTAGCCGTCGAATCGGAGTCTGTCGACAATATTGACGTCAGTGAGTACTGCATCGATACGGTCTCCCTGAGCGATGATTCCATCTCCCTGGCCTTCGAGTGTTTCCACGATGATGCTTCAGTGGTCACGCTCTATAGTAACCAGACCGTAACCTATTATATGCGTGGCTGGGGAACGTCCGGGAACATCGGGCTCGGAATGCTGGACCTGGAAATCACGTTGGACGAAACCATCTTTGATGTAGATATTCCCTTTCCGGCCTTTGCGTCGACGACTGTGAATCGCGTTATCGTGAATCCCGAGGGAGCCGCTTCCGGATTGCATGATATCTTCATCGGCCATTCCTCCTCCGGTATCACTCTTCCGCTGTCGATCGACCTGATGGGAGAGCCATTTGAGTCCATACCGGAAGAGTGAGCACAAGCCTCAAACCTGTGCATACCCCTTATGACCGAACACGATCTGAGCAGCTTACGCTCCCAACTAGCCAACCTGGATGAACAGATCATCCGATTGGCCGCAAAGCGTCGCGCCCTTTCGATCGATATCGGAAAGATCAAACAGACCATGGACCGCCCGAGTCGGGATTTTGCGCAGGAGTCCGCGGTATTGAAGCGGGCGAACCAGGTAGGGACTGCCCTGGGCCTGTCGTCCGAATTTACCGAGAAGCTCATTCTGCATCTGATCCGTTCCTCACTCACCGTCCAGGAACATGATCGGGTCGCGACTCGTCAACTTGGAGCGGAAAGCCGGGCCCTCATCATCGGGGGTGCAGGACGCATGGGGACCTGGTTCGCCCATTTCCTGGAATCCGCAGGTTTCGACGTCCTCGTTGCAGATCCAATTGCCCCTCCGGAGGGTATCCCCCATGTCGCCGACTGGCAGGATCTCCCCTTGGATATGGAGCTCATTGTCGTCGCGGCCCCCATACGGACCAGCGCAAAGATCCTCTCCGACCTGGCTCTCCGAAAACCGAGCGGCTGTGTTGTAGACATAAGCTCGGTCAAGACACCTCTGAAACCGGGCTTCGATGCGCTACGCAAGGCGGGAGTAGCAGTCGCTTCCATACATCCAATGTTCGGTCCGGATGTCGCCCTTCTTTCGGGTCGCCATGTGATGGTCATTGATCTGGGTAGTACCCGTGCAACTGAACTCGTATGCACGCTCTTCGAACCGACCATGGCCAAGCTCGTCCCGGTAGATCTTGAGGAACATGATCGGCTGATGGCCCAGGTATTGGGGCTGTCCCATGCTCTCAACATCGCCTTCTTTACTGCCCTCAAAGAGGGCGGGCAGGACGCAGCCAATCTATCGAGACTGTCCAGTTCTACCTTTGACGCCCAAATGGGAATTGCCGCCGGTGTATCGGCCGAAAACCCCCATTTATATTTCGAGATCCAGGCCTTAAACGCCTACGGACCATCGGCCATCGCAGCCCTGAGCGACGCGGTCGAGAAAATACGAGCCTGCATCGAATCGAAGGACGAAACCACCTTCGTAAACATCATGGCCGCTGGCCATGACTATCTTCAGACATTGAAGCCCCAGTCCTAAGCTGGGTCCCGAACATTGGTTGAGGTCTCGTTCGCTGCAGCGAAGGTACGAACCACACCGGCTACATCGACTCCGGACGCATGTTTCAATTGTTCGAGGAAGGACGCGGTCTTGGCCGCGGTACCACCACTTCCGTCAATCATGGTCACGCCGTCTATGTCCACATCCGCGATGGTGGAGATCAGTTCCCCGATCAAAAGTTCCAGCTTCTGCAGCAGAAAGATCTCCCGGGCGTTGGAACCGGCAGCATTCCACGATGCAATAAGCTTCGATAGACCATCGACCAGGGCTTTCCCATCCTCCATGATCTTCGCGGCATCGGCTCTGGCATGTTCAATCCGTTTCGAAGCGTTGGCTTCGGCCGGTGCCACGACATCGGCTTGCAGCCGGCGGCGCACCTGCTCTATACGAGCCTCCTGAACAGCCACGTCCGCGTGACTACGGGCGACTTGAGATCCCACGTCTGCCTCCACTTCGGCGACGACGGCAACGCGCTTCGTCTGGGCATCCACAATACGCCGCCGGGCCTCCGCCCGTACTTTCTGTTCGTCCGCATCGATCTGGGCAAATACTGTTTTCTGCTTGTTTTCGGCGGAACGACAAACCGAGACGGCATGCGCTGTTGCCTCGGCCACACGCGCATCTCGAATGATCTCTGCCGACTGTTTCCGCCCGATAGAGTCCAGGTATTTGACCTCGTCGGAGATGTTCTGGATCTGAAGGGAGTCAAGAGTGAGCCCAAGAACGGTCAGATCTTCCGAGGCCTCCGCCAGGAGACTCTTCGAAAATGCGATCTTGTCGTCGTTGACCTGTTCCGGAGTCAAGGTCGCAAGCACCCCACGAAGATTCCCTTCCAGGGTTTCCTTAGCAATACGTTTGATCTGCTCCCTGCTCTTCCCCAGAAACCGTTCCAATGCATTATGAATCGTGGGTTCATCACCAGCTACCTTGATATTGGCGACACCCTCTACCGTGAGCGGGATCCCGCCTTTGCAGTAGGCTCCCGTAACGCGCAGGTCGATAATAATATTCGTCAGATCCATCCGCGAAACCCGCTCGAACAGGGGAATTCGAATACCACGTCCGCCTTTGACGATACGGTAGCCTCGGAGTACGCCGGCCCCATCTCTGCGAGCCGCTCCCGAGAAGATGAGTACCTCATTGGGACCACAGATGTAGATGAGGTTCTTGATGACCAGCATCGTCGCCAAAAACGCGAGGGCTCCAGCGATAAGAAGTATCGATACAATGGATAGCATGATTCGTCTCCTTGCCCAGGCTCAGGCCGAGCCGTCGATTTTCTTGGTTCCGGTTATGGTGCCTACCACATCGATCCCCAGGATTCGTTTCACCCGACCCAGGAAGTCATACACGATATCCGGATAGGCGTTGATTAATGCAGAGATGGATTGACCGTCACCGTTGTCCACCAGGTGAACGGTTCCCAGATTTACCCGCTGCGGGATCTTCGCGACCTGGGAAAGCACCATCTCAATCTGCTGAATCAAGAACACATCCGCGGCTGAATCTCCGGCCTCGCTCCATAATTTGGCCAACAATTCATTAACCATGGCCGCCGCCTTGGCATTTTCGGCGTGGAGCGCCGCTTCACCGCGCGCCTCATGCTGGCGAGCCACTCGATGGGCTTCGGCAGGTAGAACCTCGTCAGCCTTCAGCCGCAACTGCTCAAGGTTTATGCGAATAGCCTGTAGCTCTTGTTCCGCGCGGGCGCGTGCTTCGTGGGACGCCGCCTCCGTTCGTTCCTCTTCGGACCGACACTCCAAATCCAGATCGGCCTTTATCTTGCGAAGGGCGTTCCCCTTTTTCTGCATCTCGGTCTCGGCGTCGGTCTCGGCCACGATCCCGATTCGCCCCTGGTCCGCTTCCACAGTTTCGGCTTCCCGGAGGGCGTCTGATTCGGCAATCTCGGCCTTCTTAATGATCTCGGCGATCTCCCGACGACCGATAGAACTCAAATAATCGACATTATCGGACACGCTCTGAATTTTCAGGGTATCCAGCTGCAGGCCCAGCTTTGCGAGCTCGCCTTCGACGTCATGAAGAATCCGCTCTGCAAACTGCAATCGGTCTTCATTGACCTGCTGGGGCGTCATGGTAGCGACCACACCACGTAGATTTCCTTCAAGGGTCTCTCGGGCAACCCGCGCGATCTCCCGTGGATCTCGGCCCAGAAAACGTTCGATTGCGTTCCCCATCAAAGCCGTGTCGTTCGTAATCTTCACATTGGCAATGGCGTGAATAAACAAGGGGATCCCGCCTTTGGAATAGGCATTGGTCGTCTCCACCGGTACCGGCATGGTCGTCATATCCATGCGCTGCACATTCTCAATGATCGGTATCCGTATGGAACGGCCTCCATGGAGCACTCGATAGCCCACCGACAGCCCATCGGGCAGGGTTCGTTTGCGCCCTGAGAAGATGAGGATCTCATTCGGATTGCAGATGTAGAGAAGTTGCTTGATAAAAATCAATAATCCCAACACCACCGCCACCACTATGGCAGAGATGATGAGGGCGGTTTGAACATCGGATGGCATGGATTCACTCCTTTATCTGATTCCAGTCAGAGTCCAATTCAGTCGTCGGACGGGCGCACCGTGAGGGTGGCACCATGTACGGCCGTAACCACCACAGATACACCGGGTTCCAGCCCCTGATCCCCGGTTGTCACAGCTTTGTATTCCACCAGGGTTTCCTTTACGTACAATCGTACCGTTCCCGCCTCCACGGCATCGATAGGAATGGCCACCGTTCCTTGGACACCCACCAGATCCACGGTACGAACAGTACTGTCCGACTCGCGCGTCTGAAGCCGACGAAGAGCCCAGGCGGCCGTCGCACCCGTGCCGATCCCAATGAAGGCCGATATGGTAGAGATTGTCGCGTCCGATGTTTCCGGGCCGAACCAGATAAGGCAGCAACCCGTCAGACCAAAAAAGCACGACCCGAATGTCCAGAACTTGAAGCTGAAGATAGGCAACCACAGGGCCTGCATATCGGGCGTGGCATCGGATGCACTGGGAACACCGGGATCTACGGTGGCTTCGAGATCGCCGCCCAGATCGCCATCGGCTCCAAAGTCAACGTCTCCATCGCCACCAAACTCACCGTCACCGCCTAGAGCGGCCAGCAGGACGAAGACCCCACCCACGATCAAACACGTTAAATAGACAGTCAGCATCCCGATGTAGCGACCCCCAATCTAAACCGAAGATGAGGAATGGTGTCATACTCTCCACCATCACTCAACCGCTGCTGTTTTCGTATCAGTCAGAAGCGCAACTCGTGGGCTGCCAGGATATTTCCTGAACCCGCGCATCCATCCAATCTCGTGCCTGAATCAGCATTGCAGCATCGACGATGGACGTGTGGTCCCGACCCGTCTCTATTTGAAGTTCCAGCGCCGCACCAAGCTCGCAAGACCGCGTAAAGATCCCGTGGGAAACCCCGACCGGCACTACCGTATCCACATCCCCGTGCAGAACCAATAAGGGCGTCTGGGTCGCCTCAACCGGGGGCGTATTGTCTGCGATAATGGCCGCGATCTCCGGCATCGATATAAAGCCCGTCTCCATCGCTGTGATGACCTCGGGATGATAGAGCTCCGATCGGGTATTTGGCATCAGGCCAGCCATCTCGACCAGACAGAACTGCTCCACCCACTGGAGCATATACTCGTCGTACGGAGCCTTGAACAAAACACTGATAGGAACGCCCTGGTCCGTTAGCCAGGCGTTGTACATCATGGCCAGAAAAGCACTGGGGACGACCGTTGAAGCCACATAGTCCTGGATCACATCGAGGAATTCTCCCCCGGGAGCGAAGGCGACCCCACCCAGATAATCGAGATCATCTCCATAGGGCCCCTCAAAGAAACTATGGGCTGAAATAACCGCGTGACCGCCCTGGGAATGTCCAAGGGACAAAACCCGATCGGATACCGGATAGCCGATCTCAGCACCCAGGCTTCGTAAAGCCCGCACTCCGTCGACCACACTCACCGCCGTAACCGCACGCACCATATAGGGATGCGGGCCCGGCGTTCCCAGACCGGGATAATCCGGTAATACCGCCGCATAACCGTAGCCAGCGTAGATGATTCCATAAAGGGCGTTGTTGGCCCCATAGGTCGACACCGAACATTTGTCAGCCGTTCCCGTGGTTCCATGATTCCAACTCACAGCCACGGTCGGCTCCGTGGGTAGCGGGCTATCGGGGAATACGGCCAGAGCGCTCCCTATGGTGAAAACTCCGAGCGGGCTCTGGGTGGTGTAGAAAAGCCGATAGATGCTCAGTCCGTACGCACTGACAATGCCTGGCGCCCAGGTGTTCAGATAGAGCTGCACTTCCGGCAACGACCAGGTAGCCAGATGTTCACTCTGAATGATCACCCCACCCTTCGTCTGCAACGGGTCGACAACGATATCGCTGCCCGTATCGACGCTGTCCTCTTCCACGATCTCGGGTTCGGGCACATCTTCAGTGGATGTATCCGTCAACGCATCGGGCAGAACCGACACATCTTCACCAACATCTGGCGAACCTATATCGAGTACTTCCGACGACGGACTGTCCGACTGGGTATCCGTACCGGTCGTTCCGGTCGAACCGGAGCATGTCCACAAGAAGCAAACAACCAGGCAATACCCAAGTCTCATACAGACGCTTAGTCGCAGCTTGTTGTGGCGGGAACAGCGTCAATGATCCAGTCGTGGACTCCGGGAACAAAATCGCCCGTGGCATGCCAGACTACCGAGCCACCCAAAGCCGAACCACCGATTCGGTTGTCGGTCTGGGCTCCATCCGAGTCATAGTACATGGGCCCGTCCGCTTCGTTTGCAGTTCCACTGATATTCACAAATCCAATCCATACGGTGGGATTGGCGGCCGTCACAGTGTACGGCACAGTCAAAGTGGATTCGACCATAGTCGACATGCCCAGTCCCGCGGTTGTGGTACCAGAGCTCACTTCCAGCGTACAAGGGTTGTTCCCACAGGTGTCTTCCCAGACCGCGCCACGCCATCCTTGTCCCCCCGGACTATACATCCGTACAGCGCCGATGGTGTAGGGCAGATCCTCGGGCGCAAATACCAGCTTCGTGGCGACCGACTCCCCATTGAAGAAGCCCTGGAAACAAGAGCCAGCAATACAAAATGGTTCGAGCGCCGAGCCACCAATGGTCCCGTTATGCATTCCGAAGACCGGTACCTCACTACTATCTGGTAGTCCGACAATCACAAAATCTGTGGCCTGTTCACCCTGCAATCCCGCCGCGACAGGAGTAACAACACAGGTCCACGTCTCACATCCGGCGGTCAGACCAGCCGCGATGACCGCTGTGTCGTAATTGGTGGGAACGCCGTTTTGGAGCCACTGGTATTGGTATTCCACCGTATTGTTCTCAGCCGTGCTCTCTTCGACGATAGAGCAGGTCAGTTCGTCGCCAGCCACAGGCTCTTCCGGTAGAATTGCGATGGTGGGCTGCGTGGGCGGATTCAGGTCACAGGAGCCACCCAGACATTCACATACCCCTTCCTCACAGGTTCCATTCGATGCGCAGGGTAAGCCATCAGCAAACTGGTCGTGCAGACACTTATTGTTCGGATCCGTTGACTCCGGATCGCAGGAATCCTGCGTACATGGGTTGAGATCATCACAGTCGACCTGATTGTAGATGATGCACTCACCCGCGTCGCAAGCGGCCTCGGTAACACAGGCATTACCCACGGCACAGGGACCACCATTGATCTCATCGCCAACACAGCCACCCTGGTCCGGATCACAATGTTCATCGGCCAGACATTCAAAGTCCGGACATTCCACCAGACCATCGGTGATGCATTGTCCAAGGGCACAATGGTCACCGGTCGTGCACTCATTATCGTCCGTGCATTGGCCACTTATGAACGTCTCAATCGCCGCGCCTTTGATACAAACAAACTGAACGCAGACGTTTCCCTCGGCCATGGCGGCCAGATCGAGCAATTCACCCGACTCGCATTCACCGGCCAGGCAGGTATCACCATCCGTACATTTGTTTTCATCGGCAATACAGGCTGTGCCGTCGGCCGTGGGTGCCTGGGTACAAGCGCAGGTCTCTTCTTCGCATACCGGAATATCGTCGGTACACGGGTCCTCGTCGTCACAGGTCACGAATGAATCGCCGGTGCATTCCAACCCAGACGTCGCACAGTCCTCTCCCTCGGGACAGGCCTGGCAGGTGGTCGCCCCAAGACAGCAATTATCGCTTTCACACGCAGTGCCAACCTCCACCGGGCTGCATTCAGGGGGACCCGCGGGATCGTCACCACAGGTGCAGATCATGCAGGGGTCACCGGGGGCCGGGAACGGAGGATAGGGACAATCATCACCGGTATCCCCGGTATCCACTCCGGCATCCACTCCGGTGTCGGCGACGTCTGCCGTCGCATCGCCATCGTTGGGCGTATCCGAGCCACACGCAACCGCAAAGACCGTTACGAGTACAAGACTCAAAAAGTAATATCGTCCACGTTCCCACATTTTGCCTTCTCCTCGAATAGCACAAGCTGGATTCCCTCTTATTACTACATATTTTTCCCGGAGGAAAATCAAACATGGTGACTTGCCAGGATATCCTTGTCGGGCTGGTCCTTATGTTCTAGCGTTGGGGCCCTCTGGCGATTCGGATACCAATCTTCGAACTCGCCCTGATGAACGCAACACGAGTCTGTCATGACACGAATATGCCGGGACAAATCCAATTGGGCCTCTATCCGGCTTTCAGCCTTGGCGATCCTGATCTTGTTTCAAGGCTGGCATTCTCCGGCCTGGGCCGCCGATCCCGACGCCGGAACACAGACCCCGACCGATATCGCAACCGAGGCCAATCTGCGAACCGATGTACAGATTGTGTACACCGGCGGCTCCATGGGTATTGGCTCCGGCCACTACGGCTTTCAAGTACCCTGGTCTCTGAATCGTGCCTTATCGGCTGTTAAGGGAAAGGTGGAATCGGTTGCCGCTTTTCACGGCTGCCTCGCCCAGGGCCCCTACATCCTCGTATCGGAGGACCGCCGAGTTCCATCCCTACTCAAATTTCTGTCCGGGGGGCCCGTCACATGTGAAGAGCCCACTGCGGGGCTAAGCCTTATCCTACGACGTGAAGTTCTTCTTCTAGGTACCCTGGGCGACGAACGCAGCTGGCTGGACAGCTCCGAACTCAGCAAAGCCAAACAAGCTCCTATTCACATTCGAAAATGTCATAACGCAAAGGGGGGACAAGCCACCCTTTTCGGACCAAGTTTCGACAGCTTCGAACCGGAATCATGGGAACTGGAACATTTCGAATTCCGATTGGCGATACAGATTCAGTTTCGCGTAGGAGACCAACGGTTTGAAGCCACCTCTGTAGGACTACCCAGTCAGGAGGCGTCGCGCCGGTTCAAGGTCTTGTCGGAACTGATCGGAGCATCCGATACGACCCTGTTCGTCGATGCCGGTAATTTCGTTGACGGAGCAAGCAGCGTCAAAGACGGCGTTCTCAGCCTCCACCGGCCACTTGGCTTTGAAATGCTGCGGCGCTTGAACGCGGCGGTCCTCGTACCGGGCGAGACCGAACTGGCGGCAGGACCGACTGCCTTCCTGAAGGAAGCACAGAAAGCCAAGCTCCACTATGTGGCTAGTAACTGGAAAACGAAAAACAAGAACCTGGTTCTGCCGCGCTACATTCTCAAGACGGTCCCCAGCCAGCACGGTCCGGTACGGCTCGCGTTCCTGGGCGTGATCGACCCCTCCATATTGAACTGGGTACCGGGCATTGAACTCGAAGGCGTACAACTGGAAGATCCCGTCGAGGCGGTGGAAGGCCTGATTGATGAGCTGCAGCGACTGGACCAGCCACCGGATTCGATCCTCTTGTTGACCGCCGCCGGCCCCAACACATTACGCAAGCTGAAAGCTCTGGAAGGATTGGATCTGATCCTTGGCGACGTCCACTCCCAGACAGAGCGCATCCAGACCGCCCAGTACACGGTGCGGGAACATGCCGATAATCCGGTGGTCGCGACCCTGCCGGTTGATGGGATCTCCGTGACCACCTTGCGATTCAGGAAAAGTCCACCCGGCTGGGCTCTCCATTCTTTCGAGCTGAAACCAACACCGGTTCCAGCCAATACCCCCTCCGATCCGAGCGTTCGAGCGGCGGTCACCACCACCCGCAGCAAAGTCTATCCTGCGCTCGATCAACCTCTATTACCCGCACCTGCGCCCACAGAAATCCTCAAGCATGGTCCCTGGACATCCATCGCATGCGAAGCCGTACGAGAGTTCACCAACGCCGATATCGTGCTCCTACCCGAGCTTCCCGAACCGCCACGGATCCCCGGGCCATTAACGGAACTACTGGCCGTAGATCGTCTTGCCACACTAGACCGCCTGGAAATTCATTATGTGGCTGGGGATCGTATCGTACGACTTTTACGTGAAATCAAAGACGTGGTTCCAACGGCCTGTGGAGGTCAACTCGGCGTATTAAAGCCCAAGATCCGCGGCCGGGTCGCCGATCCAGATCGGGTCTACCGGGTCGTCACAACAGACCGGGCCCGTGTCACCTTCCTGAGCAATCATCTAAAAACAGCCCACTCTCAATATCTGCTCGGTCGCTCCCAGGGACCCATTCGCGGACTTCTGGGAGAACATATCACCTTCCGTGGAGCCGTTCTTCGAACTCTTCGGGACCTGCGAGACCGGTACACGAACGAAACACCGGAGCAGCTATACGCCCGTCTTATCCGCCCGACAGTGACGACTAAGACGCCCCAGTGGTTATTCCGAATCAGCCGTC
>CAUZEG010000014.1:0-37250 GCA_963578775.1 Myxococcales bacterium
GAACCCGAGATATTGAAGAGAATCATCTGCAGATCAACGTAGATGCGGCGAAAGAAATCGCCATTCAACTACAGCTTCGGGACATCGGTGGGATTATTGTGATCGACTTTATCGATATACGATCAACCTCTGCCCGCAAGACCGTTACCGACGTCCTCAAGCAGTCTCTGACCGCTGACCGAGCCAAAACAAAGGTACTTCCTATGAGTAGCATCGGTCTGGTGCAAATCACGCGGGAAAGAACCCGCAACAGTATAGGACGTAAGCTGACAACCACCTGCCCAACGTGCCAGGGGAACGGCGTTTTGATCAGTCCGTGGACTCTATCTTGTCAGATCTTGAGCAGAGCGGAGGTCCTACTCTCCGATTCTCGTATCAAAGAACTTCAGGTTGTGAGTCATAGCGATGTCATCGACGAGCTGAAGACAACCTTTGGCCAGGCCCTAGCAGATCTGCAACGTCGGACTGACAAGAATATTGTTCTAATGCCTCGTGACGACTATCATTTTGATAAGTTCGACATCATCCCCAAGAGCTGACATGGGCCCAGACGAAAAAAGTGTGACGACTTCGAAAGACGCTCGGCGTTCGCCTCGAGTTAACATCAACCAGGAATTTGAGAGTATCAAATCCTTCTTAGATGCATTTGTTAGTGACGTCTCCCGAGACGGCGTCTTCGTCCGATCGGAAGCCCCCTTATCTGTGGGAACGATCGTCAATCTTCGGTTTTCCGTGATCGCGGATGGGATTGAGAACCTCGAAGGCGTGGGCCGGGTTGTCCGTACTGTAGATGCTCCCAATAGCCCCATGGGAATGGCCATCGTCTTCACGGAACTCAATGATAGAAGTCGCGCCATTATCGACCGGTTTCTGGATACACATCCGCGGGGTTCGGGATGACCGAATCGATCATTCCAGAGGGCTGGTGTACTGCACTCGGATCGTTTCAGACCTATATGGAGTACGAACGAAGATTCAGCCCCCGGACCGTCCAATCCTACCTTGGCGACATCATTCGGTTCATCGAATCGGTCGGGTCGCGAGATAACCCCTATGATGTAGACCGGCGCGACATCCGCGCTTTTCTCGCCAAGAATATGGTCGATCATACGGCTTCATCGACAAGCCGCGCCCTCTCGGCTTTACGCCACTTCTACCGCCATCTCCGACGAACGGAACAGATCGACGTGGATCCTACCTCGGGTATCCGTGCTCCTCGGGTAGAGCATAAGTTACCTCCCCATCTATCGGTAGAGGCCGTTGAAACCCTGTTGCAGAAAGATGCGGGCAGTACAGAAAATCCGATACTACAGATTCGCGACCGGGCTCTCTTCGAGATGATCTACGGATCGGGACTTCGGGTTTCCGAGGTTACCGGGCTCAATATCGGCAACCTCGATATTCGAAATGGCGAAGCGCATATCCTCGGGAAAGGCGAGAAAGAACGAATTGTTCCTTTAACGGAGCCGTCGGTCCTGACCATCCGCGCGTATCTCGCCGTGCGCAATCGGCTGGTCCCCAAAAAGGGGCACGAAGACGCTCTTTTCCTTGGACATAGAGGTACACGCCTCACAGCTCGGGGTGTCTCCTATCTTCTCCGCAAACGACTGGCCAGCTCGGGCCTGGACGAGAAGATGGGCCCCCACGCATTACGACATTCACTCGCAACACATCTGCTTTCAGCTGGTGCTGACCTGCGGATTATTCAAGAGCTCCTTGGACATGCTTCGGTACGCACCACACAAAAGTACACTCATGTGGGGATTGACGCCCTTGTTCGGGCCTACCGGGATGCACATCCAAGGGCCACCGAAGGAAAAGCTCCGTCCGAGGTAAAAAGCGACTAGATCGGGCCGATTGGACATGGTGCAGATATAGGGTTTTTGTGATCCCTGCCCTTTGCCTTAGGATTGCAGTATGCGTAGCCGCAGAAAGCACTCATCGCCGATCCCAAAACCAGTACGCGTGCTGGTAATTGCGGCAACCGGTCTGGCTGTGGGTCTTGCGCTCATGATGGCCAATGCTCCCCCGCCCAACGCGTCGAGTGGAGCGAACCACGATACTTTCGCTCAATCCAAATCGCCAAAGCGTATGGCAAGAAGAGGGCGCCGTACTCCGGTATTGTCCGTGGGCGGACAAGAGGCAGTCGCCACTCAATCCAACCCAGTTCATGCACCACTTCCCCCCATGGAGTGTTTTGACGCCCGTCTACACGAAACCACAGTGGCCTGTATTGACCCCGCGATGCGCAGCGCCTCCACCATCGACTGGCCTTTCCAGGAAAGAATTACACGCTATCTTCGGAGTAAACCCCTGATGGCGGCCGCGTACGTTGCCATTGAGATTGACACCGGAAACGTCCTGGCCCTGGTATCCCACGATGCTACGACGAACCTGGTATCCGATGAGGTCTTTCAGGCCCGCGCGCCTGCGGCCAGTATCTTCAAGATCGTTACAAGTGCAGGCCTGATTCAGCAAGGACTTCACACCAAGAGCCAGATCTGCTCCCATGGTGGCAGCAGCGGCATTGAAATCGAACACCTTCGAGATTCTTCCAAACACGACCGTTGTGAAACATTCCGGGATGCGTTTGCACATAGTCGGAATTCCGCCTTCGCAAAACTGGCGGATCGTTTTACCAATTCCAAAAGTCTGTCCCATGCAGCGACATCGCTGGGATTTAATTCCGAGATCCCCTTTCCGTACCCCCTGAGGCCAAGCACGGCGACCATACCCAGCACCAGACTGGCCAGAGCACGGCTGGCAGCGGGCTTCTCGGCCGTATCCCTCAATCCCGTTCATGCCGCGCTGATCGCGGCTACAATCGCCCGGGGTGGGACCTTCCCCCTTCCCCGACTTACACGTGGGGCCACCGATCCGACACAGATACGACGTGTTCTCCCACGGCGTTCAGCCACTATATTACAACAGCTTATGCGAGCGACTGTTACCTCAGGCACCGGTCGCCGAACCCTCGGACGCAGCCGGATTCCGGCCGCCGCCAAGAGTGGAACTCTGTCCGCCTTTCGTAACGGGAAACGAGCCCACAACACATGGATGGTGGGCTATTTCCCCGTCGATCGACCTCGTATCGCCTTCGCCTCGCTCGTCGTCAACGATGAGGTGTGGCATATTCGCGCCGGTGATGTAGCCAAACAGGCCATGGACCTGTACGCTCAGATTCACCCTGGTCTATGATGGCTGGTAGGTTCGAGAAAAACAGATGGCCTTCAATCTTGACAATGTTCGTCAGTTACAGAACCGGTTTCCAAGCCTCGGTTTGATCGGAAACACCCCTCTGGTCGAGCTCCGTCTCTTCGCGGACGAGCTTCCAGATGTACGTATTCTTGCCAAGGTCGAATCTTTCAATCCGGGTGGATCCCTCAAGGACCGACCCGTTTTGTTCATGCTCGCCCAGGCGTTATTGGAGGGGAAAGTAAACCCGGAACGCACCATTCTTGATTCATCCAGTGGGAACGCGGGGATCGCCTATGCAATGATCGGGCGTGTCCTGCAAATCCCCGTGGAGCTGGTGATCCCGGATAACGCAAGCGATGAACGGAAGAAGCGCATCATAGCGCATGGTGCGCGTATTACCTTCACTGATGGGGCGCTTGGTTACGACGAAGCCCTTCGGGAAGTGCGACGGCGCTACGAAGGGAATCCCAGCGGCTATTTCTTTTGCGACCAGTATAGCAACGAAAACAACTGGCGGGCCCATTACGAGACCACCGGGCAAGAGATCCTTACACAGTCGAATCAAGAGATTACCCATTTTGTGGCCGGGGTCGGAACCGGTGGCTGCATCACGGGAGCTGGCCGGCGCCTCAAGGAGCAGGGGGTAGAGATCCACTGTATTCGCCCCGAAGAGTTTCCCGGTATCGAAGGACTGAAACCGCTAGGTAACCCCGACGACATCGTGCCGGAGATCTTCGATGATTCTATCGTAGACGAATACTGGGATATAACCACCGAGGACGCCTACGATATGTGTCAACGTATGGCACATAATGGTCTATTTGTAGGGCAGTCTTCCGGAGCCTATGTAGCAGGCGCATACAAGTTGGCAAAGACCATCAAGAAAGGCACCATCGTGACTATTCTTTGCGATATCGGCGAGCGTTACTTCAGCGCACGGCTATGGGACCCGGATCTCCTGGCTTGAGCTCCTAACAGGCATTAACCAGGCCAAGCAGGGTATCGCGCAGCTCATCCAGGCCGAGATCCTTACTGATGATTTGTCGGATACCCTCGGTCCGAGCTTCTTGTAACGGTCCATCCCCATCGTCTGTAAAACCCGTCATCAACGCAAAGGGGATCTTACGAGTGCTATTGTTGGTCTGGATCTTCCGGTAAAGCTCTACACCGCTCATCCGAGGCATATTCATATCACTCACTATCGCGTCCGGTTCAAATTCCGCCAGAGCCGCGAGGGCCTGATCCGCATCGCCAACACAATGTACATCGACCTGATCCTCAAGAATCAACGCTACGATCCGTCCAAATGCCAGGTCATCTTCGACCAATAATAGCCTTCGTTGCGTCATATCTGTTCTTTTCCACACGAATCGTTTATGGCTACCATCCTATCATCGTTCCTGGTTCTCTGTCGCAAAATCGGTAAAAAACCACCGAAAAAACCAAGGCGAAACCGGATATGAGCGCCGAAAACAACGCACCCTTTGGTATCCTGGCCCATCACCCCGTGTCCACGAAACGTGGTATCGAGGTCCTGGACCGGGTAAAGGCTTGGCTCCGGACGGAACAGCCCGGTTTCATATGCTGGGCGGTCTCCGACCCGGTCGATACCGCTTGTACCTACGCACAGACGCTACCCCGGGGGACAACCTACCATATCATCCCCCTGCTCCTCTTTCCCGGGCAACATTACAGTGGGGAGGTCCAGTCATTGCGTCGTGCGATTAAAGAGATCCGTCCGGACCTGACAGTCCGATTGCAGCCCTGCCTGCTTGAGCTGCCGGGCTTCCTTGACCAACTATTTGGGGATCTCTAGGAGCCCGATAGGGATTCAAACGACTCGATCTCCAGACCAAACCCACGTAAGCCGCGGAAGGACCGTGGGCTTGAGCTGAGCACACGAATTCGTCGGAGTTTAAGTGTGCGTAGAATCTGTGCTCCAATCCCATAAGCACGAAATGGTGGGTTTTTGACCCCGTCTTTCGGGGTTTCCATGCCTTCCCAACGATCATCTTCATGGCCAAGATAGAGCAATACGCCATGCCCTTCGTCACGAATCCGATTCATGGCCTGGGTGAGCACGGAGTCGCCCTCGGGTCGGAAAGCTCCGAACGTATCATCGACAAGATTCGCCCGATGGACCCGAACGAGTGTCGAGATATCCTCCTTGATATCCCCCAACTGTAAAACCACGTGGTTTAGATCATCCACAGCACTTCGAAACAAGCGAATCCGAAATTCACCATAGGTCGTAGGAAGCTCGGCGGCACTGACCTCTTCAACCAGATTCTCATTCTTCAAGCGATACTCAATAAGATCGGCTACGGTCGCAACCTGGATTCCATGCTCCTCTCCAAACTCCAATAGGTCGGGCAAACGCGCCATCGTTCCATCGTCCTTCATGATTTCACAGATAACGGCCGCCGGTGAGCATCCCGCAAGCCGAGCCAGATCAACCGATCCTTCCGTCTGGCCGCTTCGGACAAGGACTCCCCCATCACGCGCCCGCAGGGGAAAAATATGACCGGGTGAGATCAGATCGCCAGGACGGGCGTCTGGATGGGAGGCAACCTTGATCGTATGCGCTCGATCTGCTGCGCTCAATCCCGAGCCAATTCCATCACGGGCGTCCACAGAGACAGTAAAAGCCGTTCCCAGGGGCGCTTCATTACTCTGAACCATCGGGTTCAATCGAAGATGTTCAACAATATCGGAACTAAGAGCAAGACAGATTAAACCACGGCCATATGTGGCCATGAAGTTGACCGCCTCAGCCGTGATATGGTCCGCAGCGATGACCAGATCACCTTCATTTTCTCGATCTTCGTCATCAACCAGAATCAGTAGTTTCCCAGCGCGGATATCTGCCAAGGCTTCCTCGACAGAGGCCAGCTTTTCTCCAAAACCCGACATCAATCATCCAATGTTTGTGCGCAACGAAACCCTACATGCAACCCGATGCCTATTGAACCCACGGGGCGTTTCTGCCGATGGGTGGAGCGCACGATACACGTGCCCATACTATAGGTCCCGTAGTTTCCGCCACGAACTACAGCATATCCCTCTGCTGAAGACCAGGGCCATGGACCTGTGTCCTCATTAAGGATGGTTTCGACCGCGAAGGGATAGCAGACAGGAAGCCCGATATCGCCATATACGTTCGGACACATGGTATAACATGGGCTGGGCTCGGTCGCTTCCTCCGGATGGCACTCCGGGCAGGACAGGCAGGCGGCAAAACACTCGGGATGCGAAGAATTACAACTTGCACAATCACAGCTTGGCTCGACTAGCGGGTCTTTGCAGGTAACCCGTTCCACATATTCCGTGTCCGTCCATTCCGAAGCATTTCCTGCCAAATCGTAGATCTTCTCCCCGTTCTCGAGCACAAAATCATCGGTGCTCGTCCCAACCGGCGCCGGATCAGATACACCGCAATAAAATATGGCCACACTCTGTCCCGCACAGGTACTGATATTCTGAGAAAATGCCATTGAAGGGTACATCCGCTTTGCCTCTTCCGTCTGAAAAGAGCCCGCTCCGACCCGTTCCCATTCCATTTCGGTTGGGAGGCGTTTGCCGACAAAGGCACAGTAGTCCTTCGCCTGAACCTGACTCACCCAGAACACAGGATGGTCAGAATATTGTGGGTTACTGTAGTAATCCGGAATGGTGGGCATGGGTGACGTCCATTTGGGACGGGTACACACATCCTTGGCTACGCAGTACCGATACTGTTCGTTCGTTACTTCATGACGATCGAAGGCGAACGGCTGGAGTTGAACCAGTACCGTAGGGATCGTCAAATTTAACGGAGGTTCACATTGCTGAAGCTCTCCGCCATTGCAGCCCTGGGTCGTCCCGAACAAAAACAGAAGATTCTCACGGATCTCCACCGCCTCGGTCGGGCTGGGCGGTTCCAGTCCTTCCGCACAGGCCGATAGGACGCATACCGCAATCAAGAGCAGTCGTAGCAGAACAGAGTTCATGGTTTCACCGACTGCACGTCCACCTTAGATGTGGACTTCGGCGTAAAGAAGTACTCCCAGACCAGCAGTGAGATACCTGTGGTCAACAGGGTCGTGCCACCGACATATCCCACATTCTGCCATCTCTCAAAGGTGTTAAAGTCCGGTGTCCCGGTGAATTCCTGATTCGCTCGATTCATCATCACAACGCCCAAAGCAATTCCTGCGGCTCCCACCACCACAGAACTGATACCAGTGTAGCGCTTCCAGGAGGCCGTGATTCGGGATAATTGAACACTGACCAGAAAATCACTCCCGTGCTTAAGATCCAGGGAGTGCATTAACGTGTCGTGACCAGACCGTTCCACGACGATCTGATGAGGACCCACAGGAAGAGAAATCGGATGCGGAAACGGACTGAAGCCAATCACTTTACCATCGATAAAGATGCGGGCGCGGGGAATATTCACGTCTAGCCGAAGGCTACCACCGCTCTCAAATCGACGAAGCGGGATCCATAAATCTATCGAACGCGTACTTACCTGGATTTCGCGCTCCACGGTTTCATATCCCTGGCGATGCAATCGGATCCGATGCACCCCGGGGGTCAACATCAAGGTAAATGGGGTCTGACCCACAATCGCAACCATATCATCAAGTTGAATATCGGCCCCGGATGGCTCCGTCTGTAGACTGACCTCGGTCGTCAGGCGGGCTTCCAACCTCTTGATGCTCTGACGAACCGCATTTGCGTCCTGTGGAAAGCCACCGTATTGCGTCTCATATACCTGAAGGTATCGACGAAAGAACTTCACCGCCTCGGCTGGTTTCTGGTCGCGTTCGTAACAAGTCGCGATGTTGAAGTGAATCTCGGCGTACGGAACCAGGTCCTGCGCCGCAATATAATGGCCGACACATTGTTCGTATTGACCTGTCTCCGCCGCATTCTTAGCCTGCTGATGCAGTTTCTTCACGCGCCGAAGCGTAGTCGCATCCTGTGCATAGAGATGTGCCGAAGTACCGCAAAGGCACAAGAGCGCCAAAACAAGGGTAACCACATGAACAAATGGCAAACGTGCAAATACAACACCCATTGGAGTCAAAACGTACCAATATGCAGGTGGCGAGGCAAAGCAACCTTCCTCGATAGCGGTTCGCACGTCAACCTCCACACAGGATCCAATGCAACACTCTTGACATCCGAACGCACCCTCAATAGATCTTGAGCGCCTCAGCGGGATTAACTCAGCTGGTAGAGTGTCAGCTTCCCAAGCTGAATGTCGCGGGTTCGAATCCCGTATCCCGCTCCGTGTCGTCCCTTTAGATATGTAGAGCATCCCATGTCCGCAGAGCAACAAAGCCAACTTCAAGACCTACGTGAGCGTCTCATTGAGCTCCGGAGGTATCTTTGACATCGATAAGCAGACAACGCGAATCGATGAGTTGGATGGCCTGAGTCAATCAGACGGGTTTTGGGATGATCCGGATGCAGCGCGTACAAAACTGCAGGAACGGGCTCGTCTCGTTCAATCGGTGGAGAGCTATCAGAAGCCTTGGCAACGGGCTGAGGATCTCGGCGTGCTCTGTGAACTGGGTGACGAGAACCCTGACGACTCGGATACGCAAGAAGAGATTCAAGACGAATTTAAACTGTTGAAACAAGAGCTTGAACAGCTGGAGTTTCAACGAATGATGAGCGGCACCGAAGATCGGAACAACGCGATCCTGTCCATTAACGCGGGCGCCGGAGGTACCGAATCACAGGACTGGGCCGAGATGTTACTCCGGATGTATCTTCGGTATTGTGAGAAAAACGGCTACAAGGCAGCGATTCTAGACCAGCTAACCGGCGAAGAAGCCGGGATCAAAAGTGTCACGATTACCATCGAGGGGAACTTCGCCTATGGCTACCTGAAAGCCGAAGCAGGAGTACATCGACTGGTACGAATCAGCCCCTTTGACGCCCAGAGTCGTCGTCATACGTCTTTTGCCAGCGTCTACGTCTATCCTGAGGTCGATGACGATATCAACATCGAGATTGCCGACAAAGATCTCCGTGTAGATACCTATCGCGCCAGCGGGGCCGGCGGTCAGCACGTAAACCGTACTGATAGCGCCGTACGCCTGACACATATCCCGACAGGAATTGTGGCCTCCTGCCAGAACGAACGTAGCCAGCACAAGAACCGAGCAACAGCTATGAAGGTCTTGCGGGCCCGTCTATATGAGTTGGAACTGCAAAAGAAAAAGGAAATACAGGCGGAGTTGGAATCCGAAAAGAAGTCCATCGATTTTGGCAGCCAGATCCGATCGTATGTGTTGCATCCCTATCGGATGGTGAAAGACCATCGTACAAATCACGAAATGGGCAATGCGGATTCTGTTCTGGACGGAAACCTGGATAGTTTTCTTCGGGCCTTTCTTCTTTCCGATCAGAACACGACCTAGCGCCCAGACCTGTCAGTCGTCACCTTGCTCTTCACCAGGCGGATCGTGTCGGACGAATCCGTCTTCCACGGCCTTTTTCCGACTCTGTACTTCTGCCAATTCGTCGGTCAACCCAGCCTTTTCATAAGCCTTTGCCAGCATATCCAGAGTTCGCGGCATATGAATCGGTGCTCCGATGGTCTCAAGTCCATTTAACGCCGAGTTCAAGACCTCAATCGCCTCTTGCAGGGCTGGAGTTGTGGAAGACTCCTCGGTTTCCCCGTCCGCGATTATAAGAAGGATCTCCGCAATACTGATCTGACCCTGATAGATCATCAGAAGATGGCGGGTCGATTGGACCTCCATAAGTCCCTTGCGAGCGACGACCAGAGCCTCCTCCAGCTGACCACGGAGGGAGAGTATCTTAGACAAGGTGAAACGTGTTCCAGCGACCGCACGTACGTCGGAGATATGATTTGCAATCTTATAGGCCTGCTCGACCCTCTGCTGGGCTTCATCGGGATCACTTTCAGCCAGGATGTCGGCGAGGTTGTTCAGAATCTTCGCTTCTTGCGACCGATCTCCAATCCCTCGTGCCTCTGCAAGCCCGGTCTCCAGCAGCGTGCGACCGCGAGCCGTCTCCCCATAATACAGCGCTATGACGGCCTGAACATTCAGAGAACCAATAACCCCCAGTGGATCCTGAACTCGACGAAACAGAGCATGAGCACGTTCTGAGAACCGCGCCGCTCGCGAAAGATCGCCCGTATCAACATAGACACGCGCGATATTTAACAGAGCAACTGCAAGACCTCGTTCGTCCTTCCGTTCGCGGCGGATCCTGGCGTCTTGTTGTAGGTAGGCCAAAGCCCGTGGAAAATCTCCGAGTAACCAGAAAACCTGTCCCACCTTATCGCAGGCCGACGCCATTCCATTCCGATCATTCATCTGACGGAAGAGCTCAAGTGACCGTAAACCCAGGCGTAATGCCTGGTCGTAATTGCCAAGCTCTCGCCGTACTCGAGATAATTTTTCAAGAGCTACGGCCCCCTTTCGTTTGGCACGTAGTCTCCAGGCATGGTCGAGCATCCCTTCAAAGCAATTCAGGGATTGATCCAGATCGCCCATATAAAAGTAGAGCTTACCCAGTTCGTGGCCCACATCGATGAGTTCTGGAGACCGTGTCGGCCCAAAGAGCCTCTGGGCTCGTTCAAATAGAGCTATCGCCTGGTCGTTTCGAAAGGACTGTGCCGCTAGCTTTCCAGCGGCTATAGCACTACGTGCAGCGAGGCGTGGATCGCCGGCTGCCTCGTAATGGCTCGCCAACAGCTCGTGTTTAGAAGGTACCGAATTCGGCAGATTCACTTCGTGCCACTGTGCGATTATGCGATGCATCCGAGCCCGTCGCTCCGGCACCAGGGACTCCAAAAGAAGATCGCGCTCGCCACTGGAGGTGAACTCGTACCTCTCCTCTCCCGGTACTCGCTTCTCCGCCACCCGACGTAAAAACGCACGGCGCACCAGATCGTCAAAGACGGCTCTTGTTTTCTCCACATCGTCCGGAATGGGGCCACTGGGGCCTCCCGGGCGCCCGAATCCCTGCTCCGCACGTTGGATGGCTAGAACGGTCCCCAGACGAAATCGTGTTCCTACAACAGCAGCGCGGGCCAGATGTTCCTTCTCTTCGTTGTTCAAACATTGATACCGAGCCGCAGCAACACCCGCCAGAGTTGGAGGAATGGCCAGATCAAAGAAGGAGGTTTCATCAATGGACCAGACACCGTCTTCCCGGGTAATCACGCCCATCTCATGCAGGTATAAAAGAATATGATACGCAGCATAGGGATTGCCTCCCGATGTCTCCGCAACCCGTCGCACAACCTCCACAGGCACATTATCAATGCCTTCAAGCAACCCACGAACAAACTGTTGCGTAGCTCGTGGTTTCAATGGTCGGAGATCCACCCGGTGCTCCGCCTCGGAGGCCTCTGGTTGCGTTTCCAACATCTCGGGTCTGCCCAATAAGACCATCCATACGGGGTGGCCCTGCAACGCTCGGTAGATATGGGAAATTACGTGCCGGCTTTCGGGCGAAGCCAGATGGTACTCATCAACGACAATCAGTAATGCACGTTGTCTCGCGTCGCGAATCAACAAGCGCGTGAGCGCCTGTAACGCCATGAACTTCAGTCCTTCCTGCTCTTCGCTTCGCAAGGCTACATAGGGCGACTTGCGTATCGACATGTCGAGAAGAAAGCCTATCAAATGGGCATCATGCATGGGGTCTGGTACATCGTGCAGAGCCACAATCTCATCATAGAGCCGATTGGCCGCCTCGATGGGATCGACCTCAGACCCGATTCCGTACCGACTCTTCAACAGGCTTCGAAACAAAGCCAGAGGTCCAGCTCCATCGTCATGGGCATCGGCCATGAAAATATATTTGGGCTGTGGCTCAATCGCGTGCATGAACTCACGAACAAAGCGGGTCTTACCCATACCCGGATCCCCATACACCAGAACCCGCTCGCATCGACCTTCTATCGCTGCACGATTATATTTCCCCTCTAATTCACGAACGCGCGCGTCGTGCATAAAGACTTCGGGCACATCTGGAGATAACCAGGGCAACATCTTTCGGACCGGGGCGTCCGATTCCTTCGATTCCGACTCAACCCCAGCCCCTTCTTCAGCAAACAGACCGGGCGTACGTAACGCCTCTGCAGCTGGACTGGACGGGTCCAGAATGGACAGACACTTCTCACAAAACCCGAAGTGCGTGATATTGACGTGGGAACACGACGGACAGCGCATGACCCCAACCTCCCGGTGAACGGCGCGCTTGTACCCCTGGGGTGTAAAAAATGCAAGCGGATATTACCTTTTGGCGTTCCAAATTTGGATGAATTTCTTCCTCAGCGAGGTGGGCGCAATACTCATAGGACAGAAAACTACCAAAAATCGTAGTTCCGCTTGATCTATAAGGGGCTTCCGCACCAAAACGGGCTTGACACCATTGGGAGTATCCGGGTACACGAAAATGGTCGTTAATCGAGGATGAATCTATCGCTTTCACGCGATAGTCAGCCTTAGAAACCGGAGGGTTCCATGACAAAAAGTGACCTGATCGAGGCCGTACAACAAGCAGATGGTGTGCCTGAACTGACGAAAAAGAGTACAGCTGCAATCGTTGAGGCTGTCTTTGACGCCATGAAGATGGCCATCGATGAGGATGATCGCTTCTCCTATCCGGGATTCGGCACCTTCAAGAAAAAGCACCGTAAAGCGCGTAAAGGCCGTAATCCCAAGACGAATATGGAGATCACGATTCCGGCCCGCAAGACCGTGAGCTTCAAAGCCGCCCCGTCGTTTCGCGGTTCGCTTTAAGCCAAAAGAAATCGTAACGAAGAAAAGCTGCCTCATGAGGCAGCTTTTTTTTTGGCCGGTCGTGCCAGACCTACTCTTTACCGGGACCGATAATGTCTTCAGTAACGGGTCTTCGGAACGTCAAAACCGTACCAGCATCGCCCACGGCGATGGCAGTAATATCATCCAATACCACGATATCGTGTAGGGTAGCGACGGTCCCAGTATCGATGGCATACCATAAGGAGCCATCGAAATAGGTCGCGTAGCCTGCGCTGCCGACGCCAAGCACTGCGTCATTGGCCCATCCAGTCAACGAACGGACCAGATGCGGGTCCTCATGGGTTACTCGATCCCATTTCTCACCGTTGAAATGCACAAGCCGACCATTATCACCAAATGCCCATACATCATCCGGGGACGCACCCCAGACCGAATAAAAGGTCTCGGTAATCGGCTCGGCCTCTCCTTCGTCATTCGGAGGATGATTCGCTTGTTGACGCGACCAGATATTCCCGTCGTAGAACATGATGGTGCCAGCGCTGCCCACGGCCCAGACATGGTTGTCGTCCAGGGCATAGATAGACCGTAACGTATTGCTGGTCGATGCCATCAGGAAATAGAAGTCATCTCCAACCTTGCGAAGCACAGAGCCTTCTATGCCTACAAGGATCAGCTCACCGGACTCGGTACCCGTTACATCATAAAGATCGGCCGTTAATGGGGTCTCAAGCTCCGTCCATCCGGTTCCATCATAGTGAATGATGGTTCCGAACAGCCCAACGGCCCATACATTATCCGCCGAAAAAGCGAATATACCTTTCATATTCTTTGATATCGGCGACTGCTTCTTTTTATAGGACTGGGTTGGAATATCGCGCTGCACAACGGTACCGTAATCACCAACGATGAAAATGTGGTCATTATCCACCGCATAAATCGCGTTGAAACCATCGTTCGTGAATTTCGTTGGTTCCACCCAACCGGCCCCCAGATCTTCGAGGATTGTCCCCAAAGCACCGACGGCCACACGATATCCGTCAGGCAGGACCGCGACATCATGAATATCGACGCTCACTCCTGAGGCCTCGACCGTAAAGTCGTCGCCGTTCCAACGCCAGATGGTTCCGTTCTTCCCAACGATGGTCACATCGTCAGGGCTTTGGGCTGCCACGCCCGTCAGATCCCTCGAACTGGGTGTATTGCCGATCTCGGTATAGTTTCCTTCCCCCGTATCCGACCAAAGCACCAGGCCCCCATCGCCTACAGCGATTCGAGCTCCATTCTCGAAAACATGTACCCCGCGGATCGCGTGGTTTGTTCCACTTTGTGGCGACGAGATCGCTTCCCCATTCCGTTCAAGTAACCGTCCTTCTGCTCCGCCTAATACCGTATGATTTCCACTCGTATGGGCAGCATACCAATCGCCCTTGCTGGTCGTGGCCATATCCTGCCAACCAAAGACTTCGTCAAAGCCCCAGATGGCACCATTCAATCCGACAGCAATGAAACGACCGTTGGGAAGAGCGGCGACATCGAAGAAGCTCGGCATATCGACGCCATCATCCGTATCATCGGAGGGATCGCCACACTCACTATTGATCACCAGATCATCGATATAGACACCCTCGGTGTTGTTCAGGAAATAGTCGACGGAATCGAAGACAAAACTGATTCGTACCGTCTTGTTTGAGTAGTTCGTAAGATTGACAGAGACGGAGACAAATTCTCCGGTATTACCAGTAAATCCAGGAACCTGTGTCTTGTCCCAGACAACCGTCGTGGCCCCCAGGCTCTCCACTTCAATCCGGAAATCATCGAAGCCACCGGTCGATTCGATGGTCATGAACAATGAGAAGTCCATCGTAACCGACGCGGAATTTGGAATATGAATCTGCGGCAGCGTGGCCCTTGATGCCACCCGGCTACCCGTACACTCGGATGTATCTACACATTCGGCCGGGATCCCAGAAACACAGGCGCCATCCACGCAGAACCCATTGTCATACGTCATAAGCGATGGGTGCCCAAAATACAGGGACGATGGAAGGCTATTGGCCCGAGCCGTTGACGAATGCCAGACAATCCCACCCCCTTCAACGGTGGCCAGATCTTCAATATCCAGGGAAGATACTTCAGCGTCCTCATCAAAGGCCTCCGTATATACCGGAAGCCCACAGCACCCCTCCTGTACCTGGGGAAAGAACTGACATTCATGGGCGACACAGATTCCGATCGTGCAAGAGTCTCCATCCTCGCAGCCTGCGTCCGATTCACAGGAATCGCCACCAATCCAGTTCACTCCATCACCAGACACGCGAGTCCCAAACATCCCAACGGCCATCATATTGTCGGCGGAGCTCCCATCGATGGCATGCAGATACGGAAAGACCCCAAAACTCTCTATCGACCAGGCGTTATCCGCTCGACGGAGCACTACTCCGTCCTGGCCAACGGCCCACACGCTTGAAGAACCCACTCCAAACACTCCGCGTAGAACAAAGTTGGCTGGGTCGGGCAACAACTCCTGACTGATGGTCAAGTCTCCAGGTAACGAGACGGGCACATCCTCAGGAACATCTGCGGCGACCTGATCCTCACCAACTCCATCTCCGGCCGTGGTATCTTCACCAACATCCGGCGACTGCACGTCTGGCGCAATGTCGGTATCCTCAACCGGTAGATCTGGTGTCACACCGTTGTCCACCAATACAGGGTCACTCCCACCACACCCAAGCGCTACCACCAGATAGAGACATATCCAGGGAAGCAGAGGTTTATTTCTGACTCTCGGCATCAATCATTCTCCCGATCTTACGATCGATTCGGAACGCTCCCACACCTTGCCACCATCACCAGCGACAACGATAATTCCATCAAATTCCGCAACGGTCCGAAGGGTGTTGGATGTGGGACCTTCTGCTGGGGCCAGGGACAAATCGGGCCGGAGTCGAAGAAACACCCCGGACCAGCCCACAATCAAGATGTCGCCATTCGACCGCGCCCATACCCCGTAGTAGAAATCGCCAGGGCTTTCAGCCACCTTAGCAGGGCTGCCTTCGTCCTCCCACGACAATACAATCCCGTGTGCACCCACTATCGTGGTACGACCAAGTGAATATGTGCCGGCATAAAGATCGAGCGTCGTGGTGGACGGAACGGTTACCCAGTTATCGCCCTGGCGCCGCAAGATCACGCCTCCTCGGCCGATAGCCAGTACCCCCGAATCGTTTACGAAGATATCCAGAAGATCCCGAGGGTCCGGTGTAGGCTCAAAAGAGAGCGTGCCGGTGTCGGGGTCACGATTGATGACCGTCCCATTGGCACCAACGGCCAGAAGCGTTCCATCATCCAATATCAGGGCGGCATGCAGATCGGAAAGAGTGCCGGTTTCCAACGCCTGAACCTGGCCATCCGAACCGCGCCGGATCAATGTTCCAGATGCACCAACAGCGTAGGCCGTGCCGTCTTCCCGTACCACGCTCCCGTACAGATGCTCTTCGGTACCCATATCAATGGATCCATAGCCCTCGGAATTCCAGAAAACAAACACTCCTTCATCACCAACCGCGCAACCCACATCCTGGGCAAAGGACAGGTCATGGAGGTTTCCCGGAGGCTCCGCCAGACCATCTCGGAAAGCGGCATCTGGAATCAACTTGATCTGGAGCGCACCCCCCTCTCCGGCTGCAATTACACGATCGGGCCCGGTAGCCAGGCCTTCGTAACGCCGGGTGGTCAATAACGGTCCTTCCACGTCTTCCAGGAGAGACCAGACACCGTTTGACTCATGCTCCACAAATAGACCCGCGTCGCCCACGGCAAGAATCTCACCGGAACCGCCACCGACGGCGTACAGATCTCTTTTCTGTGTGTCATTGCTTAACTCAAGCTGCCATTGTCCGCTGCCATACCGCGCGATGGTTCCATTATCACCCACCGCCCAGATACTATTACTATCAAGGACTAGAAGATCACGAAGACTCACTGCAGCCGATGCAGCCTGGAAGCCAATCCAGTTATGGTCGGGCTCCGGAATGCAGAACCCCTCCTCTTCCGGATTCGTGCAGATAAAGCTCTCAGGGCATACTCCGAGCACTTCACCACAGCCCAGGGTACATTGTGTCGACGCGCCGCCCGGCATGGTCTCACAACGTCCATTTGTACAGTCATCTGGGGACTGGCATGGACTGCATAGATCGTCGGGGCCTTCCTCACAGGTACGCGGACTCGCCACTCGCTTCACGGCGATCCCCGAATCTCCAACGGCATAGGCGGTACTCTCGGCCACCGATTCTACGGAATGGAGCGCATTAAAGACACCGCTGGGTTCTTGACTGAAGACACCACCACGGTTCTGTACGATTACCCCGGAGTTGCCAACCGCCACCACAGCATCGCTAACACTCGTTATGCCACGAAGATGTACGTCTACCCCAGGATCGACACTTTGCCACATGCCGTCGCTATCCTGCGTCAACCAGGTACCGTACTCACCCACAGCGTGCATGACATCATTATGGACCTCAATATCCCGCATGGCCTGGGCCGTATTGGGAGTCCATTCACGAACCCAGCCTTCTCCAACGGGCCGCAGGATAGTCCCAGAACTCCCCACAATACGAAAGCCAATCGCAGGAAGGTACCGTATCCTATGCAAATCTCCCGCCGCGCCTATGGGGATGGGTGACCACTCATAGGTGACCGTAGTCGTGGTGTCATCTGTGTTGGTATCACTGCCGTCAGAGCCCGTTCCGCTGTCTCCGTCGATCTCAGCCTGCTGGTCCGCGCCGGGATCCGCCCCAGGATCGGCCTGTGCATCGCCAACATCTGCTCCTGCGTCATTATTGGTCGACCCACCCGAGCAGCCGCTAAAAAGAAAACACGCCAGCAGAACAAGAATAGAAATGCCTAGTGCCTCGGCCGAGCGGATATTTTGTCGTGAAGGGCAATCCTCAATCTCCCCCCGATTGTAAAACATCATGGCTCCAACTTCATAAACAGCATTGTATCGAAGGCCCATGCCTGCCAATCAAGAGTATTCAGGTCGGAATAGTCGAAATGATCGATGTCAAACCCCTCTTTATAGACTCGGTAGAAGGTCAGCCGTAGCAACCCTGCTGGGATTCCTGGCGTCCCCTCGATATTCTGGAAATCAGGCAGAGCTACAGCATTGATATCGCCGCCGCTTATAAACGTCCAGACAGGAATATCCCCCATGAGTCCGGGAATACCAATTTTCTTGTACTGGAAGTGCGGCTCCACACCATCACTGGTGATCCAGGACATGAAGTCTCCATCTAGAATTCCACCGTCGGTGGGATTCTGCATGACAGGGATCGGAACCATGGGTCCTAGGAAGAGTTCATGGTCTCCGAATGTCAACACCGTACTGTCATCAGAGAAAGCCACTACTGCATTCAGATTCTGACTAAAGTCCGGTGTCGAAACGTTGGCCCATATAACCCCATCATAATGAAGAACAACCCCTCGACCACCTACCACATAGATGTCGTTCGCGTTCCGAGCGCTGATTGAAGTCAACGTACGATTGGTCAATGACTCCATGACTTCAAATGATTCACCATTATAATGGAGGATGGTACCCGACTCACCCACTATCCAGACATTGTCTTCGGCCAGGGCAAGTACGGCACGAAGGCCTTTCGGTGATGGTACCTGTTTCGAGATCCAGCTGGTCCCGTTGTAATGATTGACGCGACCCACATTCCCGACAACCCAGACATCGTCTGCGCTTGTTCCATGAATCCCATACCAGGATCCGGATGGAGCGGGCATATAACTCCACGCACCGGCCGCTGTACGGCGACGGATCATATAACTACCGGCCGCGAATATATCGCCGTTATCGGCCGCAAAGACGTCGCGGAAGTTCGCGGTCACACCCGACTCCTCCTGCGTCCAGGTAAGGCCATTGAAATTCATGACGATCCCGCTATCACCAACCGCCCAGACGTTGTCATTCGCCGATCCGTGAATCGCACGTAGAACCTTATCCGTTGTGGACGGTTGAATGTTAAAGGAGCTGCCATTGAACCGATAGATACTGCCGTCAGTACCAACCGAGAAGACCGACTCTGGAGTCTCTCCCCAGGCCCCCAGCAGATTTCGCGTGATACCCGTGGGAAGTAGATTCCACTCCCCTTCATCGAGCAATAACATACGGTCATCTTCCGGTTCGGTAAGATCCCGTCGCAGTACTACCGAATAGGGGGTGTTGTCTTCGGTGAAGCTCATGGCTCCGGCCATGATGGTGTACGAAGCATCCTCGATATCTCCCGCAAATCCCACGGGTTGGCCTTCCACGAACAGAGTGTTGTCGGAATAGGCAAACGGAGCTACGGGCGCATGGAACACACCGTCCGACCCAAAGTCGTAGTAGATCCAGCCGTATAAGAAATCAGCAACGTCGAGCGGTGGATCTTCCAAACGTAGCTTCAGGGTCCGGCTCAAGGGAATGTTGAGATCGATATCGATACCCTCTGCGATTTCGCCGGGGATCAGATTCAGGTGACGGTACACGCCCATTACGACCGGCGTGAAGTAGGGGATCATATTCGCGAGAACAAACTCCGGATCCACGGGATCCGACACATTCTCCATAAAGCCACCAAGACATACGATGGCCACTTCACCTGGATAAGCGAGAATCGTATAGGTTCCCAGTTCGTCCACAACCGCGCCATTTCCCGGGGGTAGCCGCTTGGAGAACATTGACGGTTTTGTGCCCTCGCAAACCACCACCTTTGTTCCAGGGGTCGGTACACAGCGAGAGGACTGGCCATAATTCTGGCAGGCCGAATTCGTCGGGCAGTCCTGGTCTGCATTACAAGCCATAAGACAACGCTTGCCCTGGCTCCCGATATCAAAACATGCAGCCCCTTGAATCCCACATTGGTCGTCAGAATCACAGGGTAGGCAATGACTTGGATCCGAGCCCTGTCCCATGCTGCAGGGACCAGGTGGCCCCACAATATATTTGCCAAGACCAAAGACCTGGCCCTTGACCAAAGGCGGAGTGATGCCTGCTCCAGGACCCATCGAAGGGGGACTCAACTCCGTCAGATAGATGGTCACATTCTCCGCATCAAAGGCGACAACAGAGTTGTTCTCGTATCCCTCTTTGGAGACACTGACCATCTGCTCGCCCTCCAGATTGGGTCCGCTGAAGGTGATCTGTCCATTGAGATTAGTAAAGCCCTGATACGGGGTCTGCGGTTCGCTGCCAACGATGACAAAGGCGTCCGGTACACCCGAACCGTCACCGCCCTTCAATACCGTGACGTTCAAGGCAACTTCTACGGGCTCACCCCACGTACCGCCGTACAAACTGACGGGGTCATAGTAGGTATATCCATTTAGTAATACAGCATCACCAATCGGCGTCACAACACGGACATCAACCGTTCCAATATTGCCCGGTGGCGTGCGAACGTTGAGTCGGGTTGGATCGATAAAGGTGATATGAGTAGCAGACTCACCACCGATGAAGACCTCGGAGTCATCGGTATACCCGATGCCGAGTACATCCAATTGGGTTCCGCCGGCAATAGAGCCTTTGTCAGGGGTTACGACATAGATATCCGTCCCACCCGAGGTATAGAAGAAGCCGTTCGCCAAATCGGCAGATTGAAGCCCTTGCGCTACTTCGACTTTCGCAAAGCCAGGGCTACCAGGAGGGGTGACCGCGTGGATCTCCGTATCACTGACAACTTCGACGTTCTGGGCCGGAAGAGCGGCCACAAAGACCTCCGCATCGCTCGCGAAGCCCATACCCGTAACAACAATATCCGTCCCACCTTCGATCGGACCATAGTTCGGGCTGACTTCAGCAACGGCAAAGGTACTCGTATACGTATAACCATTGCTCATCACACCCGAGCCCGTGGGGCTATATACGGAAACCGTCACAGCTCCTTCCGCTTCGACCGCTGGTGTAACAACCAATGCGCTCTGGGCCACCGGATCAATCCATTGGATTTCCGCCGGCTGATTGCCAAAACGAATCGATGTATCCAGGCTCGAGCCAAGCCCTGAAGCCGTGATGACCACCTCGGTACCGCCCAGAATCGGCCCGGAATGTGGCACCACATTCAAGATTTCTACGCCTGTCGGTGGCGTATCGTAATATACGTAGCCATCCATCGTAATTGACGCGCCATAGGATGTCGTCAGCCAGATATCCACGAAACCCACCGGAGACGGAGGGGTCGTGATTTCGATGGTATGGTCATTGACCAACTCAATGTCGTTAACCAATACCGTGCCAAAGCGTACTTCAAACGGCTCTACAAAACCGGCTCCTGACAAGGTAACCGTTTGTCCGCCCGCAGTCGGCCCCGCAGCCGGCACCACGGTGTGGACTTCCGGCGGTGCGGTATATTGGTATCCGTCCTTCAGGCTACCAATACCCGACGGTGTCGAAACAAAGATGTCCACAGATCCGGCGTCGCCTCCCGGGGTCAGTCCCAAGATGGTTCCATCGTCGATAACCTGTGCGTTGATCGCTAACTGGGGCCCGATCAGCAACATCGTATCGGAGGTAAAGCCACTTCCCTTTACCGTGATCGGAGTCCCACCATTGGCGGGTCCTTCTGCTGGAATGACCTCAGTGATCGAGACATCGTTATAATAGAGGAACGCATCATCCAGGCTGATCTGCTTCTCCTGTACCGGAAGCACCACGGTAACCCGCGCGAGACCTGGCGAATGCGGCGGAATCGTAACATTGATTCGATCGGGACCAAGCACGAAAACAAAGAGTCCTGCACTACCATCGAAAAGAACCTGTGCACCCGGCTCAAAACCATCACCATAGATCGTTACAATCGCACCACCGGAGACCTTACCTTTACTCGGTTCAATACTGTCGAAACGAAGTTCAACGGGCGGAGTAACAGCGGTGTCTTCTTCAACCGGCACATCCAATGATGGAATGATGACATCCCCGGGATCAATCGAGCCCGTATCCGTGGTACCATCCCCGGCTGTAGTCGAACCACACGCGGCGCAAAGAACCAGAAAAACAGCCAACGTCCCGTGCATCAAAAGGGTACGAAGTTGGGTATATGTTCGTGCGTACATAAGTCGCCTCCCCGCACCAGGATCAGAAATCCTGGTCGATTAACTTCAGGTCCTTCAAGTCCAGACCACCAGGATACCCATAGGATACGTATTGGTCATAGCCATAAACCGTGATCGCTATGGGTTTATCGGCATATACGCTGTGGACACCATCTTCAATCTGAATACGGGCCACATGGTACTCTGGTGTAATGGGATCGAAATAGAATGAATTGAGCTCGTCACCATCATAGGCCACAACCGCGTCCACGGGTGCGATGATGCTGACATGGTCGTAAGCATATTTGGGGGGTGCCAAGAAGACATAGTCGGTTCTATATTGCTCCACTGGAACACTGAGCATGAAGGCCGGGTCACCCGTACCTGCATCACCTTCACCTACACGACCATTCACGTTGGGGTCTGGTGCCTGTTCCGCAGCCAGATATTGCCCCAGGAGGATCGGTTTATCCGCCAGAACCTCAAAGTGGTATCGACTCTCGAATTCGTACCAATCCCCACGGTTGAGAATCGGTATATTACCCTGTGGTGGGTAGGTCGTAACGGTCGTTCCATCTTCCGCCGCAAGAATCCGCCAGCTATCCGATTCTAGATTCCGGTCAAAACTCTTAGCCGCTATATAATGCGTTCCCCAGGTTCGAACCGGGAACATCTGTTGTTCCATATGGTCGGCACAGCAGGTGATATACCCACTACAGTCCTCATGGCTGTCACAGGGTTTCGCCTGGCTGGCGGGAATACCCTGTTCAAGAGGCCAGGCACACGCTCCCTTATCAAAATCGCAATGGTTGGTATTCGGAACGTTACTCGCCTCACTTCCTCCGAACACCGCTACTTCGCGATCGGCCAGCACAAGCGTTCCCGTAAGGTCGGAGGCCGTCTCGTTGGTTTCGATATTCAGCACATCGAATTGCTGTAGACTGAATGAAGCCGAGTCACCCGCATTCATAGAAGCGATAATCGGCTGGCCATCAGAACCTTTTTCCGTGGACGCCAGGGTCTTGCCTGTGACCGTCACCGTCACATTGGTTTCACCCGGCCGGGCCGCAACCACCGTGAAGTACCCACGTAGACTGTCAAAGGTCTGCTCTCGGGTCATGACAATATAATATTTGCCAAGGACGTTCTCGGGCAGAAGCAATGACGCATCATTGGAGAACACATTCACATTCTCCAGTGGATTGAACTGGTACGCAGTAATAGGAATACTGGCATCAAGCTTATAGGCCAGGGGCGCGATAACCGTACCATTGATGTTGCGGGCCGGTAGATTAAAGATGCGAAGCCCTCCCGGCGGAACCGGCGAAAGGTCGAGAGGCTGGCCGCTGCTATCTTCAGTAACCGGTCCATGCACGGTAGCGATTTCGATCGTTGCAGGTCGTTTGTCATCTGGATTGCTTACGGCAATGGAATACTGCGCTCCCTGCGCGTCATAAAAGCCGCGAGGCCCCCCCGGCACGAAGGCGTTGTCCAGATCAACCGCCCAATATTCGCAGCCCATATAGGTCTGGAGTTTGCTCGCCAATTCGCAAAGAGCCTGGCAGACCCCTTGTTCACAGCGGTGACCCGTAACCGCACCATTGCATTCCTGGTCAAGCTCCCAGCCCGCCCCGGTTTCATTACAACGTTCGACATTATCGTCGTCCAGACAGCGCTTTTCATTGGGGGTACATTCGGTACAGTTATCTCCAAGGCAGACGCTCTGGGCCCCATCGGCACCCGTGCAGTTGACCGGAATATAGCCGGTGCCGTCGGACGAGCAGCGGAGCACCTGATAGCCATTCGATGGGTTGCAACCGTTCTCGGTTCCGGGACAGCAAACCCCTCCTTCCGGGATCACGCAGTCGCCCGTATCGGAGTCTATGTCCCCCGGTGATACATCTGCAGAAGTGCAGTCTTGAACCGCTGGATCACAGACGGTCCCGTTGTCATTTCCACAGGAGAAAACACCACTCAAAAACAAAATGAAAAGAGTGGGCAAGAATATACGACAAGCCTTCATCAACCAACCGTCCATGCCAAAGCGCACCAAAGAGTACCCAAGCAGGCACCAGCCATCAAGCAGAACCTGCAAAATAGTTGAAAAGACAGTCTAGGTATTCAGGTGTCCAGTAGCGAACGTACCAGGTTTTCGGCCTGCGCTCGACTCTCTATTCGCCCGTCTAATTGCCCGTTTTCCAGCGCATAGAGGGCTATTTTGAAGCCCGGACCCGGTCTATATCCGAAGGATTCGAGATCGGCTCCCGTCAATAATAAGGAGGGGCGTACTGACGATTCACTCATTCCATCCAATGCTGCCATCTGCTGCGAAATCACATCGGAACCGCCATTAAGATGTTCCTGAGCGGCCGCGATCGCAAAGCCATCGGCACCACCATCGGTACGCCCCAATCGAATCCAGACATGGCGCGCCAGAGACTCATCTGAGCAAAGGCCATGTACCGCAGCCAGGGCTGTGAGTACGTGCAGATTCTCCGCGCGGCTTAACCGTAACCGTGACAGCCGCACGGCGGCATTCGGGAAGAGCGTTTCAAGGCAGGAGCGAGCACCATTACATGCACTACAAGCGCCGGGGTCGGGTTGGTCGGTTCCAGCCAACAGGGCGGCTAGACGACCAATAGCACCAAGTTCGGGGCGGATCTTGAGGGTCGCCGCCAACCGACGGCGGTCCGTCTCGCCACAGCAATCCACAAGAACAAACGGGATCAGCCCCGCTTCCTCAAGCCGAACGAGCCCCTCAATGACTTCGTCCGAAGCCACAATCTTAAGAAATTCATCCCGGATCCGTTCTGCACTTATACGTTTCAGCTTGGCAGCGAATCGGCAAACTGCAGCCCAGGTCTCCTCTTCGATACCAAAACCAAGTTCTGTCGAGAACCGAACGGCGCGCAGAATGCGAAGATGGTCCTCCTCAAATCGGGCATCGGCATTGCCGATGGCACGAATCTTCTGGCGGTTCAGGTCCCCTAAACCGTCGACATAATCCACCACCTGGCAGCTACGGGTATTATATAATAGCCCGTTTATCGTGAAATCGCGCCGCGCCACATCTTCGACGACATCACAGAATTGGACGCCTTCCGGTCGCCGACCATCTCGATACGTCATATCTCGGCGAAATGTAGAGATCTCATAATAGTCAGCATGAGAATAGGCCTGCATAACGCCAAAGGCCCGGCCCACTGCGATGGTCCGGTCAAAGAGCTTCTCGATCACCTCGGGGACTGCATTTGTCGCAATATCATAATCTCGGGGCCGGCGACCGATAACCATATCGCGGACGCAGCCTCCTACGAGATAGGCCTCGTATCCAGCGCTGATCAAGCGATCAACGATAGCCAATGCGCCAGGATACCGCTCGTCTTCCGAGGGCGGAGCCAATTCAAGTTCGACCACGCGGTCCGCGCTCGTCATGAATTTCTCCCCTGATGGAATTGGGCAACCATCTTCTCCAGATCAACCACCCCATCATAGATGGCTTTCCCGATGATTACACCATGAATTCCCGCCTCCCGCGCATTCCAGAGGTCGAGCACATCTTCCTCCTTCCCAATTCCACCGGAAGCGATGACAGGGGTGGGCTTGACGAGCCGCGCCAAAGCGGTCGTATGTTCAATATTCGGCCCTCGGCCCGTACCGTCGCGGGTAATATCCGTATAGATGATCCCAGCGACCGGAAGTTGAGCTACACGAAGCGCCGCATCATCCAGGGATTCGTCCGCCTCCCTCAACCATCCGTCCAGGGCAACCGTATCTCCACGCGCATCCAATCCCACGAAGATCCGGCCTGGCCAGCGCCGTATGATGCGAGCCGCCGTATCCGGGTCTTCGAGAGCAACCGTTCCCAGGATAGCTTCGGACACCCCGACGGAGAACAGTTGCTCGACCTCCTGTTCCGTACGGACTCCACCACCAACCTGAACCGAGATCCCCGCTTCATTGACGATGCGGGCAATCGTATCCAGATGAACCAACTGCCCCTGACGCGCACCGCTCAAATCGACCACGTGGAGCCGCTGGATACCCGCGTCTCGAAAGCGTCGTGCCACTGCAACTGGATCGGGAGCAACCTCTGCCGCCGTATCATAACCTCCCTGCCAGAGCCGAACCGCACGACCGTCCAGCAGGTCGATGGCCGGTATAACCCGGAATCCAATCGAAATCGGGTCCGAACAAAAGTCCTGGTTCAGGGTGTCCAATGACAGAAAGCCTCTAGCAACTTTAATCCAGATTCTGAGCTCTTCTCGGGATGGAATTGTACCGCTATAAGTGCGTTCTTGGCCACAGCCGCCGTAATCGGCTCCTCATTCGCGTCTGGTCGAACGATTGCCAACACATCTTCCGGTGCCTGGCATTGGGCATGGTAGCTGTGAACGAAATAGAAGTAGGGACCCCGTCCGGCCGAAGCCAGAACCGGATGGGAGCGAAGCAGATGAACTGGACACCAGCCCATATTGGGTACCTTGCGTTCTGCGGTCCGCTGCAAGCGAACTACGCGGCCCGGCAACCAATCCAGCCCTGACACCGGCCCGAATTCTTCGCTCTCGGAGAACAAGACCTGCATGCCCACGCAAATGCCAAGCAAAGGTCGTTCCCGTTCCCGAAAAGCGAGGAGTGCCGTAATCAGCCCTGACCGCTTCAACTCAGCCATGCAATCTCCGAACGCCCCCACCCCGGGTAGGATCAGTCGGTCCGCAGATAACACTACGTTGGGATCGCCACTTACCCTCGGCGTCTGCCCCAGGTGTTCAAGGGCGCGTACCAGGTTCGGCAAGTTGCCGGCACCGTGGTCGACAACAACAAGACCACTCATAGCGAGGTTTAGACCTCAGTGCGAGACCGCGCCGCTGCCTCTCCGTCCATGACTCCTCGGACGTATACGTCAATCGCTTCGCTGTCACGGTTTTCGAGATCCACGAATTCGATCCCCACACCAAGCTCACCATCGTCGGTGGGCTCAATTCGCGCGATACGACCGGAGAGAGCCAGGCTGCGATCCACTCCAGGAAGGGTCAACTCGAGATTGACGTTTTCGGTTTCCAGAAATCGACCGAGATTAAATGATGCATCGCGCACCAGCATCCCCGTCGCAGAAAGATATATAACTGGAAGCTGGTGGCTGGTTCCGTCACGATGCTCGATCACGTCTAAATATACCCGTGCCCGAATCGCTTTACGCCGTTCACCACTGAATTCTTCACTCATTCCATCCTCCCTGGAGCCCTCGGCCCAGTACAGCCAAACCCGTTGTCTGAGCCGGTGTGACGTACCGTTGACATAGGAGCCCTGTCAAGGATTTTCTGGCCATGCACCCGACCCATTCCCGGTGAAACCGTGCGTCGATCTAGCCCATAATTTTGATCTTTGTTGGCGTCCTATGCGTTTGTGGAGGCATCCAGCCCGGTTGGCATTGCAAAGGGCGCATTGTTCTTGCAGGAATTTCACCGCTCCTGTATGACGATTCTTGGTTTTTTTCCCGGGTATTATTCTTGGCGAAACAACAGTTTCCGCAACCCTTTGGAAAATACATCCTTCTAGAGAAGATTGCCCTCGGAGGGATGGCCGAGATCTTCCGCGCAAAAACCATTGGCGCAGAGGGGTTTGAAAGAGAAGTTGCGATCAAGCGGATCCTGCCGCACTTCACCGAAGACCCGGCGTTCACACGCATGTTTATTGATGAAGCCACCATCGCGGCCAAGCTCCATCACGCCAACATCGTACAGATCTTCGATTTCGATAAAATCGATGAGACCTATTATATCGCAATGGAATTTGTTGAGGGAAAAGACCTCAAGAAAATCCGCGAGCGCTTAAAGAAATCGAAAGGCACGGTGGACATCTGGCAAACGGTGTTCATCGGGATCGAAGTGGCAAAAGCACTGGGCTATGCCCACGCACGAAACCATAAGGGCAAACCACTCAACATCGTTCATCGGGATGTTTCACCACAGAACATCATGCTTACCTACTCCGGAGAGGTTAAGTTGACGGACTTCGGGATCGCGAAAGCGGCCGAACGATCCACCCATACCAAGGCTGGTACCGTCAAAGGCAAATGCGCCTATATGAGCCCGGAACAAGCCCGTGGGAAGCATCTCGATCAACGTAGCGACCTATTTGCCCTGGCCGTAATTCTCTGGGAAATGGCAGCAGGACGGCGCTTATTCGCAGGTGAAACAGATTTCGAGACCCTCAACAATGTGTTCAAATGTGAGGTCAAACCTCCATCAACATACAACGCATCCATCCCGGACGCGCTCGACAATCTATTGCTTCGGGCCCTGAGCAAGGATCCGGATGACCGATTTGCAGACTGCGGCGAGTTCCAACGCGAACTGAGCCGCTTATTCTATTCGTCTGTCGAGAACCTGGAAGAAGTCTCTCTTCACAAACTCATGCATATTCTGTTCGCAAGCGAGATCGAAGACCTTGAAGAGGCAGAGATCGGCAAAACGGTCATGCTCCAGGACCTCGCTCGAGCGCATCGGATTGCGACCGGCAAACCGGTCACGACCGAAACAACACAGGAGTCAAAACCCGGCCCATCGGCCCCCGCGGACGAGGTAGATGCCGGCGAAACCGTTGCCCTTCCCGCCCTCGACGGTGTTGTGGATACCACACAAATCACCGATGAGGATCTGAAGGCAACGTTGCAGCTCTCGGACTTGAAGGACCAGGCGCTGGCCCAGCTCAACCTGAACAGGGCTGCAGCAAGCGATAACACGGTAGCGCTTCCAGAGGGCGAAGAATTCATCGATCTGGAGCCGGTCACCAGCACGGATGCAGGCGTCATCACCGATTCCCACACAGGCTTTCAAGCCCCTGGTAAGGGCCGTAAGGCGATCTTATGGGCTCTGGCCATCCTCGTACTTGTGGGAACCGCAGTCACAGCATTCATCCTCATAAACCCGAATTCGGCCATGACACCGGACCCCAATATCCCTGAGCATTGTGCCGACGGCAAAGGCCATGTCAACGAAACCGACGTAGACTGCGGTGGGGTCTGTAATCCTTGTGACATCGGAAAAGAGTGTTCGGTAAACGATGATTGTGACGAAGGAGAATGTAATAAAAAGATATGTATCGGCGCCGTGGACGAAAACGCCCTGCATACGGTTGTCTTCACCATTGAGCCTCCGGCCGATGGAGCCGAATTGCTTGTGACCGTCGAAGGGACAGAGGTTGAAGCGAAGCGTACCGGCGACAATACATACGAAGTCACCGATATCTCACCGATCGCCACGGTCATCGCCATTGTTGTAATCGACGCCGTAGAGTCTACAAAAACCACCTTTGTGTCTACCGAAGCGCGCAGCGAAAAGATCCTTCGACCGCCCAATCTCAACGAATCGAACGTCAAGATACTCAAGGTAATAGCGGCCGGCGCAACGATCCGTATCAACGATCGCGACAAAGGGAAGGAAAGCGGTCAATACGCCGGATACGAAGGTGACAAAATCAAGGTCGAAGCCAACTACAACGGTCATATCGAAACCGAAGAGTTCCTTCTCGGCGAAACGGATACAATGGACTTTGGCCCTGCAAAAACCCGCCCGGTTGTGAAAGTCCAACCGAGCGATGCCCTGGTCAAGGTAGATGGCGTTCCCCTTACTGGAGGTCGTGATGAACGGCCCTATAAGGTGTATAAGGGCTCGGAAGATCGTCCGCTCGGAGCCACCATTATGGTGGAAGCAAGTCGAAAGGGATGCGACCCCAAACGGCTGGAATTCCGACTCAGCCGCGCAGATGCGAAGGGACGAACCGTGGACCTTGAGGGGCCGGACTGTAAAGCCCCCAGACCCAGGTTTGGCTATATTTCCATCAATGCCAACCCCTATGCCTACGTATTCATGGGGAGCCGAAATATCGGCACGACTCCCATCACTCGAAAACGGATGAAACCCGGACGATATACCTTTATCCTTCGACGTTCCTTTGATGGCCCTGCGGTCCGCAGGACCGTTACAATCAAAGCGGGCGAACACCAGAGACTTCTCGGCATTGTGATGCCCTGAGTCACGAGACTGGATTACCGATGGGACGTATAATCGTAAGCGTGAGCCTTGTATGGCTATGCCTGTTGGTGATCGGCTGTGAGGGACGGCCCACAGAGCGGACCCACCAGATCTGCCTTCCCAAGGGACAATGTCCCGACATCGTCCGCACCGCTATGACGCAACCACAAGCCAATATAGAGGAAGGCCCGAGCCGTATCGAACGGGGCAATAAGTTGTATCAGCGCTTATGCGCGGATTGTCATGGTACCGGGGGAGAAGGGATCCCGGCGAAGAGGTCGAGAGACCACACCGATCCGATATGGCAGGACGGCATCTCTGATTCGAAGATCCGAACAGCCATGCTAGAAGGGCTGGGTATGAAGATGCCCGCCAATCCATTTCTTCGACCCAACGACGTCCGAGACTTGACGGTGTTCATCCGCAGTCTCCGTCGCGCTTCACCTCCGCCCAGCCCCTACGAAGCCCCCCAATAAACCAACCGCAAAATCCTTGACGATGCCCCTGGAACCTGTGACCGTTCCGCGGAAGTAGGAGGACAGTATGGACACGACAATCACGATGTGGCTGGGGATAGCCTTTCTGGTGCTGGGAATCATCGCCGTAGTTATGCAGGCATGGCTCTGGAGCTTCCCAATGGTTCCCGATCCAGGCGGCCCCGATCCGAACGGTAAAAGCACGGCTCCGAAACACTGGACGCAGTTCCATCGTATCGTGGGATTAGCCTATGTGATCATCTACATCATCATGATGCGGGAGATGATTCCACGCTTATGGGAGTACCAGACCGAATTGCCGGCCCGTACCATCTTCCATGCGGTAATGGGCATATCCATCGGATTTATTCTGGTAGTTAAGATCTCCATCATTCGCTGGTTCCAACACTTTGGAAAGGCCCTCCCAGCCCTCGGCACATGGCTGCTCTACTGCACCGTCATGCTATCCGTATTATCCATTCCGTATGCTCTACGGGCCCATGGTATTGGCATGGCTTCCCTGGCCAGTGGAATCGAAAAAATCCGTTCGGATATGCCGAATGTCGACTTTGACGACGAGATCATGGCCTGGGCGACCACCCTGCCTGGGATCTCCCAAAACGACACACCGGAGGAGCAGAAAACGAAGCTCGTGGAACATCTGGCGACCAAACCGGCCCTGTCCAAAGGGCGCCGGGTATTGATGACCAAATGTACCTCCTGCCATGATCTCAGGACCGCAATCGCTCGACCACGGCCCGCCAGCGCTTGGCATAGCGTGGTCGTTCGTATGGCGCGTAAGCCCACTATCCACACTCCGATCGACGGGGAAGATATGGCCACGGTTACCGCCTATCTGATCGCTATTACACCCGATCTGAAAAACGCCGCCAAGAAACGAAAGACTACCGCCGCGCCGGCCGCCACAGCCAACACCGGGGAAAACGCTTTAAGCGCCGGGGATCTGGCCAAGATGAAGGAGACCTTCGACGAGGTTTGTACGGATTGTCATGAGGCCGAGAAGGCCTTCGAATGGGGTACGGAGCTCAAGCCAGAAGCTCGAACCCTCGAAGCCTGGACCGACCTCACGAATTCCATGATCGAAGAGATGGGCGCCGAATTCAACGAAACGCAGGCAAAGGCGGTAATTCGGTACCTGCACAACTTCTGTGGAGATGCGACTCCGAACGGAGCCTGTGCTCCCTGAGAAACGGCTTCGGACACCACTTTAAAAGTGATGCCGGACTTCGACGCTTCCGACTAGAAGTTCCCCAGAGAAATCAAGGTTTCCCACCGGATCCGCCGGGTCGGTTTTTTGGACCGCCCGTGGATCGAACGCCTCAAGACGAGACGGGCGCCTCAAGACGAGACGGGCGCGCGACGGGTTGGTACAACCCAATACCCAGGGCAATACGGTTCTTAAAGAATCCTCCCAGTAGCAGACTGCCCCCAAGGACAATACCTGCGTTACTCGCAGGAACGACGGCCGGATATATTAAGTCTGAGCGAGCTTGTTTGACGGTCAAATCCGGCGAAACCCCCATCGCTCCGAAACCAACGGACGTTCGGCCACTCCGAATGAGCCCAGCCGGATTATAGAATACGGCGTGGTAGCTATCCGTTGTAGCTGTACGTGCGCCCGCCGTTGCAATGCCCCGCGCGCCAAACCCATAGACCAGAAACGGAGAAGACTAGCCACGCGCCGGATACCCAAGAAAAACCAAAACCAACAGATACCCGAAGAGGCGAACCCCTCGAAAGTACTTTTGTCTTTGATTGAATGGCACGAAGGTATCCAACACAATTTCACTCAAGAACACCACATTCGCGTCGATTCGAACAAGGGGGAATTAGCCACGTCTGATTCGTGGCATATTCGCCCACATCTTCGTCCATCACCGGTCCCCTGCGTACGGGTACCAGGAACATTCAAAACCAACTCCTCCAGGAATCCGAACCATGAAGCACCCGAAACGCCACGTTATGACGCAACGTAGAGCCCATCCCAACCGTCTTCAACTGGTGTTGACCGTTTCGTTGGCTTTCATCCTGCTGGCAACCCTTATGCCCGAACAGGCCTACGCAAAACGTCCCATTATTTTTGATTCCCCCCGAGGCATCGCAATGGGTGGAGCTGTCGCGGCTGGAGGAACAGGCTGGGCAGCCCTTGTTCACAACCCGGCCGCACAAGGCTATTCACGAATATACGAGGGCAACCTGGCGTACAACTATGGGGATGGGGCTGAGCAAGCCATGACCGTATCCCTGACCGACGACGCTCTTCTCAACCCACGAATGGCCTTCGGTATGAGTTATACCCGCGTGATGGCGGACGTAGAGGGATATGACGATTCTCTGACGAGCACTTTTTTCCGTTCCGGCCTGGCGATGGCCGAACGAACACAGGGACTGATGTACTCTCTTGGCGCCTCCTATCACCACTCAAAGATGGCGTACCTGGATACAAGCGATCCCGACGCCATCAAAGAAAACAGCAATACGGCCTGGAATCTCGATATTGGAGGGCTGTTCATATTCCAGAACAACTTCCGGGTAGCATTCGTCGGAAGAAACCTCCTCGACCACGAAAACATCGGACAATTACGAGAACTTGTCGGTGCCGCTGGGATGGCCTTTGGTCCCGTATATCTGGAGTACGACCTGACAGGTACCCTCGATCCAGACCGTGATGACATCCCGCTTTCCCATGGCGTCGGACTAGAAGTCCGTCCCAACCCCATGGTCCCTATCCGCGGCGGCTACACCTTCGATACCGCCACAGACCAACATATTGTGTCTGGTGGCGTTGGTTTTCGGAGTACGAGCTTCGGCTTTGATATAACCTACGCGCAAATGGTCGCTGGGGGTGACGAATACTGGGTCGTGGGGAGTCTCACATATATCCCCCAATTACCCGGAATGCGACGGTAATCGGCTATTTTTGATAATGTAGGCAAAGTGGCCAGGATTACTCGGGAAGTCGCACGCAGACCTTGACAGCCCAGTCCCTTCTGGGTATTTCCGCCCATTCCCCATACAATTTCAATTATGAATCCGTTAGGCTGAGATTGGTGGGTCAGTTCATTTAGAGAAGTACTTTGGAGACAATATGAGCCAGTCCAACTTCGTGTTTACATCTGAATCGGTGACGGAAGGCCATCCTGATAAGATGTGCGATCGGATCTCGGATTCGATTCTCGATGCATTACTCGAACAAGATCCTACAGCGCGGGTCGCCGTGGAAACATTGACCACGACGGGGCTAGCCGTACTGGCGGGTGAGGTCACCACGTCGGCTGTTGTGGATTACCGGACGGTTGCACGTGAGACCATTCGAGACATTGGCTTTGTGTCGAGCGATATGGGCTACGATGCCGATACCTGCTCGATCCTGCTATCGATCGGTACCCAGTCTCCCGATATCGCGCAAGGCGTCAACTCTGGTGAAGGTCTGTTCGCGGACCAGGGCGCCGGAGATCAGGGCCTTATGTTTGGATATGCGATTAACGAGACCCCCGAGCTTATGCCACTCCCCATCGCCCTGGCTCATCGTCTGGCGGAACAGCTTGCAAAGGTCCGAAAGAATGGCACCCTGCCCTTCGTCCGACCGGACGGAAAAAGCCAGGTATCCATCCGATACGAGAATGGTAAGCCCACGGCGGTAGATACCGTCGTTGTGTCCACCCAACATGACGAACATACGAGCCATGACGACGTGTGTAGTGGTGTTATCGAACATGTAATCAACCCGATTATTCCAAGAGAACTTATACATCGGGATACCCGGATTCTGGTGAATCCCACCGGACGATTTGTCGTAGGTGGCCCGATGGGCGATGCCGGTCTCACCGGTCGCAAGATCATCGTAGATACCTACGGTGGATGGGCTCGCCACGGTGGTGGTGCCTTTAGCGGCAAGGATCCCACAAAGGTGGATCGCTCAGCAGCCTACTTTTCCCGCTACGTCGCCAAGAATGTAGTGGCCGCAGGTATTGCAGCCCAATGCGAAATCCAGGTGGCCTACGCCATTGGTGTCGCGGAGCCCGTATCCGTTCTCATCGATACGATGGGAACGGGAGTGATCCCCGATGAACAAATCGCTGGAATCGTCCGCGAAGTGTTTGATTTCCGCCCCCGGTCGATCATCGAGTCCTTGCAGCTGCAACGTCCGATCTTCCGCGACACATCCGCCTATGGTCATTTCGGGCGGAATCTGCCGACCTTCACGTGGGAGCGCTGTGATCGCGCCGAAATCCTGCGGAAACTGGCAGAACAGGCCGCCTGAGCGAAATCCCCGTTCCTGCGATCAGCTTAATCGTCCCAGACTACGGACTGCCTCTACGGAACGTTGCCAGCGATTCTTCAGGGGCTCCACATACGAGCAGTCGGCAGCCGGCTGAAAGGTTCGTTCCGTCTGCCATCGGCTTCGAATATCGTCGAGACCTTCGAAGATACCCACGGAGAGCCCCGCAAGACAGGCTGCACCAAGGGCGGTAGTCTCCAACTGCCGGGGCCGTATCACGTCCGTACCGAGCAGATCACTCTGGATCTGCATCAACAGATTGTTATTGGCCGCACCGCCATCCACCCGAAGGGCAGGAAGAGTACAGCCCGAATCCCGAGCCATGGCGGATACCAGGTCCAGACAGGATAGTGCGATTCCATCGAGGGTCGCACGAGCCAGATGGGCACGAGTGGTACCACGGGTCACGCCCAATACAGCTCCACGAGCCTCACTATCCCAATAGGGTGCTCCCAATCCAACAAAGGCCGGAACCACAACAACCCCGTCCGATGAGGATACAGAGGCCGCCAGGTCCTCAATATCCGGCGCCGTCTCGAATAGCTGAAGTCCGTCCCGCAGCCATTGAACAGCCGCACCGGCGATGAATACACTTCCCTCAAGGGCGTAGGTCGTCGTATTGCCCAGTTTCCATGCCACTGTCGTCAACAGCCCAAAGTCGGAAGAAATCGGTTCCTGGCCGGTATTCTGAAGCAGAAATGCCCCGGTTCCATAGGTGCACTTCGTATCTCCTGGTTCGAAACAGGCCTGACCAAATAAGGCGGCCTGTTGGTCTCCTGCCATTCCACAGACAGGAATTCCATCGGGCAGGCCGACAACATTGTGGGTCTGGCCATAGTATTCACTGCACGAGACCACCTCGGGAAGTACAGCGGCTGGGACAGTCAGATGCTCGGCAAGCTCATCATCCCAACAGCCGTCGTGAATGTTGAAAAGCAATGTGCGAGAGGCATTGGAAGCATCGGTGACATGTCGCGCGCCAGCCGTCAGTTTCCAGACGAGAAAGGTGTCAATTGTGCCAAAAGCGAGTTCACCTCGCTCCGCACGAGCACGAGCCCCATCCACATGATCCAGCTGCCAGGCGATCTTCGTTCCGCTGAAATAGGGATCCAGAACCAGGCCGGTCCGTTCCTTGAATAAGGGTTCAAGCCCCGCATCCTTCAGCTCCGATGTTCGATCTGCCGTTCGCCTACACTGCCAGACAATCGCATTATGAATGGGCTGACCGCTCTGCCGGTCCCAGATCACCGTGGTCTCGCGTTGGTTGGTAATACCAATGGCTGCGATTCGTTGCGTCGCGTCCGGCACTTCTTCCAGTACATTCTTAATACTCTGCTCTACCGAATGCCAGATCGCAGCTGGATCATGCTCGACCCAACCGGGTTTGGGGTAGATCTGAGGAAACTCCACATTGGCCCGTGCCAATACCTGAAGTTCCGCTGTTACCAATAGGGCGGTGCTTCCAGTCGTGCCCTGGTCCAATGCCAAGATCAAACGGTCGTCCATGCGCTCCCCTCTGACTACGGTATGGGGTGCACATAGCCCGCAACTTGCAGCGCGTCAATGGAAGAAGCGTCTTTACCTATGCAAAATTTGTCCGGTAGAGTCCCGAGAATCCCCAACCAGATCAAACGAATCCATGAGTTCGCACGATTCATCCAACACCCCAGGTCCACCTGCCATACCATTCAGCGCCCCCACTGGGATGCTGACGGACGGGCTGGACATCTTGAAGCATCTGATTCGGATCGACACGACCAATCCTCCAGGAAATGAAGAAAAGGCGGCGGACCGCTGCGCTCAATATCTTCAAGAGGTCCACATTCCATCCCACTGTCATGATGCCGCGCCCGGGCGAAGAAACCTCATGGCCGAATTCGGCCCCGCCAACTCCGAAGCTCTTATTGTTTCGGCACATCTTGATGTTGTACCGGCCGACCCTGATTGTTGGGATCATCCACCATTCGATGCCGTCGAAGCCGATGGCTGTATCTGGGGACGTGGAACCATCGATATGAAACATGTTGCCGCCTACGGTCTGGCGATCATGCGTCAGTTGGCACGAAGCCAGACCACGATGGATCGCAGATTGCGTCTAGTCCTCTTTGCGGATGAAGAAGCGGGCTGCCAGCAGGGCTCACTCAATGTGGCCTCGAATCGTCCAGATTGGCTGCAAGGATATGCGGCTGTAACCGAGGTCGGTGGATTTACCATGCATGTGGATGGGCATCGGGTCTACCCCATCCAGGTGGCCGAGAAGGGATTCGTCTGGATGCGACTTCATATTCATGGGTCACCCGGTCATGGCTCCATGCCCCATGAGGACAACGCCCTTTTGAAGCTCGCTGAGATCGTTCGGCAAATCGGTAGACAACCGTTTCCGTTCCAGAGG
>CAUZEG010000015.1:0-36132 GCA_963578775.1 Myxococcales bacterium
CGACACCTTTGTGTCGGGGGATACGCCGCGGGCCGGAGAATATGTCCTGGTGGTGAACACCTGCCATCCAGACGATTCGACCTGTGATTAGGCGCGAACGCCTCAGAGCTTGCTCGTCTTCCAGCGCCCTCTCCGCCAGACAAACGCGAAGGTCAGGGTATGGATGGCCCGGTATATCATTTGAAGAATCCAGATCCCGAGGAGCCCATAGCCCAGGCCCACTCCAACCGCGTAGGCCAGCGGCAAGAACAAGCCCCACTGCAACCCAAAGGAGACCATCATAACGGTCTTATTATCACCGGCCCCGTAGAGTGCGTTCAGGAGCACAATTCCGACCACATCGAAGCCGATGTAGACTCCCGTCACCTGCAGCGGAGCACGGGCGACCGCGAGGGTAGCCGGATCATGGATAAAGACGGCCAGAATGGCATCGGGGAAAAATATCATTGGGAATCCGAGCAGTGTCATGGCCACAAAGGCCAGCTTGCAGCTATCCCAACCCCATTGGGCTGCGTCCTCTGGATCCCCACGACCAAGCGCTTGCCCCACCAGAGAGGCCGCCGCGAAACCGATCCCCATACCCGGTAGGAGGCCCACCAGGAGTATAGCGATCACGACATGGGCAGCACCCGTCTCTACTGTACCGCTCTGACCGATAATCCAATAGAGCACCGTCAGTCCCGCGGCGAATAAAAACGTCTGCAGCCCCGCAATCGAGGACAAACGGGCCAATACCCGAATCGTGGCCTTGCGGATGGCCCTTTGGAAAAAGCCGTAGGGCCGACCATATAGCCAACCCAGAAAAATATAGTAACCGGTACCGATGAAGGTAGCGATGGTGCTCGCCAGGCCCGCTCCGGGGGCACCCATCTCGGGCGCACCCAGATGGCCGAAGATAAAGGCCCAGTTCAGGATGATGTTGGCGGCATGCATCACCATCAGGGTCTCCATATACAGCTCCGGCCGTTTGATGCCGTTCCAGAAGCCGCGGAAGGCAAAGTTGGCCCCGACGGCTACGATGGCCAGCACCCGGTACCGGACATAACCATTTCCGATATCGACAACCGCCGGATCTCCGTTGAGATGCGGAACAATCGATGGCACCACCGCATAGATAAGAGCCGTCCAGGGAAGAGAAAAAGCCAGGATGACCAGCATGGCGGCATGAAGCGGACGGGCGGATTCGCCCACGCGCCCCTCCCCTACACGGCGTGCGGTCATGGCTTGAACGCCGGCCGAAAATCCCATTACCGGGGCCAGGGTCATGAATACGAAGACCCCTCCCACACCGACCGCCGCCAGAGCCGCCGTCCCCTGGGTGCCGACCATGGCGGTATCTACCAGGTTCATCACATTCTGGGAGACCATCCCACCCACGATCGGCAGGGACAACATCACAAGATATCGGATGCGAGACATGGGTTGTTCGGCTGTGTTCAAGAAATCTTTCCGCTTCGGACGAGAATCGCCAAACGCCCATTGTGAGGTGTTCGCGTCTACAGGTAAAGTTCCATTCGCCCTTCCTATTGGCTTTTGATTTTGTCTTCCCCGCTACTTTGGACAGTTGGGCAAACTTCGTACAGAATACGGGGGGGATTACGAGGAACAACACGTGGCTCTCATCAATTGTCCAGAATGTGACGGGCAGGTTTCGGACCATGCAAGCGCCTGTATTCACTGTGGCTTTCCACTGACTGCTGAGGTGGAGGAAAAGGCCATAGACACAGGGGCAGAATCATCCGAGCTGGAGGAAGAAGGCTCCCAGGGGGAAAGCACACGGAAGAGTATAAAGGACGAGCTTCAGGCGTTGATGGAAGACGCCGAAGCCGCAGTAACGCGTCGGGAGCAGATCGAACAGGTCGATTCGGATGACGAAGCCGAGGAAGAGGACGAAGCCGAGGAAGAGGACGACGAAGACGAAGAGCCTGTGGATGACACCACCAGAGAATCCGACCTGTACGACGCCGACACCGCAACCGATGAGAGCCAGCCAGCCGTCGAAACGATAACGACCGAGTCCGGACTGAAACTCAAGATCTCAACGGAGAAGGACTGGGTATTCTACAAATCATTGGATTTCATCATCTGTACGGTGTGGAGTCTCACGGCGGTCGTCCTATTTGCACGCCAGATAACGAGCCCTGACGACCATATGTCAGAGAGTATCCTCTCGGCTTTCATGGATCCGTTCTACGTGGCGGCCATATGTGGACTGTACTTTCTGGTCCGGTCACTCGCTCCGGTATTCCGGGGTGTAGAAGAAACGCCGGCCGTCACCCGCGCCCGACAGGTGCGGCTATTCATCAGTCTATGCTTCGTAATCCTCGCCGGCTTGAAAGAAGTTGTCGCAGATATACTGCTGGCCAGCCTTTGAACGGAAACATCATGGATTGGCGATGGGTGGGTCTATTTCTGGCGTTCTTTGTCCTGTCCTGCTCGGGCCCCACTGCGACCGACCGAAAGATGGAACAGATTAAGAAAGACTATTGTAGCCAACTGAAGGCCACTCCCCCCAATATGGACGCGGCGCAGACGATCATGAAAGAAGGCAAGGAATGGGCGCGCCAACATGGCACCAAATTCCATTTGCGAAAGCTCCTGAACATCGAACTGACCGGCAATTGTCGTTAAACCGCCCACCATGAGTTCCGATCCCAGCCCGAAAACCAAACGTCTGTCCATCTGGTTCTGGTTGTTGATGGGGGCTTGCCTGGTCTGCGCCATACCCTGGTATCGAGAAACCGGGGCCCAGGATCCGATCGTCTTCGGGATGCCCATCTGGGCTATAACCGCGCTGGTTTCAGGGCTGGGGATCTCCGTGCTGACGGCCTACGCACTGCACGTCGTGCTGCAAGACGAGGGGGAGGATCCGGATGGCTGATCCCACCGCCCAGGCGACAACAACTCTCGACGCCCTACCCATCGGGATCGATGGCCTGGTAGTACTCATCGTCTATCTTCTAGGCATCGTGGGGATCGGCTTCTGGGGCCGGGCCAAACGAAAAGAAGAGAGCCTGTCAGATCATTATCTGGCCGGCCGTGAGCTGGGGTTCTTTGTGCTCCTGCTCACCCTCTTCGCCACCCAATATAGCGGCAACACCCTGTTCGGCTTCACCGCCAAAAGCTACCGCATGGGATACGCCTGGATCATGAGCGTCCACGCCATGACGGCCGTTGTGGTGGGCTACCTCCTATTCGCCCCCGCCCTCCATCGCCAATCCCGGGATCGAAACTACATCACCCCGGCCGATTATCTGCACGACCGCTTCAACTCCCGCGCCATCCGGCTCGTATGCGCTCTCATCATGATCTTCGCCACCGCCAATTACGTCTACGCCCAGCTCAAGGTGATGGGGATCGCGGTAACCGGCCTTACGGGTGGACGCATCGATCCCATCTACGGGGTGGTGGGACTCGCGGTGGTGATGATTCTCTACGAGACCCTGGGGGGCATGCGAAGCGTGGCCTGGACCGACGCCATTCAGGGCCTGCTATTATTGCTGGGCTTTACGCTCCTGGTCATTCTGGTCATGCGCCAACACGGAACCCTGGCGGAAGCTGCGGTTCATATTCGGGAACATAGTCCTGAAAAGATCGCGGTCCCGAATGCCACCCGCTGCGCCCATTGGTTCAGTATGGTGCTTCTGATCGGGTTGGGGGCCTCCGTCTACCCGCACGCCATTCAGCGTATCTACGCGGCCAAAAATCCACGCATACTTCGAAAAAGCCTCAAGGTGATGGCCTTTTTCCCCTTCGTGACCACGCTGATCGTATTGGTGGTGGGACTCATCGCGCTGCGAGCCCATCCGGATCTCGACCACCAATCCACCGAGCGACTGCTCGCCATCATCTGCGGCGATCTGGCGGGCTCCGGCAGCCTCGGCTATTGGACCGTCATCGTGATCCTGGCGGCCATCATGGCCGCCCTGATGAGCACCGCCGACTCGGCCCTTCTATCCCTGTCGTCGATGGCCACCAAAGATCTCTACGGGACCTTCCTGAATCCCACGGCGGACGAACAAAAACTCACCCGTATCGGCAAGTCGGTCTCCTGGGTGGTATTAGCCCTATTGGTATGGCTGAGCAGTTATGAAGATCTCACCCTGGTGCAGCTCCTGGAGGTCAAATTCGAGGTGCTCCTGCAGGTCGTGCCCGCCTTCTATCTGGGGGTTCATCTACCACGCCTCAAAGGAGGACCGGTGCTGCTGGGGATGCTAGTGGGGCTGGGGCTGGCCATCACATTATTGGTCATTGGTATCAAGACCATAGATGGAGTCCACGCCGGTGTAGTGGCGCTGGCGGCCAATACGATCACCGTCCTGGTTGGACATGCTCTGGGCTCCCGCCAGACCGTGGCTGCACCCGGTTGATCGGGGCGGGGTGATCTGGACAGGGCGATGGGCTATACTTCTTGTTCGACAGAACGAAAAACGATCCCCAGCGGCTTTCGATGGAGACCAAGTATGCGTACATTGATAATCAGCTTGATCCTTGGACTTTGCGCCTGTGGCGGTGGTGGCTTCGACTTTGGAGAGGACGGCAAAGCTATAACCGATTTGAGCCAGGCCGAACTCGACTCGATCTGCGAAACCCTGGTGGCAACCCAGATCAGCCAGCTAAATCAATCCAAATTCCAAAAAGCTGCTTGCAAGATGGCGGCTATGGATGCTGGGGGTGACTTCGATACATTCGATGAAACGGGCTGCCAGTCTGCCTACGACAATTGTATGGCCCAGGTGAACGACCTGGTAGCGACGGCTGTTGCGGAATTCGATTGCGATATGACAGTCGAGTCTGTGGCGGACTGCGACGCCACCCTCGGCGAATACGAAGCCTGTCTGGATGGATCCAAGAGTCAAAATGGTGAGTTAATCTCCTGGATGACCGGTCTAACCTGTGATGCCGCAACCCTCCAAGGTATGGCTCCGGACCCCGGACTCTTTGGGGCCATCCCCGACTGTGAACCATTGGCCCAAAACTGCTGGGCTCTGGATGTCCCCTGGGGTGGGCTGCACTGATCCCGGGGCGGAGTGATCCGACCGGGGAGATGGTCTATAATCCGCCCAATACATAGTGGGGGACGCTCCTATGCTTCATGGCTGGGTAAATAAAATCGCGCTCGTGATCGTCTTTGGCTGCTTTATGGCGGCCTGCTCCAGCACCCGCCATTATTATGTGCAGCATGCCCATATGAAGAAGGCCAAGGTCGAGATGGGTGATAAGGCTATCCCGGCTATAACCCCCAGCGGCAAACACGTAGTCATCTGGGCCAATAAAGTCCGCTGGCAAGCGGGCGAAAATACGCGATGCCTTCACGATATCGAAAAAGGATTAGCGACCAGTGCCTGCTTCGAATTGGACCGGGTCAGCTATACGGCAACCGACTGGGATAAGACCGCAGACGTGCTCACCTATTCAGGACTTGGCTTATTGCTTATTGGGGTAGTTCTCATCGTCTACGGGGTTTCCAAAAAATGCACTGGCTGTGATCCGAATCTCGAGGACTGTACCGAGTGTGGCAATGCGTACGGCCCCCTTGTAATTTCTGGCCTGGCGTTCAGTGCCACCGGTGCTATTTTAGGAACGTTTGGCAGAAGTATTGGCCTATTCAATCTCTTCTCCGACTCCTTCAGTGGTGGTCTGGCCGACACACCCTCGTTGGGCTTTCCGGGCCGGGTGAACGAGATCGGCTCCCGGCCCATCGGACTGGGCCTTCGCGGCTCGTTCTAAGATCCTCTGGTTCAGGCCCGGCGCGAAGACCGTACCCAACGCGGCAGCCGGGGTAGCGGCGCATAGCGTGAGGCGCGGGACACCAGGCGAACCAACCCCTGCACCTCTTTGAGGTCCTTATGCAGCACCGTGGTTCGTCCCAGCTCGGCCCAGATGGCTTCGGCCACCATCCAGCCCGATTTGCAGGCGCTCTCCATGGACGAGGGCAACTCGGTCCGGATCCAGTCCCCCGCCAGCAGCAGATTGTCGACCGGTGTGTGAATCGACGGCCGCAGCTGTTCGGTGCCCGGGAAGGGACAATGAATGGCCATGGGAATGCGGTTGACCACAAAATGCTCCAACCGGGCCTCGCGCGCCTCGGGTAGATATTCCGCCAGCTCAGCGATGGTGCGCTCGACCATCTCTTCATCCGACAGATGCTGGGCCCGCTCCGAGAAAATGCAATTGGTGGTGATCACCGAAGGCCGGTCTTCCCAGCCGGTATTGATATTCGACAGATCGTAGAAGTCGCAGTTGAGATCGTTCGGATTATGCGCCCGGGCCCAGAAACGCTGTCTGGTCAGCTTACGGTCGAACCAGAGGAAGGTGCTGATATAGGGGACCGGCTGAAAATGCACCAGATCGGTGAAGGGCTTATAGTGTTCGAGCCATTCGGGGCGGGCCACCGAACGCAGGGCCGAAGGGGGCAACGCAGCCACCACAAAACGCGCCTGGATCGACCGGCCATCCGCCAGCCGGCAACCGGTGGCGCGCCGCTCATCGCCGAGGATCTGGTCCACCTCCGTGTCCAGCCAGATCTCGCCACCATGGCTTTCGATCAGCTCTTTGGCCTGGGGTGCAAACACATCCCCCAGTCCCCCATCGGGGAAGCCGGCATAATAATCGTTATGTCCCACCAGCTGCCGGTAGAAGCGAAGCAATGCGCCGGCCGAACATAGTTCGAGGGGCACATTCATGATGGACATGGCAGCAAAGGACCAGAAGCGCTGAATGAAGTTCTCGGTGACCCCTTTGCCTCGCAGAAAGGCCGATGCGTTGATGTTGTCGAGCCGAAGAACGTCCTCCTCGGTCAGCCGCATGGCCAGAAACGTAATGGGTAGATTGGACAGCAGGTCACGCTTCGTAACGGATTTATCACGCACCAGGCTGGGAATATAATGAAAGGGTGGCGGAAGATTCGCCATCTTCATTTCAATCTCTTCCTGGCCGTCCACCACCAGGATGAATCGTCCCTTCTCCCAGACGATCTTGTCTTCCGTTCCCAGAATCGACATCAAGGCCCGCATATTGGGATATTCGGAGATGAAGATATGGGGGCCGATATGAACCGGATCGCCGGTCTTGGCATCAATCCAGCTCCGGGCGCGACCGCCCAGAATCGTATCGCGTTCGATGATATGAACCCGAAGTCCACTCTTCCGCAGCCCTACCGCCGCGGTCAATCCCGCCAGTCCACCGCCAATGATCAGCACATCGGTTTCGATGGTTTCGGCCTGCTTTTTCTTCGCCATCATAACCGCCTTTAGGGACTCGGATCTCTGGCGAAAAAACCGCGATACAGCTTCCGCACAAGAGATGATACCATCGTTGACCGGAACTGGCATCGACGCGCATTCGCCCGTTTTGAAACCAATAGGGGAATCGGCTTGGCATATGACGCCATCGTGATTGGAAGCGGGATCGGAGGAAGCGTGGCTTCGGCCATCCTGGCCCATGAAGGGCTGCAGGTGCTGGTGCTGGAAAAGAACGGTCGGACCGGGGGCGTCTGCTCCTATTACGAGAAGAACGGCTTCCGGGTCGATATCGGCACCCATATGTTTTCGCGCGGCGCCCGCGGCCCCCTGGGCCAACTGACCCGGCGTCTGGGTGTTCCGGCCATACCCTTTGTCCAGACCTATGATCTGGCGCTGATCAAAGCCTTCGGAACATCCCTGCGGTTGCCGCGAGACCTGGCCCGATACCCGATCTTCCTGGCAGACGCCGCCCGCAAGCTGAAGCTTCGGCCCAAAGAGATCGTCGAAGCCACCCGCTTTTTTCATAGTGTGGTCCGCTTCGATGAAGCACGGCTCCACGAGATGGACCGGATCACCATGTGGGAGTATGTCCAGCGCTATACCGACAATCCCCGCCTGATTGGCCTGTTTGGCCTGCTGCTGGGGCTGTATTTCATCCTGCCGCTGAGCGAAGTCAGCGCCGGCGAGGGGATCTGGTGCTTTAAGCATATGGCCCGTGACCGGGGTCTGGCCTACCCCAAAGGTGGCTCCGTCACCGTCCCCGACACCTTCATCGCGGCCGCCCGAGCCCGTGGCGCCGAGGTGCAATGCCATAAAGAGGTCGAGCGGATCCGGGTCAAGGACGGCGTGGTTGAGGCGGTGGAATGTAGCGATGGGAGCGCCTTCGAGGCCCCCGTGGTGGTGTGCACAACCAGCCTGCTCGACCAGGTAGAACGACTGGTGGGACCGGAACATTACCCTGCGGCCTATGTGGAGCGGGTGCGCGGGCTGAAGAGCTCCATGATCGCCGTCCAGGCCAAGATCGCCCTGCGCCGCCCGTTGATCAAGGCCGGGGCTCTGGTGGGGATCTACGGAGAAGACTTTGATCTGAAGCGCTTTCAGCTGGGGGACTTTGAGAGTCTATACGACGACATCCGCAACGGACGGGTGGCCCCGATCACGCCGATCTACGCCCCCATTCCCACCAACTTCGATTCCTCTCTGGCGCCCAATGGCGAGCAATTGATCACCGCCTGTGCTGTCGCCCCCACCACCGACATCGAACTCGAAGACGGTCCCCAACGATGGATCGAGAATATGATGGAAAGTCTGAAGGGGCTGATCCCGGGCCTGGAGAAAGAGATCCTATGGGTCGACACCCAGAGTACCCGGGCCATCGGCAACTGGATGGGCAAGCTTCACGCACCGGCCGTCAGCACGGGCCAGACCCCCGACCAGGTGGGCAACCGTCGACCGCCGGTCCATACCCCCGTCCTCGGGCTCTACGCCTGCGGCTGCAATGCGGGCTCTCGGGGCATCGGCACCGAGCTGGCCGCCACCAGTGGCGCCGAAGCAGCCGACAGGGTAATTCAGGACCGAAGCAATGGTCTTATCCCAATGGGTTCAATAGTCGGTAAAACGAGGAGCCGCATACACGAAGAAGGAATGACAGCATGAAGAGACTGATTTGTGTGCTGCTGGGATGGATGATGATCCTGGGTTGCGGCAAAAAGGAGAGCGGCATCCCGACCGATCCATGCGAGCGTCTCAAGCATTGTGCGATCGATGAGTCCTGTGACAAAGATGGCTACAAAACCTGCGGAGCCGAAGCGGATTGCACAGCTGTAACTACGTGCATACACGCACTCCAGGCGCAGAATCCCCAGCCCGCGGCCAAACCAGCCAAAGCCCCAGCAAGCGCCAAGACTCCAGCAAATACCAGGCCCCCCCATAAGGCGGTTTCCTGGGAGGAGTCCTGTAGGAAAGAGAATAAAGATCTATGCGAAAAGCAATGGCCCCGGTCGGCCAAATCGTCCGCCCGGACAACCTATATCTGCTCGGTGTACTGGGTCTTCAACTATGGCTATGGTCAAGCTCCCGACAAAGAGCTGCTGGAATTCGATGTTAACCGATCCCAGCTGAAATACTGCTTAAAGACCCTGACCCCCGACGAGGTCCAGCGGGTGCTGGGGCGGCTCCCATTGGACAACCCCGAGGATTGGATCCGCAACCGCGCCAATGAGTTTTTCTCCAATTGCGCCAACGAGACCACAAGCCTGACCGGGGTCGGTCTCGACGATCTGCCCTATACCGATCTGCGTAATTTCATCGCCACCATCTTCGCCGGGAAAGAGCTCCAAAAGAAAGACATCTGCTTTCTGGGAGATGTGGGGCTGTGGAAGCTGCGTAACGCGGTCTATGCCCGCCACGGCTACAAGTTCAAGAATGACCATCTGAACCAGCTCTTCTATGGTCCGCGTACGGACGATCGCAAGGCGGCGGCTGTAGGGCTACCGGCCAAGCGCAACCCGGCTTTCTCAAAGGATGGTTTCAGCGCCGCCGACCGCGCCAATATCGCGCTGATCCGCGGCCTGGAAACAGATCCCAAACGCGCGGACGGCCCCTGCGGCGACTAAATATAAGACGCCTACTGCTGCAGCCCGAGCTTGCTCATGCATTTCATCGTAATGGGTACGACAACATCGTTGAAGGCCTGGGGAACCTCTCCGGTCTTCTCAATGGAGAGGGACCAGCTCAGAAACTTCTCCATCGAGACCGTATCTTCCAACGCACCCAATTGACAGCTACATAGCTGGCGGGACTGGCTGGAACTAAAGGTCTTGTTCCCTTCTTCGACACAGCCTTCCATAAAGGAATCACGGACGGTGGCCGGGTACCGGCCCTCGCTTTTTGCCGTCGCAATCGACTCTGGAGTTATCGCGGGTTGCCCATCGCCAGAACCGGCCGGGATGATCTCCATCTTCTTCATGCACTTGAACGTAAGTGGTAGCACCACTTCCATGAATTCCTCCGGGTATTCCCCCGTCTTCTCGATGGCCAGTGACCATTTTACGAATGTTCCCAACTTCACCTTTTTCTCGATCGCGTCCAGCTGGCATCCACACATCTGGCTGGACTGGTCCTGGCTCATGGTCTTTACAGCTTCTTCCATGCAACCTTCCATGAAGCTTCCCCGCACTGCTTCGGGATAGGCTTCCGTATTCCCCTTCTTCTTATTACAGGCCAGAGCAAGCAGGCAGATAATACCAACGACTACAATCCAATTACGCATCCCAACCTCCATAGATGAACGGCGATTGTACAACCTTCATCCACCGGTGGCGAATGGCCCTCTGGTGACCAGTGTCAGGTCCCCGTTCGGTAGTTGACAACACTGTTGTTGTGTCGCACCGTTATGGGCACGAACGATGGTCCGAGGCTCATTTTTGGAGGGTGGTATGAATGAATTTAAGAAACTGGATGGACGCGCGATGGCTGCTGTCATCGCATTAGCGACCTGTGCTGTAATACTCATCATCGATCTGGTGGTCACAGCCCAGGTGTCCGAGTTGTTCGACCAACTCAAGAGTAAAGACATGGACCCGACCAAAGCGGAGGCTCTTCAAGAACGAGCCCAAGGTCTGGAGGAGCGGGCGAATAGTATAGCCAATACATACCGGCTCACCGTCCTCATCACGGCGGTATTTTTTGTACGCTGGATGATGAGAGCCTACAGCAATATACCGGCTATCTACTCCGATTATCCCACGCGGTTCACCGGCAAGCAGGTGGGCTGGGCTTTCTTCATTCCATTTATCAACCTGGTACGGCCCTACTACGCGATGTCCGATATCTGGGCGGCAAGTGGCCCTGACGACGGGAGTGCCAAGCCACGTGGGGCAGCCATCATCGGACTCTGGTGGGCTCTTTTTCTGATTGGCGGGGTGCTGGGTAATGTGGCCATGCGGATGGCTGCAAGTACGGACATCGACACCATAAAATTGGCCCTTACTGTGAATATGGGAGCTGATGTCATATTCGCTGGTGCGGCCGTCACCGCGATCCTGGCAGTCCGAAAAATCACGGCCAACCAGGCTAAGAAAAGCCAACAACCCCGAGTGGAACCAGAGCCGGCCATTGCAGATCAGGGCAACGCACCCTGAATTGCAGGAACTACCGTGTCGACTCTCTGGACCCATGATCGTCGCTTCGACTGCTCCCAGGCGGAGCTCTATCGGCTGCTACAGACCCCGGAGTTCGAGCAGACTCTCGGGCAAAAAATGGAACTCAACACCGAGACCATGGACAGAGAGGAAACCTCCGACGGGGTCCGGCTGACATTACGGGTGCTGTCCAATCGAAAGCTCCCCGCGTTCATGCACGGCCTGGTAGGCAAGCATAATGGCTGGATCGAAATACGCCATTGGAGAGATGAAATCTGTGGTTACGACTGGGAAGTTCGAACCCTCTCCGAAAGGATACCGATTCAGGCTTCGGGTGTCGTTCGTGTGGATGCGGCCGGAGCCGATGGTGCCGTTCGGCATGCGGAAGGTACCTTCGAGGCAAAGGTCCCGCTCATCGGACGAAAGATCGAAGGCTATCTGGTCCAGAGAACCGATCTGGCCTTCGACACAAGCGCTGGGATCTTACGCAATATGCTCAGCGGCTGAACCTTGGAAGTGACGTGTGCGTTCATCTTTCGTACCATATATGTTTCTAGATCTTTAATACGTGGAGTCGACGATGCGTCGGTCGGTGGGACTGTTCCTGATATTTCTACTTATTTCCTGTGGGGGAAAGGATCCCAACACGGATAAGGATATAGGCTCAGATTCCGAGGGCACCGACAGTGGCGAAACCGTCGACACGAGCGACACGACAGAGACCGTCGATACGGAAGAGACCGTCGATACGGAAGAGACCGTCGATACGACGGAGACCGTCGACACCACGGAGACCGTGGACACGAGCGTCGACACGAGTGACACGACAGAGACCGTCGATACGGAAGAGACCGTCGATACCACGGAGACCGTCGACACGAATCCCTGCGACGACGTGATCTGTGGGGCCAACGGCAACTGTGTGGATGGGAACTGTATCTGCGATGAGGGCTTCGCTCTCGATGCGGACAATAGCTGCGCCGATATCGACGAATGTCTTAGCGACAATGGCGGCTGCGGTGATGCCACGTTCTGGCTTTGCACCAACCAGGAGGGTGCAGCGCCCAGCTGTGAAGATATCGATGAATGTGCCACGGACAACGGCGGCTGTGGCGATGCCGTATTCTGGAGCTGCAATAATAATGAAGGGGCTCCAGCCAGCTGTGCGGACATCGATGAATGCGCCACCGACAACGGCGGCTGCGGCGATGCCATCTTCTGGCTTTGTACCAATCAGGAGGGCATTGCGCCCAGCTGTGAAGACATCGATGAATGTGCCAACGACAACGGCGACTGCGGTAGTGCCACATTCTGGATCTGCGCCAATAACGAGGGCGCTCCAGCTACCTGTACCGACATCGATGAATGCGCCACGGATAACGGTGGCTGCGGTGTCGAAGAGGAATGGAGCTGCCGCAATGAAATCGGCGGGCCGCCTCTATGCTGTCTGATTGGCCCGTACGCGAAAACAGTCGTCGCCAATGGCCACGCCTTCGCGGCCTTAAACGCAGATGGGTCGGTCGTCACCTGGGGCGATAACGAAAGTGGCGGCGACAGCACCGAGGTGAGCACAGGCCAGGTCAACACAGAGTTGTCCAGCGGCGTCGTTCATATCGCTGCCAATACTATTGGGTACGCCTTTGCCGCCATAAAAGACGATGGTTCTGTTGTCACCTGGGGCCATGGGGCCATGGGTGGAGATAGTACTGTCGTCAGTACCGAGCTCGAGTCGGGAGTAACACAGGTTTTCGCGGCAGCGGGATCCTTCGCGGCCCTGAAGGACGATGGGTCTGTAGTCACCTGGGGAGACCCCGACAACGGTGGTGACAGTTCCGCCGTCGCGCTCGAACTTCAGTACGGAGTTTTTACAATTTTCCACACCGACCGGGCCTTCGCAGCGCTCAAGTCCGATGGGTCGGTCGTCACCTGGGGGGAACCCGATGATGGCGGCGACAGTTCCGCGGTGAGCCTTGAACTCCTGTCGAATGTGGTGGAGATCAGTGCCAGCTTCAACGCCTTCGCGGCTCGAAAAACCGACGGATCGGTGGTGACCTGGGGCAATAGCGACTGGGGTGGGAATAGTGCTCTTGTCGCAGCGGACCTACAGGGATCTGTCGTATATATCGCGGCAACACAAAGTGCCTTTGCGGCCCTCCGGTCCGATGGATCCGTGATCACCTGGGGCGGCTGGGGCGGCGGCAATAGCACGACCGTGAGCGACAATCTACAAAGCGACGTAACCGCCATCATCCCCAATCAATATGCCTTTGCCGCCCGTAGATCGGATGGGTCGGTCGTCACCTGGGGAGAGGACGCCTCCGGTGGTGATAGCTCCACCGTTGCAACCGAGCTTGCCTCGGGAGTCTCCAGAATCTTCGCCAACCGGGGCCCCTACGGTGCCTTCGCCGCTCTCAAATCCGATAGCTCCGTGGTCACCTGGGGACATCCCGACTATGGCGGTGATAGTTCTTCGGTCAGTGCCGAACTTCAATCGGATGTGGTCGACATGGTCGGCAACTTCGGTGCTTTTGCCGCTCGAAAATCCGATGGCTCCGTGGTCACCTGGGGTAGCTGGTCGGGAGGCGATAGCAGTGCCCAAACCCCCGACCTGCAAGCCGGAGTCGTCACAATCAGCGCCACCAACGGTGCTTTCGCTGTAAAAAAAGATGATGGAGTCGTCGTTAGTTGGGGAGACCCGCTCCAGGGTGGTGATAGTTGCATGATCACTTCGCCGCCCGCCGAGGGGGCCGTAAGGATCTATACGAACGAGCAGGCCATAGCCGTGTTATCTGCCAAGGGAACGGTCAGCGCATCCGGCGATCCACTCTTCGGGGGGGCCCCTTCAGGTGTCGATCCGGAGACGTTCGGCCAGACCAGCACTACATCGATGCCGTCTGGTGTCATCGAGCTGTTCCCGGCCGCCAATGCCATCGCTGCCCTCTCGTCGAGTGGCACCATGGTCTCGTGGGGAGAAAAGATATCGGGCGGGGATGACGGAGACGTGGTGGAGGAACTGGAGTCCGGCGTTGTAACGGTCGCCCATACACGCAAAGCCTTCTCGGCCACCAAAACGGACGGGTCGGTGATAAGCTGGGGCGATGGCATTCATGGTGGTAGCCAGACTGTATGGCATTACGATCCTTCCGTCCTCGGCCAGGCCGAAATCGAGGGCTCGTCCGTAAGCGAGCAGCTGACGGGAGATGTGGTCAGTATCGCCGCCACCTGTTGCGCCTTTGCGGCCTTGAAGTCCGACGGCTCTGTCATCACTTGGGGCCAACTCAAATACGGTGGAGACTCCTGTGTGAACTCTAATTCGGGATGTGCCCCGGTCAATTCGGAGCTCACGTCGGGTGTTATGGCCATCTACACCACCGACGAAGCCTTCGCGGCCCTCAAGTCTGATGGCTCGGTGGTCACCTGGGGATACGCCTACGAGGGTGGTGATAGCGCCCCGGTCCAGGAAGAGCTCCAATCCGGCGTAATAATGATGGCTTCCACCCTGAGTGCCTTTGCGGCCCTCAAATCGGATGGATCCGTGGTCACCTGGGGCGGTTGGGGCGGAGCGAATAGCTCGGCTGTCAGTGCCTATCTCCAGGACGGAGTCATCGAGTTATTTTCCAGTCGATATGTCTTTGCGGCACGAAAGTCGGACGGCTCTGTCGTCACATGGGGAGATGATCCCTCGGGCGGAGATAGCTCCAGTGTAAGCGTCGAACTCTCGTCCGGAGTCCTCAAGGTCATTGGCAATCTAGGCAACTATGGTGCGATGGCCGCCCTCAAGGCGGATGGCTCGGTGGTCAGCTGGGGCTACGCCGAATATGGCGGCGACAGTTCTGCCGTCACCGAACAGATCCAGTCCGGCGTGGTAGACATCTTCTCTTCCTGTTGTGCCTTCGCCGCCCTCAAGTCGGACGGATCCGTGGTGTCCTGGGGAGCTCCGTGGGGAGGTGGCGACAGCTCGGCAGAAGCCGAAGACCTGGCCGGAGGCGTGGTACGTATCCACTCCATCGACGAAGCCTTCGCGGCGCTGAAATCCGATGGCTCCATCATCTATTGGGGATTTGTTCCCTGAAAGTCCCGTTGAGGTATCCATGAACCACAGTCCATTCATACGGCGTCTTGGTCTCATCGTTCTGATGCTAACCATTCTTGGTTGTAAGAAGCGCCAGACCCGTGCCTCCGACCCTCCGGTCGACACCAGCAGCCCCACATCGGCCTGGAGCATGAACTACAGCGATGGCAGTGGTAATGCCTTTTTCTTCAGCCAGGCGGCCGGCGATAGCGAAGCAAAATTCGTCTACAATCCGGTAACACCAAAAGAGAGCTCCAGCGGCACCTATAGTGGTGGGAGCCCCCGGAAAGGGGCGATGACTCCTGCCCAGGTGAGCGAGCTGAAGCGTTGGGTCCAACAACTGAAAGACGACAGCGCCAATCATGCGGAGCAACGAGCCATGGGAACGGGAGCCATTCACCGGACCACATCCGACGGCGAGGATGACTTCATAGTGAAGCGCAGCCCGGCCCTCAAGGATTTCGAGGCGTTTCTGGCCGCCTTCCGGGCTCCCTGATCTCGGACTGTAGTCGCACCGCCTCTGAATAGCCCACAGGGCCAGTGGCCAACAAGAATCCAATAGAGTAGAGTAGCCGGAAAGCTCCACCAAAGAGGTACTCCATGTCGCGTTTCATCATGCTGGTTACAATACTCGCCTTTCTGGCTGCCTGCGGCGCCAAGAAGGACAAAAACAGCAATCAAAACCAAGACAACACGGCAGATGCAACGGCCCAACCGAACCAGGAGGGCGGCGACAATGCCAAGGACGAAACACCGACAAATACCGAGGCACAGACGGATTGTACCTGTGGAGCAGGGAAAGCCGGTGGAACCACCTGGTGTGAAAAATGTGGCGTAGGATACATCAAGGGCGAAAAGAGCAAGGATAAGGCCGCAGTGGATGGTGCGGGCAAAGCCGCTCATGCCCACGGGCACGACCACGCCGGGCATGGCCACGGGCACGACCACGCCGGCCATGGCCATGGCACAGCCAAGAAGGCCTGTAGCTGCGGTGCCGGTAAAGCCGGTGGAACCACCTGGTGCGAATCATGTGGTGTGGGCTATATCAAGGGCGAAAAGACCAAAGAAAAGGTCGCCGTAACCAAGGCCCTCGCTGGACCCACCGAGAAACCGATCGCTCCAGCCCCCGCTGAATAGCAACGCAAGGAGGAACCATGCGTAGCGGTATCTTCGCTCTTATGGTTTTGATGATGTTCAGCCTGTGCAGCTGCAAACAAACCGAATGCAGTATGAAACGCGCAAAGTGTAATTACGAATGTGGGGATGGGCTCGTCGGAAGTCTTTGCAAGGACGGATGTACCTTGAAGTACCATTACTGCAAACGGAAGAAGCGGCGCTGAACACAAAGGTGCGCGGCGACCCAGGGCTCCGATTTGGGGCCAGGGCATATGAGATAGGCGGAGGATTTGGGCTTGCCTAGCCGGTCGATAAATTGTAGTCACAGCTCTCCCATGCCGAAGTGGCGGAATCGGTAGACGCGGCGGATTCAAAATCCGTTGGGCTTATGCTTGTGAGGGTTCGAGTCCCTCCTTCGGCACCGTGGGCTCCTTATTGGATACCTATGACTGGCCTCCACGGCCCAAACGCCAATTGACCGGGGCCCGCCTGGCATTTATTCTGCCGGTCGGTCATCTTAGAGGTCTGCCATGACAGCCGAAAAGCCCACCGTATACCCCGATAACCCGCGCTTCGGATCGGGCCCCTGTACGAAGCGGCCAGGATGGTCCCTTGAGGCACTTTCCAAGGCCGCGCTCGGACGATCGCACCGCTCCAAGCTCGGAAAAGAAAAGCTGCGCGAATGTGTGGATCTGAGCCATAACCTGCTCAATCTCCCGGTCGACTACCGGGTAGGCATCGTGGCCGGATCCGATACCGGCGCCATGGAGATGGCCATGTGGTCCATGCTCGGCCCCCGTGGTGTGGACGTATTCGGCTGGGAGAGTTTCGGTAAGGGTTGGATCAACGACATCCTCAAGGAATTAAAACTCGAAGATGTGCGTCCGTTCACCGCCGACTATGGTCAACTTCCGGACTTCTCGGTGGTCGACGGCAGTCGTGACGTCGTCTTTACCTGGAACGGCACCACCTCAGGGGTCTGCGTTCCGAACGGCGACTGGATCCCTGACGACCGGGACGGTCTGGTATTCTGCGACGCCACCTCGGGTGTCTTCGCCATGGACCTCCCCTTCGAGAAACTCGATGTAATCACCTACTCCTGGCAGAAGGTGCTCGGCGGCGAAGCCGCCCACGGGGTTCTGGTCTTGAGCCCTCGAGCCGTGGCACGCATCGAAAGCTATACCCCTCCCTGGCCCATGCCCAAGATCTTCCGCATGAAGAAGGGTGATAATCTCAACGAAGGTATCTTCGTGGGTAGCACCATTAATACGCCGTCCATGCTCTGTGTCGAAGACGCCCTCGACGCGATGTACTGGGGCAAAACACTCGGCGGATACGAAGCCCTTGTGGCCCGATCGCGGGGTAACCTTCAGGCGGTGGAGCAGTGGGTCGAGCAGACCGACTGGATTGATTTCCTGGCCGAAGACCCGTCTATCCGGTCGTGCACCTCCATCTGCCTGATGTTTACAGATCCCGCAGTGGCCTCCCTCGACAAGGAGGCCCGCTCGAAATTCTCCAAGCGGGTGGTCGGCTTATTGGACGAAGAAGGGGCCGCCCACGACATCGCTTCCTATCGGGATGCACCACCCGGACTACGGATCTGGGGTGGGGCTACGGTAGAACGCAGCGACCTGGAAGCTCTCTTCCCGTGGATCGAATGGGCTTTTCATCAGGCCAAGCAGGAATTCGAACTCAGCCAATAGCAGGGCCCCTGGCAAGGAGCTCAAGCCTCCAACATATGCACCGTCCGGGTGGGAAATGCGAAGTTGAGTCCGACGGTTTCGAACCGACGCTTGATCTCCATATTTACCTCGTGCTGGACCTCCCAATAATGGGGCATATCATCTACAAAGTAGGTGACCTGTAGAACCAGCGCGGACTCTCCGAACCGCAAAAACTGAACCAGCTCTCCTCGACAGATCCCGGTATGGTCATGGAGGATGGAACGAACGAGTTCACGGGCCTCGTCCATCTCGTCTGCGGTGGTGCCGTAGATCAGGCCGATCTCGAGATCGACGGCGATATTCGATCCGATGCTCACATTCTCGATTGGACTCTCGGCAATAAGTTTGTTCGGGATAACCACCCGCACACCGCTTCGAGTAAGTATCTTCGTGGAACGCAGCCCGATGTCCTGCACATAGCCCAGATGATCACCGACGCGAATCATATCGCCGATGGTGTAGGGGTTGTCGGCCATGATCTGCAAACTACCCAGGATGTTCCCCACCGTCTCCTTGGCGGCCAGGGCGATAGCCAGACCACCAAGACCGAGACCGGCGACCAGGGTGCTTACCTTCATGCCCAGTTGGTCGAGGGTGGCCAGGGCCAGAATCATGATGACCGCGATCTTCGCGAACTTTCGACCGAAGACCACCAGTTGATCATCCAGCTGGGTACGGGTTCTCTTTGTCAACGGCTCCAGCCAATAGGTGAAAAAGGCGTCGATCAACCGCATGCACAACACCAGACTCAAGATAATGGCGATGACATATAGAGAGCTATTGATCAGGAAACGCAGGTCGGGCGGCATTTGCAGGACCCGACTCGCTCCAAAGATAAAGCCAATCACCAGTCCAGCGCTGATGGGATTGGAGATCGTGCGGACGAAGGGGATATCGTTGGGGAATCCCATGCGCGTGAACGCCGGAACAAAGACACGACTCAGATTCCGACGCAGAAAAATGCTGATCAATCCGCCAGCCAGAAAAATGCCGATGGCAATCATCATTTCTCGTACGGAATTCTGGCCGTACGTCTGATTCAAGAAATCATTCATGGTCTACTCGCCTTCATCTGCGCCAACGTCAGAGGATTCAGGCCCCGAGGTCAGACACCTTCTTGATATAGGCCTCCATGGCCTCACCCGAAGACATACCGAGATTCGAATTCCAGGCATCGTATTTGGCACGCCCTCGCATATCGAACATGCCGGGACGGCTACCGACAGCATCCCCGTTGTTCGCCTGCTTGAACAGGCCGTACAGCTCCAAAAGCACATTCGGGGGCTGCGAAGGTAAGGTCTTCACCCTATTCTTTGCGTCCTCAAATTGGTCCTTGAGTTCCATATCAGCCTCCTACAAGTCGATTGGCGCGAAACTTCGCCTACGGTGGATGCATACACCGGTGCGTTCCGGCATTCAAGCATTGTTTGTCTCAAGCTAGAAGCGTGCGGCAAAGCCCAGCTTCCCACCGAACTGCAGCTCGGTCGCCACACGATCCACTTCGTTGACGAATATGGTCGCGGCCTTCCCCGGCTGAACCAGCTGCAAATGGAGGAAGACTTCGGCCCCTTCACTCAGACGTATATGGTTGAGCAGACCCAATTCCAGGCCCAGGAAGCGATGCCCCAGGGCATTGCTGGGCTCCAGGTTGAATCCGGCCGCCACCAATAGGGCCATCTCGGCCCGTGGGTGTACCTGATAGCCCACCTGGCCATCCACCACGGCGATCCCAGCCCGATTGAAGAACATGGACCCCCACTGGCTGGAAACCCGCTCATCAAGATTATCGTACCGATCGCGCGTCTCGTCTTCGGTGAGGACCCGTGAGGCACTCTTATTCTTGGCAGAACCCCAGAAGGCACCCAGCCGATCGTTGCCGTCGATGGAATCATCGGGCGATAGAGCAAAATAATTTGCCGACCAACGCAAGCGGCCCCGGCGCTCCGAAACGCCGGCCTGGGCGGCCCAGGAAAGGATCGTCTGGTCCGTACCGGCGACACCGGAATTCGACCAGCTACCATATTGAACAAGCCCATGAGCCCAGGCACGCAGTTCTTCATGTTCATAGCGCACCCCGACCAGACCTGTACCCAATTGCAGCGGGCGGTCCAACGAACGACGGTCCACCAGGCCATATACACCGTAGTCCACGGTCCAATCTCCGTGGCGGCATGCACGCACGGCGCCACCCACGAAACTATCCGTCCGGAAGTTGTCGTCTCGAACCGCGATCCCCTCCAATGTGGAATCCGGCAACTGAGCCGCAAAGACCGTCGTTCGATGACGATCACTACCAAAGGCAACGCTCACCGCGCCTCCCAGATGGTCCAGCCAGAGCCGACTGGGATCCACCATACGCTGGTACCCCACACGTAGCTCTACCCCGGAGGTAGAGGTATAGCCGGCCCATAACTGGCGATGGCGTAAGAGAAGGCCCTCATAGCCTCCTTCAAAATACTGATTGGGGAGCTCGGGACTATTACGACTCCAGCTATTCCAACCCAGCTCCAGCTCATAGTGTACAGACACCTGCTTGTCGGAACGGAAGGAAAAGGCCGGTCGAAAGAACGTGGCCATCTGCCCTTCCGTCTGGCCATCTGGGTCGAAGAACCGTGGGCTGGCATCGAAATCCGAATCATTGCGAATATGCAGCAGATTCTGGAACAGCCCGGAGACCGTCCAATTCGACCCGGTCGTTTTGGCTTCGGCGGGCGCCTGGTACGGCGGATCCGCTTGTACATCGGCTACAAAGCCTGCCAGACCCCATACGAGAAGGATGGAAAAAAGAGAATGTTTCATGGTGCCATCCCCCCCATCAAACTGATGTCGCCAACCCCATTGATCACCTGGCCATCCTGTACGAAATAGGACCAGTCCAGAGCCTCTCGATCGGGCAGAAGTGGATCGATGCGAAGGTTGTGTAGGGCGCCCGGTTCATTCCGGCTGGGATACCAATATAAGATCTGGTGGGCGTCATCGTAATAGGCCGAACCGTCTGAGAGCCATACGTAGAATCCATCGGGATATTGGCGCTCGGGTACGAAAATCTCGGTGGGTGCCGTGGTTTCGCGGGTATGCATCTGAAGGGTGTAGCGACGGGTGGGGCGCGCTACGGTCGGCTCGGGATCCCAGTAGTGATACTGACTGATAAAGGACTGGCCGATGAGCTTGCCACTGGTAACACGTGCGTTCGGACGCGAGTACGCCGTCCAGGCGCGCGGTTGCTTGTCCGGGCCGATGATAGAGAAATCCTCGTGGTTCCAGCTTTCGCCATAGTTTTCGTCGTTATCGGGTGCAAAGCACCAGGCCATGCTACCGGTATTCAAAGCCTCAAAGGCCTCGTAATAACTGTTCAGAACATGCCCCGACACGGCTAGGCTCGAATCGGAATCACCGGCATCGAAATTGAAGTAGGTGCCAAACTCGCCAACCACCACAGGAACATTACCGAACCAGGTGGGAGACTCCTCGATCAAAGCATGTAGCGGCTCCGTGAAGTCACGGTACAACCACTCATCCGGATTAAACTCACGTGGACCGGAATTGATGCCCGGGAATGGGTAGATATCAGGATACCAATGGGGTGCATACACCAGCTGATTGATCCCCTGGGGACGGGTCAACGGCGTATCCCAGAATGGCGTGGGCCCGAGCACAGTCCGGATCCCCACCCCGGGCTCAAACCAGATAATGGCGTTTTCGTCCTCTTCCTGGACGGCCTGGCCCATTCGCTCAAAGAAGGGTTGCAGATAATCCGCGTGGAAGTTCAGATTCAATCCGGCCGCCGTAATCAGATCGATATTATCAAGGCCCCATTTCTGGAGCGTCTCGGGTTCGTTGTCTGGCGGCAAGACATTCAGGCCGGTCAGGACCGCGTAGAGATCGCCGCCCAGATCTTCGCCCAGAAGACTGCTCAGCTGTTCGGGCATCTGATCGGTGATGCCTGCCTGCACCACCGCAGTGACCAGGGTGAGCATTATAAATACGCCCGCAGGCTCATTCATCAGATCATAGCCAATCACATTATGATGCTCTCGCCCCACACGAGCCAACTGACGCAAGACCCCTTCGTATTCGCCCTGCATATAACTCTTCAAGTCGGGCAGACCCTCTGGGTCCGTCTCCGGATCGCGCGGCCGGGTGACGCCATTATCCACCACCAGGTTGGGAAATACCGTATCTCCCGCAAATAATGCGGCGAAACAACGGTCCACATCCAGCGAGATCGCGCCGTTCAGGAACCAGGGCGTAAGGGGCATAAAATCGCTCGTCTGGTGTACGTCGACAAAGTCCTGGGGCGTCTGGCAACGCTCGCTCAGATAGGGCACAAAGTCCGTTAAGATCCAGGGCGGTACCTCCTGACCGGGGAGCAGTTGACTCAAAATCGACCCCAGTTTCACGAGGATCTCGGTATTGGGGAGACCATCGATGGTACACATGGCGCCCAGAAATCGGGAATAGCCCCAATAGGGTGAATCCAGATCTTTTTCCGGCAAACAGGTTTCAACTATCCATTTCGGAGCCCCATGGCCGCGTACCCAGTCGGTGAAGGGAGGCAACATGGAGAATAGGAAAAACTCGACCGAGCCAGGCTCAGCGGGGTATTTCTCACCCTCGGTCCCAAGCATCGGATGTTCGTTATAATAGGCGAATAGATGCCGGCTGAACACATCCTGGTGCAAATCGATAAGAACGTAGAGCCCGTATTCGCCGGCCTTGGTGATCAGGGCGTCGAGATAGGCCAGGTACTCGAGATCATAGCACTCGTCCGTATAGCGCGGATTGGCCGGGTCGGTATTACGATTGGCGCAGGTGCCAGGCCGGTAGGGCTGGACCGATTCCCAGTTGGTTATCAGTCGAATGGAATTGAAGCCCAGGCCCTGCAGCATCCCCAACCAGTGATCGGCATCCAGGCCGTCGTCCGCGCTCAGGGGAAAGGGGCTGTCCACATAGGAGATCGGGACGATCACATTCCCATCCTCATCTGTGTCGACACCATCGGTGCTCGGGCGACATTCCGGGCTTGGCGGAAATTCGGTCATACATTGTGCTTTCAGCTCCGGATCCGTTGGAAGCGGATACAGAGAAGGAAATTCCTCCGTCGGTGGGGCCTTATGGGACCCGCTCACATTGATCCCTCGAATATGCAGATACCGCCCGTGCGAATCACGAAGATACGGCGTTTGATGAATCACGGGACGACCATCGATCCCCACATGATCGGTAGCCCGGGTTGTCACCCGGCTGACGTTGTCCTGCCAGAGGGTGTCAAAGGCCGCGTCCGACCCGGAGCAGGCGCCACAGAAAACCACCAATGAAACAGCTATAACTTTGATTTTATTTACCATTTACAACAACACCTGATGTGTGTGCCTGATCGCACTCCGGTCCGGTGAACCGAGGGCGATTGGTCGCATACGGGACAAAGGCGTGTCAAGGAATGCACATATTGCCTCTTCCCTATTGGGCGATCGAGAGGTAAACCGCCGAGCCCGTTCGCCGGACGCGGCCTCATAGGACAGCCCATTTCTCCCTTTCGACTACTGGACCTGCCCCAAGCTGTGTGCTAACCCCTGTGTGCTCTGGCACAAGACCGCGAAATTATGATCAAACTCGCCCAAAAAAATCTGCATCTGGTAGCCGTGGTCGCACTGGCCGTGGGGATCCTTGGTGCGGTGTCTTTCAAGCGTATTTCTCGCGATCTGCTTCCTATATTTACCACCCCGGCCGTGCAGATTGTGACCTTCTACCCGGGTATGCCCCCTGAGGTCATGGAACGCGATATCATGTCTCGGCTCCAGCGCTGGACGGGACAATCCGTGGGGATCGAACACCAGGAAGGCAAGGCGATGCTCGGCGTGACCATCGTCAAGGACTTCTTCCGTGAAGATATCAGCCTGGATACTGCCATGGCGCAGGTCACATCCTACGCCATGAGCGATATGTTCTATCTGCCGCCGGGCACGATCCCACCCATGATCATGCCCTTCGATCCAACGGCTTCCAAACCACTATGCCTGGTCTCCGTGTCGAGTCCAACACTGACCGAAAAGGAACTCTACGATACCGCCTACTACGAACTGAGGAACCGTCTGCAATCCATTCAGGGGGTCATCGCCCCGGCCGTATACGGTGGTGTATTACGCCGTATTCTGGCCTATGTGGACCCCCAGAAGCTGATGGCCCGTGGGCTCGCCCCTCTTGATGTGGTCCATGCCCTTCGGAGCCAGAACGTCCTGATCCCGGCCGGGAATCTGAAAGCCGGCGATCTGGATTACCAGATCATCACCAACGCCATCACCCATACCGTTGCGGAGATGAACGATATTCCTCTGACGGTCAAAGACGGGGAAACCATTCTTCTACGCGATGTAGCGAAGGTGGAAGACAGCCATCAGATCCAGAGCAATATCGTCCGTATCAATGGGCGTCGTCAGGTGTATATCCCCATCTACCGACAACCAGGGGCGAATACCATTGAGATTGTCGATGCGATCCGCAGCCGACTCTCCCGTATTCTCACCCGTCTCCGAGAGATGGATCCGAAGAATTCGACCCTGGCTCTTGAAGTGGTCCTGGATCAATCGACGATCGTCCGGGAGTCGGTCTCCGGCCTGCAGATCGCAGCCGGCCTTGGAGCCTTATTGGCCGGTCTTGTAGTCTTCATATTCCTTCGTAACCTGGCGGCTGGATTCATCGTTTGGCTATCCATCCCGCTGGCACTTCTTGCAGCCGTCCTGGGCCTGTACTTTACCGGACAGACCCTCAACGCCATGACCCTTGGAGGTCTGGCTCTTGCAGTCGGGATCCTGGTCGACCAGTCGATTGTCGTAATCGATAATATCCTTCGACATCGACGAGCCGGCGCCAGCGCCGACGAAGCGGCCTTGAAGGGGACACAGGAAGTCTCGGGACCGGTTCTGGCCTCCACGATTACCTTCGTGCTGGTCTTTCTGCCGGTCCTCTTCCTGAGCGGCATCGCCAGTTATCTATTTCGGCCCCTGGCCCTATCGGCCACGTTGGCGATTTGTGCCTCCTTGATCTGTGCCCTGACCCTGGTACCGGCGGCCTGCCGACGATTGCTCCGAAAGGCCTCCGCCGCCGGAAGTGCGAAGTCCGACACCGAGGGGGGGTTCACCTTACCCACCGCACTCGCCCTTGGGATCGGCGGCCTACTGGTCATTGCAGGAGCCCTGATGGTGCCCCGTCTCGGGGGGGAACTCTTCCCTCGCCCCGACACCGGCGAGTTCAAGGTCCTCGTACGCTTGCCCTCGGGCACCCGTATCGAACGCACCGAAGAGACCGTCAAAGGGGTGGAGCAGATCATCATTGACGTCATGGGCGAACCCGATCCGGAATACCCCAAGGTCGAACAACATAAAGATTCCGATCTAAAAATGCTGATCTCCAATATCGGCGTCCTGATGGATTGGCCGGCTGCCTATACACCCAATGCCGGGCCCATGGATGCCTTCATGTTGATCCAACGCAAAGGGAAATCTGGCCGTCGAACCACTCCGAGACTGCTGGAAGAACTCCGAAAGCGTCTGAACAGCGAATATCCGACTGTGGAGTTTTCTTTTCAGTACGGAGGCGTGCTGATCTCGGCCCTGAACTTTGGTGATCCAAACCCCATTCACTTCCAGGTGCGCGGTAGTAAACTCGACGTGGGTCGTCGTATTGCTGAACAGGTGCTGAAGCTTGTGAGCGAGGTGGACGGAGTCCGCGACCCACGTATCGCGCAGCGACTCGATTATCCGATCCTGAACGTGGAAATCGATCGCCAGAAAGCCAAGCTACTCGGGATCGACGTCAACGATATCGTTAAGAATCTGGTTACCGCCACCAACTCCAGTATCAACTTCGACCCGGCCTTCTGGATCGATCCACGCAACGGAAACCACTACTTCATCGGGGCCCAGTATCCTGAGGAATTGATGCAGGATCTCGACACTCTGCTCGATATTCCCGTACGTGGCAGCGGAACCGAAAAGCCCACCCCTCTGCGCAACCTGGTTACCGTAAACCGAAGCCATGGCCCGGCCGTCATAAACCACCGCAATATCACCCGCGTCACCGACATCTACGCGGACGTGGGGCCGGGTGTTGATATCCTCAATACAGTCGAACGAATCCGCAAACGCCTGGTAAAAGACGGTCTGCTCGAACTCAAGGGCGGGGCCGCTGGAGCGGATTATAATGTGGGCAACGAAGCCGCCTTTGGGGGTAAGGGCTACACCCTGTCGTTGATGGGTGAAATCAAGACCCTCAAAGAAGCCGGCGCCCAATTCGGAAACGGGTTGATTCTAGCAGCTATCCTGGTGTTCCTCGCCCTGGTGGCGCAATTCCGTAGTTTCCTTGACCCGCTGCTCGTGCTGCTCACAGTGCCCGTAGGATTGGCCGGCTCGGTCATCACCCTATGGGCAAGCGGTACGCCCCTGTCCATTCCCGCCTTCATGGGCGCTATCATGGTCGTGGGCATCGTGGTCGAATACAGTATTCTGCTGGTGGAATTTGCCAACGTTGCGGAACGCCGTGGTGCGGCTCCCGATAAAGCGATGCGCCAGGCTGTAAGCCAACGTCTAACGCCCATTTTGATGACCTCCCTGACAACCCTGCTCTCCCTGCTACCCATGGCGATTGGTCTGGCCGGTGGAGAGGCCAACGCACCGCTGGCTCGGGTGATCTGTGGGGGCGTCGTCGCGGGAACCATCGCCACACTCATCGTGATTCCGCCGTTGTATCCCTTCTTCAAACGGGGCGATCGCCCGAATATTGAAGACCAGATCCCGGAGGTCCCTTCATGAGACCTTTTGCTTTGATAATGTTCTCATCTCTCGCTCTGTCCTGCGCCAAAGCCCCAGCGGCGACCAGTGATAAGGCCTCGTCGTCTCCGCGGGTGGAAGTGGTGGTACAAGCCATCGAAACCGCGGACATCAAGGCGAGCGTCGAATTGCCCGGCCAGCTGGAACCCATGGCCCAGAGTGAACTTCGTCCCCAGGTCCGGGGCCAACTCGCCGAATTGTACGTAGATCTGGGAGACCGGATCACCAAGGGCGATGTCCTGGCCAGTGTCGCCGTACCCGATCACGAAGATCGGCTACAGCTCTCCGGCGCCGAGGCGGACGAAGCCGCCGCCGTGGTCAAAGCCCGTAGCGGAGCTCTGAAACTGACCCGCCTCCAGACGAACCGTATTCGAAAAGTCGCCAAGAGCGGTCGTGGTCTCGTCTCGCAACAAAAACTGGATGAAGCCAACACCGCTCTGGCCCTCGCGCAGGCCAGACTCTCGGAAGCCAGAGCGCATCTCAATACCGCCAGAAAACGACAGCAGCTAAACCAGACCCTGGTGGACTTTGCCAACATCCGCGCACCCTTTGACGGTATCGTCGTCAAGCGAATGGCCGATGTGGGTACCCTGGTGGGACCCGACACAGCAGTCTTTACCGTCGCGTCCATCGCCCGTGTGCGTGCGGTGGCTTATGTACCCGCCACAGACGCGGTGCTCATCGACGATACAGCACGAGCGAATCTGAGCTTTCCAGGCAGCGGCATCGCTCCAATCCAGACGCCCCTGGCCCGGGTGGGTGGGGCCGTCAATCCCATGACCCAGGAGGTACGGGTGGAAGCCCATATCGACCTGCCAGCCGGTTTGCCCGCCTCCAGTTATGTTCGCTTCAATCTGACCCTGAAGTCCCGGACCAACGTTCGGGTCGTTCCCGGCAAGGCCCTCCATGTGGCTGGAAAACCGCACCACCTCTACATCTACCGCAATGGTATATGCCATCTTGTCGCCGTAAAAACCGGCGCAGACGATGGCAATAAGGTCGAGATCCTGTCGGGTGTGAAACCGGGCGATAAAGTCGTGGTCTCCACCAAAGGTACCCTTAAAAAACAGTCCGTCTGTACCCCTATCGATTAATATGTCTAAGAGCCCTTTCATCATCTCCCTGTTTCTGCTGAGTGCGAGCCTTTTTTCGGGCTCAGCCCTGGCGCAGACCGGTCTGAGCCTGCGTCAGGCCCTGGAAGAAGCGCAGGCCAACCATCCGCTGATTGAAGCCGCGCGTGCGGAGCAGACCGGCGCAAGCCATGCGGTCAGCAGCGCAAGGTCCGGCCATCTACCCGGATTGGACGTCACAGTCTCCGGAACCAAGGGCCTGGCCGGCTCCTACGGAAAATTGGGGCTACACGGACTGGCTTCGTCGCCCTTCAAGGAAATGTATGGCGGCTCGGTAAATCTCTGGTGGACTCTTCTCGATTTTGGACGAACCAGTGGTGGGGTTCAAGAGGCCAAAGCACGCCATGGAATGGCACGCCATCGCACAGATCTGGCGGTGCAATTGGTCCGACTGGAAGTGTCGACCAGCTTTTATGATTGTATCGAAACGGACCAGATCCTGGCGGCGGCGCGCGGCCTCGTTTCCCAACGGATGGCCCGAACCGAACTGGTGCGTAGGCAGGCCGAACACGGGGTCTCGTCGGATGTGGACCGAGCCCTTGCCGAAGCGGATCTGGGCCGCGCACAGGCACAGGAACAAGACGCAGTGGCGAAACAGGCCGGCTGCCGATTCCTGCTGTGGGCGATGTTGGGCCGTACACCAGATGATAGCGCCATCTCGACGCCACTGGAGACGGCCAAAGGAAGCGACCCCAATCCCAATGCCGTAGCCGATCATTGCCGGCAGGGTCGTTGTCGCCCCGACCGGTTGATCCTGCAGCACGAGATCAAAGCGCTCAAAGGACAACTTGGTGCCATAAACGCGGGTCATCTACCGGTGCTGACCGTCACCGGTTCGGGTGGTTATGCCAATATGGGTGCGGACCAGGATCCAGAACATTACGCAGTTGGCGTCGGTGTTCGCTGGCCGCTCTTTGAAGGCTTTCGTGTATCCAGCCAGGCCGACTCGAATCGAGCCCGAACCCGGGCCGCACAGGCACGTTTGAAGGCACACGATCTGATCATTTCTGCCGAATTAAAGAGTGCCCAGGCGCAATACAGCGCTGGCAAACGCCGCCTGGAGTTGTCCAGCCAGGCCATGCCGGCTGCCGAACAGGCATTGCAACTCGCCAGACAGCAATTTGAAGCCGGACTGATCGACGCCCTCAAGCTCTCCGCTGGAGAGTTGGCCTTATGGGAGGCGCGCCGAGAACTAGCGGCTGCCAACGCTGCGGTAGGACAAGCGCGAGCCGCGCTGATCTACGCCATCGGTAAGCCCTCCGGCTCTCCTTGATAATGGTTTTGCGCCAGAGCCGGGTTCAGTGAAAATGGGTGTCCGTCTGCAGATATTCGGGGTCGTACTCCTACTCGCCTGTGGTTCGACCGCAACATCTCCACCACCTACCGATACGACTCCGGCTGACACCACAGCCGATATTGGACCGCAATTCGACGTACCCGATTCGGCGACCCTGCCACCGTGGGTGATGGACGCCGGCGACGGCGTGATTTGTATTCTCGATGCGGATCCCTTCCATCTCGTTCTCAAACGACACGAGAAGGTTCTTATTGAGCTGAACGCCAAACAGCTTGGCTTTGGTTTCGTCGACGCTATCGACGAAGATAAAAGCTACGACCCCTATTGGCTTCACCACGGCCTGGGACTCACAAGAGCCCCGGAACCCGAAGGTCTCAACTGGCAGGGAGTCCTACGCACCGATCCGTGGGGGATCGGAACCATCGGACGCGGGGTCCAGACTCGAGCCTGGCTGGAGGATGGTAGTTCCGCTACGTTGCTCGTCGAACCATCGGCTACAGGTTCGGTCGCCCTGACGCTCAGTCGGGAAGACACCCCACCGGTCGGTTTCATGTACTGGGAGTTTCCGGCCGAACCCGAAGAGAACTTCTATGGACTGGGTGAACACTTCGACCATGTGGCACGTCGAGGAACCTATCGTTCGATGCTCTTTCAGCCCCAACTCAATACCGAGTCGAGCTATAACGAAGCACATGTACCCGTACCCTTGCTTTTGTCCACCCGCGGACCGGGCTTTTTTCTGGAGAGCCGAAAACCAGCCTACTTCGACGTAGGCCATGAAGACCCGGATACGGTACGCGTCGAACTGGGAAATTCCGATAGCCTGAAGCTCCATCTTATCGGTACCGAACATCCGATGGACGCCATCGGGCGTTATCACGAAATCACAGGACGACCTCTTGTACCGCCCTACTGGGCATTCGGTCCTCATTTCTGGCGTAACGAAACAGCTGGCCAGGACGAGGTACTCCAAGACCTGGACAACATCCGAACCCTCGATATACCCGCCAGCGTCTTCTGGATCGATCGCCCCTACCAGCAAAGCTACAACGACTGTGTCTTCGACCCGGAACGATATAGCGATCCGGCGGCCATGAGCCAGACTTTGACCGATCGGGGGTTCAAATTGGTCCTCTGGCATGCACCCTATACCAGCGAAGAGTCGGATGCCTTCGAACAGGCCAATGCCGAGGATATGTTCATCGAAGGACCCCAGGTCTTCCTGAATTTCGGTCGTATGATGGATTTTACGAACCCGGCTACGGTGGACCTGTGGCAGGACCTGCTGAGCCGGTTTTCCAGTCTTGGTGTGGCGGGCTACAAACTGGATTACGCCGAGGACATCCAGGTGGGACTACTCGGAGCCCGAATGCACTTCTCCTTCTTTGACGGCAGCGATGAGCTGACCATGCACCATCACTATAGTTTTCATTATCAGCAGACCTACCGGGATACCCTGCCGGCCATCGAACCGATCCCCAACACCATCAATCCCCATAGGGTGGATGGGTTCATCATGGGACGTACCGGCACCTATGGCGGCCAAACAGTTGTCCACGCCATCTGGCCGGGGGATCTTGATAGCGACTTCCGACCCCATATGGACGAGGACTATTATGTCGGAGGATTACCCGCCAGTGTGGTGGCAGGCACATCTCTGGCGGCCAGCGGCTATCCCTTCTTTGCGGCCGATACGGGCGGCTTTCGAAACGGCCGGCCCACGTCCGAGGTACTGATTCGTTGGGCCTGGCAGACCGCCTTCAGTCCCATCATGCAGGTGGGCGGCGGCGGCAGTAACCATTTCGCCTGGGAGACGGGCAACTCCAATGAAGAACAATACGATGCCGACACCCTGATCCATTTCCGGGCGGCCGCACAATACGCCATCCGACTCGCGGATTATCGTTTCACATGGGGGCTTTTCGCCCATTCGACGGGCATCCCACTTATGCGGCCCTTCGGCCTGGCCTATCCCAATGATGGCCGACATCCCGATGATATCTATCTGCTCGGCCCGGACCTATTGATTGCACCCATTATGAGTTCGGATCCGGAGCGGATGGTGGCCATTCCGGACGGACAGTGGATCGGCCTGTTTAACGATGAGCTTGTCTTCGGTCCCGACGAAATCATGGTAAACGCCTCTCTTGCAACCATCCCGGTCTATCTACGTCGGGGAGCCGTCGTGCCCTTATTGCGAGCCGATGTGGAGACGCTCCTTCCGACGACAGATCCCGAGACCAGTAGCGTGATCGACGAGCCGGGAGAACTCAGTCTTATCGTAGTGCCGGGAGTCGAAGGCAGCTATACCAACCACGAAGGGACCAATGTATCGCATGGACCAAGCGACGATGCCTTCTGGGCCATCGAAGTAGGTCGTGGGGAACGGTTTACCCAGCTACGACTCGATATCCGCTTCGGAAAGGAGACGCTCCTGCCGCAACCCATCACCCTTGATGGAAACCCCGTCTCCATCGTCGGTTCCGTGGACGAAGTCAATAGCTGCGATCCGCCATGTGCTGCGATAGACGCAGGGCGCGGACGACTTATCGTTCGACTCCCGACCCTGTTTTCCCTGGCCACACGTACCGTACGTCTTGGTGCCCAATCTCCATAGGTCCGTCCATGTACCTCCGAATTGCACTCCTCATTCTGATCGCTGGCTTCACGAGCTGTAAGAAACAGAACTGCCGCGAACTGGCCGCCTGCAAACTACAGGGGCGCTGTACAAACGGCGACAAAACCATGCCTTGTAAAGCCACCAGCGATGAAGACTGTCGGCAGTCCCGCGGCTGTAAAACGAGTGCGAACTGTTACCACCACAAGACGGATGGCCGTTGTTGGCCCACACCCGAATAGGGGCTAATTTTCCTGGGCTTTCTGGATATGCTCGTACTCGCGGTTGTACACATCGAGAGTCTCCAATACCAGCCGTAGATTCTTTTGATTGGTCTCGTTGGAGCTCACCCGTTCCAGACCGAGCATTTGTCGAGCGATATCGTGAAGCTCGTCACATAGGCTGTTCAGGCGTTCGAGGTCGCGATTGGTACGATCCTGTCCGGCGAACTCTTCCTGATAGGTGTTAAAGATCTCATTGGCCTCGCCGCCCAGTCGCCCCATCAAACTATCCAGATTGCTCTCCTGTTTTACCCGTTGGATCTGGTCGAGTTCGGTACGGTACATTCCGAGACGCTCTCTCACGATCTCCACATTCTGCTCGTTGGCAGCAAAGGTGGTGCCCTGCGCATCCAATTGATTCATGCTGCCTTCGATCTCCTCCAGGGAGCGAATCACACGCTGAAGGAGAGATATCCGGCGCGTATTTCGAGATCGACCCGAGAAATGTTCCCGATAGATTTTGAATTGATGATTGGCACACAGAGCCAGGCGGTTGGCACGCTCATCCAGATCGCCACTATTGGCCGCCTCATCAATCAGCTCCAACTCGCCTTTATATAGCTCGCGGCTCTCGGAAATGGACTCGGACAAAGACACCACCATTTCGTCCGACAACTCCGATTTATACCGTTCAAGATGCGCGGCCAAATCATTGAGATCCATAGTTAATTCACGCAAAACCTCAGGATCGCGGGTTGCCCGTGACATGGCCGCAAAATGGCGATGGTAACAACCCGATACGGCGTTCAAGCATAAACGGATCTCGTGCGCCGCATACATCTCCGGTCCGGCCTCCTGGGCCTGACGGATCTGCTCCGCTTCGGTGATATACTGCTCGCGATGAAGAAGCAGTGGATGGATCGCTTCATCCCGTGAGAGGGGATCCATATCGCGGGTCAGCTCGATAGTCTCATCAATTTCCGCGACCATAGCTGTCAGAAGTTCGACATCACGAGAAATCCGGGGTTGGCCCGCGAAATGGGTCTCGTATTGACGATGAATCGCCTCTGCTCGACGTTGAATCTCTTCTATAGTGTCCTGATTCGACATGTCTATTTTTCCTGCCCGTTCAACCGGTGTTCGATGAATGACTTGGAAGTTCCGCCTATTGGTGATAGCCCCTTCGAAAAATCACTTATGGGCCCCATGACGGAACCGCAACAAACTCTCAAGCAGGCGCTTAGTCCTCCGCTTCGAACCGCAGCCTTACCGGGTACGGGCGGAATGATCAAATCGAAGCCAGAAGATTTTCGGGTGAACGAGGTACTGCTCTATCCCCCATCGGGCCAGGGGGAGCACCTCTTCGTTTCCGTAGAGAAGAACGACCTCTCTCATCGGGACCTGGTTGGACGAATCCAGAATGTCCTGGAGATCTCCGAACGAGACATCGGTTGGGCCGGGATCAAAGATAAAGTTGCCATCACTCGACAAACGCTCAGCCTACCAGCCCAATGTGAAGATCGATTGGCCGCATTGGAGTCTCCCGATCTCCGGATCCTCTCCACCGACCGCCATGACCAGAAAATCCGCAAAGGGCACCACGCCGGAAACCACTTCACGATTATCATCCGACAGGTGCCGGACGACGCTTTGCAGCGTGCCCAGGCCATTCTCACCGCCCTGGGACCCGTTGGCATCGCCAACTATTACGGCCCACAGCGATTTTCGACCGATGGCCACAACATCGAAGACGGCCTGCACCTGCTCGGCTTATTGGCCCAGGGGAAACGAATCAACCGTCGCTTCGTAAATCAGTTACGCATACAGGCGGTGCAGTCGGCGCTCTTCAATCTGGTGGTGGCCCACCGAATCGGGGCCGAACTTCTGGACCGAGCCGTCGAAGGCGATCTCCTCAAGAAGAGAGACACCGGTGGACTCTTCATCTCCGAAGATGTGAACGAAGAGACCGACCGGATCCGAGCCGGGACCCTTGCACCAACGGGTCCCATATTCGGAAAGAAGATGTGGTGGCCCGAAGGAAAAGCACGCGCCCTGGAAGAAGCAGTGGTCGCGGAAGCCGGCGTCGAGTTGGAATCCTTTCACGCGGCCGGGAAGATGATGAGGGGTACCCGCCGTCCTCTGACCGTATTGCCCGGCGAGCTGGAGATCGACGCCGGTGAAACAGCAACCGATCTGGTGCTCCGCTTCACCCTCCCCAAGGGAAGCTACGCCACCGTCTTATTGCGAGAAATCCAGGGCGAACCGACTGCCGAGTGACGGCCCACGAGCATTGCGGTACAATCCCCGCACCACATATCGGGGGATGTCATGGGTAGGACCTGCACGCTAATCGTTATTGTCCTGAGCACCGCGTTGCTCTGGTCATGCAGTAAAAAACCAAGTTACGAGGCGGCCTGTAAACACATAATGACCCTCCTTTGCAGCGAAGCGCCTCCAGAATTGCAAACCAAATGCAAAGAAGAGATGACCAAAGACGCTCTCAAGAATACCTCGAAGTGCGTGGAGGAAATCAAGAAAATCGGCGTTTCGCGCAGCTGCATCATGAAGGCAAACACAATGGCTGGTCTCCAGAAGTGTGAAAAGCAGGCCACAGCCAAAGGAACGGGATCGGGGGGTAGAAACGCGCGGCGTGCCAAAACAGCCGAAGCCATCGACGAGCTCGACAAGATGTACAAGGGCGCGGCCGTCTACTATTCAAGTCCGCGTATCAGTAGGGAAGGAAATAAGCTGCCCTGTCAGTTCCCGGCATCAACCCCCATCACCCCGCCGCCCGGTCCAAACGGCGAGCATCCCTGTTGCAGCTCCACATACGACACCGATGGAGATCATCGGTGTGATTCCAATCCAGACCATTGGACGACCCCCACCTGGTCCGCCCTGAATTTCGGAATATATGACCAGCATTATTACGTCTACGAGTATGATTCGAACGGCGAATTAAGTGACGCCAAAATGACCGCCACCGCCTATGGTGATTTGGACTGTGATGGCGTCTGGAGCACATTCCAGAAGCTCTCCTTTGGTGATCCCGAGGCAAGCCGAGCAGAATGTGCCATACAAGCGGCACCGGCCTTCTACGTGGAAAAAGAAACCGAATAGCTCGCAATTTCGAACCAGATCCCGGCCTGTCGAAGGCTTCTATCCGGCCCCGGATGACGGCTGGCGTCCCGTGCGCTAGAATGGCGCTTCTGTAAAGAATCCACCGCTCGGGAGGGGACGATGGCAAAATGGCATTATCAGTCGGGATCAGAGGCGAAAGGCCCCGTCAGTGATGCGGAACTCCACAATCTGATCGACCAGGGGATCGTCGACGATGACACCCTGGTATGGCGATCGGGTTGGGCCGACTGGCAGCATTTCAAAGAGGCACGCCACGAACTGGAAGCCATCGCGGAAGAGCCCACCCAGGTAGCCATGTCCCCCCTCACTCCCGAAGAACCGGACGAGGACGTAGCGGACGCCGAAGACGAACCGGACGATGACGAGGCGACCGCCCTTATGCAATCGCCCTTTGCACCGGGGGATACGGGGGAAATCTCTTTTGACGAGGCTACCGATAGTACGGATCTGACCTTCAAGCCCGAACCCGAACCCGAACCCGAACCCGAGCCTGAACCCGAACCCGAACCCGAACCCGAGCCTGAACCCGAACCCGAACCCGAGCCTGAACCCGAACCCGAGCCTGAACCCGAGCCGGAACCCGAACCCGAGCCCGAACCCGAC
>CAUZEG010000016.1:0-36095 GCA_963578775.1 Myxococcales bacterium
TCCGGCTCGCAATACGATAACGACCTCCTCATCGTTCTCATAGTCGTCTACGTCTTGAATCTCCAACATCAGGAGCAGTCCGCCTCCTTCAATGGCATTCTGGACATAATTCAGCACAGCTCCCACTCCAAAGAGTTCAAATAGAGGCACAACCTTGGCCAACTGGTTGTCGATGCCGGGCTCCCCATCGGGTGAGGTCTGATCCGCCTTGCCACAAGTATCCGGGTCACCCTCTTCACTGATCCGATCATCCAGATTAAAGCCGATAGCCACTCCTGGTGACTCTTCCGCCTGGAAGACAAAGGTATCCAGAATCACCAGCAGAGTCTGCGGTCCCGGCTCCTCTACGGCGTCCAGACCGACATCCGAGGCCCCAAGAGTATCCGTAGTTGTAGTCATCGAAGTACAAGCCCACCCCAGAACGGCAACCAGAAGGTATATGGGAATATGCTTTCGATTCATCACTATACCTCGATAGCCCCGAGGCCATCGCTGGTCTGGCCCCCTTCGGTACCGAATTGCGCCAGGTCGAGCCCCATGGCGCGGCAGATACTGAGAAGTGCCTTGCTGGCGTTCTCCTGTCCGGCCGACCGATAATGTATCCCTGTCTTGAGTTTGCCCCCGCAGCTACCCGCCAGGACGATTGGAAATTCATCGAGCGAATGGGTCTTACCCCAGGAGACCTCCGAGGTCCCAAGAACCAGACAACTGTCGAGCAGCGTGCCGTCTCCCTCCGCGACGTCCCGGAGCGCTTCGATCTGAACCGCGAGAGCCTCGATGCATTGGAGCGTAATATTATGACACTCCGGCTGTGCCCCCGGTTCATCATGGGTCATTTGATGATGGCCGGCTGGCGCCCCCTCAAACAAAAAGTTATTCAACGGGGCCGAAAAGAAATTGCTGAATACGCGGGTCTGATCACAGGCCAGGGCGTAGGCGATGATTTCGCTAAAGACCTGGTTTTTGAGTCGTAGCTGCGGCCTCCCTTCGATTTCGGGATAGTCTGCTTCGGGCTGCGTCGGCAGAGCACAGGCCGCAAGATTGGGCGGGTCCTCTTCGAGCTTCGCGAGCCGTTTCTCCAAAGACCGCACCCCCTCTAGGTGCTGCTCCATTCGGAGTTTGTCTGTGGCTCCAATCCGGCTATTCAAGCGCTGGATGTCCTCCATGACCGCGTCAAGAACACTTCGTCGCAGGGCCAGGGTCGGATCAATAACAGGCTCCTCGCCAGGCAACTGAAAGCCGCCCCCAAAGACCCGTTCGAACAGGGCAAATGGTGATTCTTCGGCCGGATTTTTACTGTTGGGTCCATTATGGGACTGCCCACTGCCTCCACCAGCCCCAAACTCCAGCGAGCGAAAGCGCGTATCTTCACCAGCATTCTGCGCAATGATCTGGTCAATGGTCGGCCCCGCGAAGGTAACATTATCGTATGGATTCAGTGCCGGAGAGCCGGTCAATATACCGGCCGCGCCGGCAAAATGTGGAACCGAGTTGGGTACACCCAGACGCATACCGCTTACGATCGAGATCAAATCTTTTAGATGGTACACCGGTTCTAGCTGTTCCGATGCCACCCAATCGACGCCTTCCCCGCTGGGAACCCAACGATCGGGCAACACCCCATTACCCCAGAAAAACAGGCCAAATCGACGTGGAAAACCCGAGACAGCCGGACCGTCTTCAGCAAAGGCGGTACCATGACTGTTCAAGAAGATCTCCAGAGCCGGCAGTCCCAGACTTACGACTGTGCCACCAAGCAGGCCCTTCAGGACCGTCCTCCGACTGAGAAAATCGGCCATTACTCGACCTCTCCTACACGTCGGAACGCCTCGCTCCTGGCCACGGCCGCCATAAGAGCAAGCAACCTATGACCGGACGTTCCGAAGGTGTCAGCCAATTCCTGGACCGAACCTTCTTCACCGGAAACCACGCCATGACCCAAAGCGTAGCTATATAGCTTGCGCGTAAGGCAGGTCATCGTTCGGGGATCGTTGGCAATAAGCTCGGTCAACTCCTGGGAATCGGCAAAATCCTCCCCGTCCACATCACCCGACGGATCGATTTGCGCACCGTTCTCAATGGTTCGAAAGCGACCGATACCGTCGAAGTTCTCGAATCCAAAGCCAATGATATCCAGGTAGGCATGGCAACCGGCACAACTCGGTTCCTCCATATGAACGATCAGACGCTCCTTCAAGGTCTTGGCGGACGCGGAGGGTTCTGGAATACCGGTATTCAAATCCGCTGGCGGTGGAGGCACCATCTCGCAGAAGAGATTTTCCCGAACAAACTTGCCTCGCTCGGTCGCCGAGGACGAAACCGGATGCGCATGGAGTCCTAGAAAACTCACATGGCCCAGAAAGCCACGCCGTGGGCTATCCGCTGGGAAATCGATTCGTCCCAGGCCCTCGTCAACGGTCGCCGGAAAATTATAGATCGCAGCCAAACGGCGCGTCGCAAAGGTCGTATTCGAGGTGAAGAACTCCCGAAAATCACGATCCGTCTCGAACACCAGATACTCCACCAGCGCGAGGGTTTCCTCACGGGCCATATCGCCAAGATCGGGACTGTAATGTTTGAAGATATTTGGATCTTTGTTGAGGTGATCAAGCTCAAACAGAAGCAACCAGTCCGTCACAAAATTACGTACAGCTGTTCGAACCTGCGGCCCCTGCATCATACGATCGACCTGGGCGGCAACACCCTCTGGGCTTGCCAATTCGCCCGTTAACGCCGCGTTCAAAAGTTCAAAGTCCGGCGTCGTATTCCACAGGAAAAACGCGAGACGTGAAGCCATCTCAAAGTCCGTAAGTCGACGCTGACCCGGCTCCGTCAGGTCCGGCTCACCCAATTCCGTACGATATAAAAAATTGGGTGATTGCAGCATCGCCACCAGGACGTAGTGTACCCCCGCATGGAAGTCGTCCAGGGCCACCGAGGCCTGGAGCCCGATCTGGACGAGGCTCGCAGTTTCCTCGTCATCCGGTGGACGGCGCCAGATCCGAAACGCCAGCCCCTGGCAGATCGTCGTCATGCAGTCTTCGTCGTCCACATCCTCGGGGGTACAAGCCATCAGACCCGCACGGCTCGTCTCATTCTGCATCACCTGCTCGGCGATCTTCAGGGCCGCCTCTTCGTAGAGTTCGGCACCACGGGGAGACACGGCCGTAACGGACGCACCCACTGCAAGGAGACCGTCGATAGCGGTGTCGAGCTCCAGGGAGGCCGGCACCACGATCTCCGGGCCAAAGAGATCGGCAATACAGTTGCGGTACTGTTGCTGTGTAAGGCGCAAGAGCCGCGGTGCAGCTGGCTCCAGGGCTGCATAACTCACGTCCGACCCGGCCGTATCAATGACCGGCCCTGGGCTCTCGGAAGTACAGGCCACCGTAAGCACCATAACCAGTACCGACCAGAGCCATATTCGTATGCGACCAGAGATCATTGCGAATGAAAGAGTACCTTGTCCGAAACCGCGACGCTACCGTCCATAATACCCAAAACGGACGGTGTATCGTCGCCAAGAATATGAACCCGGGCAAAGGCCAGAGCGTAGGTCTGCACGATAGTGAATCCTTCCTCTGGATCAAGCGTCTCACACATTCCCAGAGCAAATGTCTCATGACAGGCGTCTTCAACTTCGATCCAGGTCAGCTCCAGATCCGAACAGGTTTCGAATTGGTCCTCTTCTCCTCGAGGGTCCGGAACCGCGCTCATGGCGAACACCGGCACCGCGACCGACTCATGGCCCGTCTCGCCAAACAACGAACGAATTATGCTGCCCGCCATCGGGAGGATTGCGGCGATACGGTCGTCGCCCACACCAGCCTGGAATGCGGCCAACTCGTCCGAAGTACAGCTGGCCCCATCATCCTCGGAACTACAATAGTTGGCCGTCAACGCGTCCATATCGAAAGTCGCGCCCGCAGAGGCCCAGCAGGTATGCACCCCAAAGCTATGACCACTCAGTAGCACCTCGTCCAATAGGAGAGAATCGAAGAGAGGGTCCTCCAGATCGAGATTGGTAACCGCGTCGAGAGAAGCGGAAATATCGGCTGCGCGTAGGAAATAGATGGATACAGGTCGCGGATCGATATTGTCGAAAAAGGTGTTGCCGGTATGATCGGGGGCCAACACAACCCAACCATGGGAGGCAAAATAGCGCATCAAGGACGACGCTGTCCCGCCGAATCCCTGGTGTCCATGAGAATAGATATGTACTGGATAGCCCTCCGGATGTACGGGAGCTGCCAACGACGCATTCAGAATACTCTCCGTATCGGTAACGAAGAGGTAACTCGGATGTTCTCCCTCGGTTTGCTCGGTCGGATACCAGAGATTGAGCGCAATAGTCCTCGACTCTTGCGTTCCCGATGGTTGGTAACTGAACTCCAACGTCCGATAGCCCACATGAAAGGGACCTTTCTCGTCCACCGGATAGTCCAACATGGCTACGACCGACCCCGAGTCGGAGATCGTGTCAGAGCTGTCGGTCCCCGCCGAATCCGGTACTCCCTGCGTCGAGGAGCAGGCCCAGAAGACAAGGCCGACGATTGCAGTCCATCGCGTCATAGCGTCGCATAATAGCATGGCGACATCTCGCCGTACCAGGCAACAAGATCCACGGGCTCCGAGCTGGTGTACTACTGGGGTGGAACCAGCGACTGCTCGAGGAGATCCTTCACTCGCATATAATTGACATGTGGATTAACCCGCGGCTCGACGGCTCCATGGGGTGATGTGAGATCTTCTTGAATCCGAGCCCTGGGTATCCACAAAAAGTCGGGTTGATGACTGAAGTACCCGAAGCTGCTGGTGGCCTTCGCGTCGATCCACTCTCCACCAACAATGATACCGTCGGCATCCAGCTCAAGAATGTAGTGATAGCGATCGGTGCGCAGGTATTTTCCGTGCTGGTCGTTGAGCGGTACGTACGACGGGTTCGACTCGGTCACATATTTAACCGTGATCACGACTTCCGCCCAACGTGCCGCCTTTTCATTAAAGGGGTACTCGGACACCGTCGATGGGTCGACAATAAGAAGGGCGAGGGCTTGTTTCTCGTCGACCTCCTCCAGATATTCGATCTCGTAGCCATGGACAGGCTGATTCCAGACCTGGCGATCGTAGGTACGATCTTCTCCGATCGCCACCCGAAACAGTCCCAGGAAGTTGGTGATCACCACATGAAACGATCCGGCATTGGTATCGCGACAGTCCGGATCAAGAATCCGACCGTTGTCGTCCCGCTCCACCACATCGGCGCGGCATCGCCCACCAATGACCATAGAATGGGTCCGATCGTATACGGTGATGAGTAGAGCTTTGATATCGGACGGGTGGAAGGTCACACCCGATACAGTCACCGGATAAAGAGGTTCCGGCTCCAACATCGCGGCCGGGGCCCAGGCATGGCACAGACCCCACCATGACTCGATTCCGTCACGGTCAATACATTCATCGATCTCACCATCCTGGTCGCTATCGATCCCATCACGGGCCTTCCAGTTGCCCCGCTTTTCGGACATCCAGCGCGCCGCCGGACCGATCGCATCGTAATAGGATGCGTCATAGGCCGAATTGCAGCGCGGCTCGTAGGGAACCAGATCCATGAAATTCGAAGATGGAGTCCAGCCATTAAAGACGAGATCGTATTTCTCAAGCGGACTGAGAGTGCCCTCGCCTTCCCAACGGTAGTTGGTGCTGTCCTCATAGGTAGGCCAATAGGACGCCGGCCAGGACTTCTTCGTCGCTTCTCCCTTCGCCGGAAGAAGAAATACGTTGTACTCGAGTTCCTCGTCCAGGAAACGCGCGAAGCGATCTGGATCATTGATCCAATCCCAGCTATCGGTCTTACCCTCCAGAAATGGATTGGGAATGCTCCCGTCGGGTTCGCCTTGGGCACAGGCGAACCCGAACAAGAACACATATAGAACGAACCAGGTTCGTAACGCTACCAACGGTCGCTTGAAATCAATCCCACCCATCAATTGAGCAGGGTCCAGAGATCAAAGTGACCCAGATTGATGAAGCCTTTTTCTTCGACCCCACGGGTGTAGAGTTGGACGTCCGCGAAGGCGTCGTTTTCGAAGTCCATGGTCATCAAGCATTCACGATAGTCGGCCGGAACGAGGCTCATCATGGTGTAGGCCACCAGGTGATGACTCTCAAATCCGCTCATGTCGATGAGTCCAAGGGATAAGAGCTTCACAATGGATTCAATCAGACTAAGCTCATCCGCCTCTTCCACCAGGTCATCAAATAACTTGGCAGCGACCTGGCCTTTCTTGGCGGCGATGGTCTGAACCGTCGGAAGCGAACTTTCGTCGGATGTGACGGTAACCACGGCAGCCGCATCACCGATGGGGAAGCCCTGTACTCGTACGCCAGCGAGATCATCCAGTTTGAGGTACGTTTCCCGAGCATCACGGAAAATAGCGACCATGTCCTCGATCTTGTCCTCTTCGCCGGATAACCAGTCCAAAGCCGCATCGTACTTCTTATCGTAATCACGCGAACGCTTGGAGACGAGAAGAGTCAATACGTCACGAAGACGTTGTTCGAACTCCTCTGGAGTCACGACAAGTAAAAGATGGTTCAAGCCTTCCTGGGAGAATCGTACGTCGGTAATCATCGACGTGCGGCCCGTTGTATCGGCGAGGGCATCTTTCAACTCCTGCACAGCGGCGAGCTCAAGCTTGAGATCCAGCAACTGGCCGGCTACGTCGGCTCCGATATGGAATTCAGGATTGTATCCCTTATTGTCCACACCCTGAAGATGGGCATCGGTCATACTGAGAAGTTCCAGCTTCCAGCTGTTGATCTCCTCTTCACTGAGCAGAGTATTCAAGCATTGCTTATACTCGTAATCACAGTTGGTATCCGCGTTGTCGTTGCAGTCTGGGCAGTTCTTGTCGACCTCGTGCTGCAGCTCCTCGAACTTACGAGTCAGATCCTCGTACAAGTTCGTAAAATCAAATACCGACAATAGAGCGGCATCTACATGATCGAGAACCTTGTCACGCTGGGTAAAGCGATCGCCCTCGGTTACACTGATCCGCAGATTGGACGCGGCACCACGATAGGAGCCTCCCTCCCAGGTCTGTGAGGTCACGATTGAACGACGATATCCCCACTCCGCAAAGAACTTGCCGGTGTTTTCACTAAACTCGTCGAAAACGATCTCGTCGACCTGGCCATTATGCTCAAGGTACACGCTACCTTCATACTCTTTAATGTCCTTAAAGAAGCGCATGCTCGCCAGATTCATACCACGATAGCTGCGGTGATGATCCACGGCACGCTGGAAGTTAACGCGTTCCAAGATGCCCGAGTTGGGCCGATCCGCCAGAGTCTGGACCAGACGAAGATCACCAGCGACAGCCTGTGAAAGGGCCTTCTCGACCATCGGACCGGCCGAATTCAAATGCACCTCATAGCGATGCAATGTGATGCGCTTATCATCGTTGCTGGTCATCCCCTCGACGCCATAGTCGAGCAGGCCAGTACGATCGATCTTATTCTTAATGATGTCGGCCGCTATATCCCCAAGAGCAAAGCGTTTTCCAGCGATCTCGACCTCGAGAAGGCTCGGCACTTCATAGAGACCCCAGCCACTCTTTACGGCGACCCGGTAACCGCTCAGCTTACGATTGCTGATTCCCACATCAAGATAAACGGTATCGTTGTTGCCGCGAATAAGATGGTATTCGAGATCACCCAGCATCTGTACCCATGCTCCCAGATGGAAGCGCGCTGATACGCGTACATACGAGATGGGATCATAGGCAAATACGGGCAGGTTTGCGCCCATGTTGAAACCGATGGTGCCATGGCCGGTCAGGCTGATGCTTTCACCGGGCTTAAGCTGGCTAAGATCGGTAAGGCTCGTAGGCAGAACGAATCCACGTGCTGCATACACAGCGTGAAGGGGCTCCATTACGAGAGCAGCCACTTCACTTTGATGTGCCGAAATCGTGCGTGCTACCAGAGTGCCCTGCTGGCCAAAGCCAACGGCGATATCAAGGTTTCCGACATCGGGAAGCTCGAAGGAGCCATCCGCATTCAATTGCACCTGGAAGGTACTCTCCGCGAAGTATTGATCGGCAGACGTATTCAAATGTTCTACACGAATCCGGTTCACCTGCGTGACGAAGTCCGTCTCACCGTATTGGGCCGTCAAGCCGGATGAAAGTTGTTCCAGGTTCCCTACCGACGAATCCGATTCGGCGGTCATGGCGTCTGCAAAGATCTCCGTTGGCTCCAAGCCAATATTTACGAACGGAATGCCCGAGAGACCCGCGTTGAGTTCCTTGGTAGCCATTCGCGCGATCCGGCCTTCCAGATCTGACAGGTCGAGATTCAGCGTGTGAGCAAAATAGTCACGAACCGAAAAAACAACTCCATCGGCTTTTCCAGAGTCCCCCTCTAGAACAGGAACAGTATTTTCCTGCACAGCACAAGCCGCAAAACACGTAATAATCGCAAAGAGATAAACGAAACACTTCTTCGTCATAGCGAGGTCCTCCGAACCAAAATATTTTAAAACCCTTTCAATCCGCCAGCTCCGCCCACAGAGCCCGGGAACCGGCGATTTGGCGCGAAAGATAGGCAAGAAACGTGAAATTAGACAAGGGTTTAGCGGGTTTCGCCCCGTCATTTGGGGCTAGACCCGTGCAATTCGGGAAAATAGGCAAGTCCATCCAGCGGGAGCCGTCGCCCCGCCACAAAATCATCGAGAGATCGACCCACCATTGGACTTCGAAATTCGGCTCGCATCTGGTCCGCCTCCTGGGGGGTCAACCAATGTATAGACTGAACCGGGACATCCAACGGAAGAGCCGGATCATGCTGCACCGGCTGACATGCTATTACGAAGCGTAGGTACGATTTGGAGCTCACCGGACTCGTCCATTGATACACACCTACCAGAGCATCCGGCTTGACCAACCAGCCGGTTTCCTCAAGGGTTTCTCGAACCACGGCCTCCAGAATCGACTCGCCCTCGTCCACATGGCCTGCTGGCTGATTCAGTACAACCTGGTCCCGAATCTTCTCTTTGATGAAAAGAAGACGGCCCTCTCGTTCGACCAAACTCGCCACCGTGATAAACGGCCGATAGCTGTCAGGTTGTGTTGATGTGGTCATCCAGTTTCCATCCGCATCAAACCCTCAACGGCAGAACATCGTCCGCCAGACGGCGGTAGTTCTTTTTGTCCTTTAAGGCTCGGGTCGCAGCGAAAATATGCACCTCAGAATCCAATCGAGTTCCAGGCATCTGTTCCGCGACGTGTTGTTGCAGCGTTTCCGAATGCCATCGCAGGAAGGGATTGGTGGCACATTCATCGGCGATGGTCGACGGCACGGCGCAGCCTCCCGCAGCCCGCAGAGGCCATACTACACGGATCCGCTCGGCAAGAGCCTCATTGTCCGGTTCCACCGACCACGCGAAACGTAGGTTGTCCTGGGTATATTCATGGGCACAACAAACACGTGTCGTCCCATCGAGAGATTTGAGTCGATGCAGACTGGCGTACATTTTCTCCGGCGGTCCATCGAACAGGTAGCCACAACCACCGGCGAACAGGGTATCCCCGCAAAACAGAACATCGCCGAAAACAAAGGAAATATGGCCGTTAATATGGCCTTCAGTAAGAAGAACGCGGGCTGTCGCACCACCGAACGCCACGCTATCCCCTTCATCGACCAATTCGGTGATCCCCGGTACGGCCGACGCAGCTCGCGCCGGTCCTACGACTCGGATATCCGCCAATAAGCCACGCCGTTGTAGCTCATGGTTGATGCCCACATGGTCTCCGTGGGTATGGGTGTTGAAGATCGTCGTAAGGCGAAAGCCGTTGGTCTTACAATAGGCCAATACAGATTCCGCTTCCGGCCCATCCACAGCTGCGGCTTCACCACTTTCGGTGGAAACCATCAGCCAAATGAGATTGTCCTGCCAGGATGGGATCTGGTGGATCTCCAGAGCTCCATCGGCCGTGCGGAACGGCGTAACTGGTCTGGACACCACATGTTGCATCAGGTCTTCCTCAAAACGAATCCTATAAGGCCTATTGCAAACTGTCTGTCGGCGCAAGGCAGAGCCAGGCTACCGCGATCGCAAAGCCTGCATTCGGTCTATACGCTATGGACTAGCTCCAATGACACAATACCGATACACTATTCGGGTTTTCGCAAGGGTTTGGATCATGAAGAAGTGTATCGTTCTGGTTTCACTGGGGTTTCTTGTCTTTGGGTGTACCTCTTCTGACACCCAACCTCCATCATTGGATAGTGGAGCGGATATCCAGATAGCCGATACCGGTCCTACGGCAGAAATTACGGATGATGTGGGATCCGAAGAAGTCTCACCCACCGAGACCATCGCCACGGACGAGACCAGCTCTGGAGACTGTGAAGCGGGAACCGGTTGTTTTGGCGAACTATGCGAGGGCAATGGCGATTGTCAGTCCGGGATCTGTCTACCCCATATGGGAGATATGGTCTGCTCAAACTTCTGCATCGATGAATGTCCGCAGGGGTGGAACTGTGTCTCCATCTCGCTTCCCGGCTCCGATCTGACCTTTGCCTGCGTCTCCAATTTCACCCATCTCTGCCGGCCTTGCACCAACGATGGTGAATGTTCAAGCGACCAGAGCTCCAATGTATGCGTGGGTTACGGCAGCGACGGCGGATTCTGTGGGTCACCATGTAGCCAGGATTCCGAATGCCCGGAACGCTTCGTCTGCGAGGAGACGACATCCATCACTGGGGCGACCAGTAATCAATGTATTTCGGAGGAAGGTGTATGCGAATGTTCGGCCACATCCGTGCAACTGGGTCTGTTAACGAACTGTTCGAGGACCAACGAGCATGGAACATGCCAGGGGAATCGCGTCTGCACCGAAGACGGGCTCACGGATTGCGACGCACCTGATGCCATCGAAGAGAGCTGTAATGGCTTCGATGATAACTGTGACGGGGCGATCGACGAAGACACCTGTGATGATGGCAATCCCTGCACAGAAGATGTCTGTGGTGGCGAAGCGGGCTGTATGTACACGCCTTTGTCCGGCATTGCCTGCGACGACCAGGATGCCTGTAGCGAAATCGATCAATGCATTGACGGGACCTGCTCGGGAGTCACCATCGAATGCGAAGACGGCAACTCTTGTACCGATGACCTCTGCTTCCCCTTGACGGGTTGTGTTTTCGAGCCCAACACCCTGGCCTGTGACGATGGCGCAGATTGCACCGTTGGTGACACCTGCAAAGAGGGAGAATGCACGGCGGGTGTAGAAATCGCCTGTAATGATGGCAACCCATGTACGGACGACGCCTGCACCGCTGCGGGTGGATGCCTCTATACGCCCAATACCGAACCCTGCAACGACCAGAACCAGTGCACCCTCAATGACGTGTGCGCAGACGGTGTCTGTACATCCGATGCCATCCTGGAGTGCAACGATTTTGAGCCCTGTACGACCGATTATTGTGCACCCGATGTGGGTTGTCTGACGGCGGTGAATACGGCTCCTTGTGACGACGACAATGCCTGTACTCTGGGGGATATCTGTGCCGACGGGGGCTGCACGGGTGGCGCCAACACCATGAATTGTGATGACGGCAACCCCTGTACGGACGATATCTGCGACGCCGAGGGAGCCTGTCTTCATCTTCCGACCGACGCAGTCTGTAACGACAATAATGAATGCACCGAATTCGACACCTGCCAGGAAGGATTCTGCGTTGGAACCGGCCCTCTGATGTGTAGTGACGGAAACCCGTGTACCTACGACTTCTGCCTTCCCGGCGGAGGCTGCCAACACGATAATGTGGTCGGCCCATGTAGTGACGGCGACAACTGCACCTTCGATGACTTCTGCAGTGGTGGCACCTGTATCGGTGGCGTAATCAAGAGCTGCGACGATGGCAACCCATGTACAGATGACATCTGTAACGCGACTGCGGACTGTGAATTTATCCCCAATTCCCAACCATGTGACGATGAAAACGCATGTACCAATGAAGATACCTGCTCCGATGGAACCTGTGTTGGCAGTGGCAGTCCCGACTGTGATGACGGCGATATCTGCACGACCAATACCTGCGATCCGGCCGTGGGCTGCGCTCTAGATTACAATACGAATCCATGCAACGACGAAAACCCCTGTACCCTTACAGATGCATGCGTGGACGGGACCTGCCTCGGCAGCGGCGATCTGGACTGTGATGATGGCGACCATTGCACAGCCGACAGCTGTGATCCGGTAGAAGGCTGCGTGAGCGTCCCTGCGGAGAGCTGCTGTGGCAATAGCGTTCTTGAAGGGGACGAGGAGTGCGACGACGGAAACCTCGAAAACCTCGACGGATGCACCTCCCTATGCACGGATGAGCATCTGGTCATCTTCAACTATACGGGTGGGACCCAAACCTGGACCGTTCCGGCCGGAATTACACAGGTCGTCATCGAAGTGTGGGGAGCGCAAGGGGGCGGATCCCTTTGTTGTAGCGGTACACAACCCGATGATGGCGGTCAGGGCGGCTATGCAACCGGAACTCTGGCGGTGACACCTGGCGAGGTTCTACGGATATACGTGGGGCAGCAAGGCGACTTCGGCAACCCTGTATCGGCAGGCGGTTGGAATGGTGGCGGAGGCGGTGGCCACTATGGCGGTGGAGGCGGTGGTGCCACCGACGTTCGTAAAGGTGGAACAGACTGTCTCGACCGCGTCATTGTGGCCGGTGGTGGAGGCGGCGGCAATTGCGGCTGCCCCGATCACGGTCACGGTGGTAATGGGGGTGGTACCAATGGAGCATCAGGCCTTTCCTTCACTGGTTGGACGCCTGCCGGCGGCGGTACCCAATCCAACGGCGGTTCGCCTGGCTCCAATGGCAGTAGCGGCTCGTTCTGTGCTGGCTCTAGCCACGCCGGTAGCTATCACTTTGCCGGTGGCGGTGGAGGCTGGTACGGCGGCGGTGCGGCCTATGCTGCAGGTGGCGGCGGCGGCTCCGGGTATATCGGTGGAGTCACCGTTGGCTCCACCAGCACGGGTGGCCATAGCGGAAATGGCCAGGTTCAGTTCACCTGGTAGGCACTACAACCCATAACCACGGGCATTGTGATGAAGGTTGTACGGGATTTCTATAATCGTTTTCCCTATCCACCGATCCCCGCGATGGCCCTACCTCGCCGAGGTCAGGGGAAACCCCTGGCCTTTGAAGTCGGAGCCCAATTGGCTGGCCTGGCCAAACAGTCTCATGACGACTGCCGGATTCTCGTGGCCGGCGCCGGAACTCTGGAAGGGTTGGTGGTAGCCGAAGTGCATCCACGGGCCCGACAGATCGTAGCCGTGGACATCAGTGAACATTCTCTTCAGCGTCTTCGTCGACGTATCCGGCTGGCACGCATTCGCAATACCGTCTACGGCCTGGGCCTGTTCCGCCGGCTACCGCCCATCGAGCTCGTATGTAGCGACCTTATGGATTATAAGGACGGCCCCTTCGACTATGTTCTTGCAACCCTGGTCGTACATCACCACGCCGACCCGCTGGCCTTGTTTCAACATCTGGCCGGCCTGGTGAAGCCGGGAGGTCTTCTCCGTCTGGTGACCTATCCCAAGCAGAGCCGCTTCTGGCCTCGTGCGGTCGGCAGCTGGCTGCGAGCCGGAGGAATCGACCGCACCAGCCCCGATCTGAAACGCCGGGCAAACACCCGAATCGCTGCGCTGCCGTCCGACCACCCAGTCCGATTGTCCTACACGGACAACCCCGAATCGCAGACGGCCACCGGTATCGCCGATGCCTATCTACACCCCTGCGAACGCCCCCAATCCCCTCTACGCTTTCAGGCCGCCGCCCGGGACGCGGGGCTGCAATTGATAGGAGAAAGCCAGAACCCGGATTGCCAGAGCTCCTTCCTGGACAGCTTTCTACCCCAACTGGCGTCCCTCGATCCCTGGGAGAAACTCCAATTGCTGGACAACCTCCTCGAACTCAGCTCCAACCCGATCCTGTGGTTCAGCCATGGCTCGCAGCCACAGACCTCTACCGCACCGGCAACACCGCGACCAACGGATGGGCTCCCGCCGGACGCCGGGCTGGTTCTCGACAGGCTGACAGCTGTCACCGAACTGATATCAACCATTCAGGACAGCCCAGATACAGCCCTTTGGCTCCCCTCCCGTCTCATGGCGGAGTTGGCGGACGGGGTACATAACTGCCACCCCCTTTTCGAGGCCGCTGGTCTGGGTATCGACCAGGTACTTGCAGCCCTCTTCGAACAGATTGGTCCCCGTGTTTCGATCCAGTCGAATAGCCAGGAACTGCCAGGCCTGACTCTACCCGAACGCTTTAATGCATCCATGCTGAACCTACCCGCACCGATATCGAGCGACGGCTGGATCGCACTTCAGGATGCCCTGGGTTCCGAGTTCCGTCTTCATGGGACTACGGAGATCCCGGGCAACGATCTAACAGAGCAGGCCGAACATCTGCATATCGCCAACGGAGCGACACAAGCCTGGATCGGACCTCTTTTTCTTCGCTGACGAAAAGGGGGGCTGGAAAACCAGCCCCCATTCGTCTGTAGCCTAGAACTGGGCTGTTTCGGTCGAACCCGTCATCGCCAGGGTTGAGCTCATACCGCCCGTCAGTACATTGGCAACCTTATCGAAATAGGCGGTTCCTACTTCGGCCTGATGGCGGGTCGCAGTATAGCCGTATTGCTCCGCCGAGAACTCATCCTCCTGGAGATTGGCATAGGCCGTCATATGGTGTTCGGAATAGCCACGTGCCAGCTGGAACATGCTGTAGTTCAGAGCATGGAAGCCCGCCAGTGTGACGAACTGGAACTTATATCCCATGGAGTTGAGTTCCCGTTGGAACTTGGCAATGGTGATATCATCCAGATGCCTCTTCCAGTTGAACGAGGGCGAGCAGTTGTAGGCGAGAAGTTTGTTTGGATACTTCTCATGAATCGCTTCCGCGAATTGCCTGGCCTCATCCAGATCCGGCTTGGACGTCTCGCACCAGATAAGATCGGCATGCTCGGCATACGCCAGGCCTCGGGCAATCGCCGAGTCCAAACCACCCTTTGTATAAAAGAAGCCCTCAGCCGTTCGTTCACCGGTGAGAAACTCCTTATCCCTATCATCAATGTCCGAGGTGATCAGATTGGCACTATTGGCATCGGTTCGAGCAATAATTACGGTTGGCACCTGCAATGTATCGGCAGCGAGACGGGCCGCGATCAAGGTCTGAATGAACTGTTGGGTGGGGATGAGTACCTTTCCGCCAAGGTGGCCACATTTCTTGGCCGACGAGAGTTGGTCCTCGAAATGAACTCCCGCGGCTCCGGCCGAGATCATCGACTTCATCAACTCAAATGCATTCAAAGGCCCACCGAAGCCGGCTTCCGCATCGGCGATAATGGGTACGTACCAGTTGCGGGTCGGTCCAATTTCGGAGTGATCGATCTGATCTTGTCGCTGCAGCGCATTATTGATGCGCTGTACCAGGTTCGGCACACTATCGACCGGGTATAGGCTCTGGTCGGGGTATGTAGATGCCGACGAATTCGCGTCGGCTGCGACCTGCCATCCACTTACATAGATCGCCTTCAGGTCCGCGCGCACCATCTGAACCGCCTGACCACCGGTCAAGGCTCCCAATGCGTTGATATGTGATTCATTGTGCAGCAATTCCCATAACCGCCTTGCCCCCATATCGGCGATCGTATGACGAATTCGAATCGTTCCGCGTAGTTTATCTACGTCAGAATCAGAGTACGCACGCACGATATCCTCCCATCGGGAGCTATCGAAATTACCCTGCCAGGTCGCATGATCAGATGGCTTATATCGTTCCATATCTCGATTCCTTTTCAATTGGGGGTTGGGGATGGGTGATCAACTCGTACGCCGGCACCGTCAGAAAATCTTCCAGATGGTCCGAAGTACAGAGAGCCAAAAACAACGAACATGCTTCATCGAACCGATGCGTGGAGCGGCCGCTCTGCCCCATCTCCTCGGCGATCTTAGCCATTTCGTCGTCTAATATTTCGTTCACAAGCGCGATATTCACCACTCGACCGTCATCCAGCTGGGCACTATGTCGAACCCATTGCCACACCTGGGTACGTGAGATCTCGGCCGTGGCGGCGTCTTCCATCAGATTGTACAGAGGTACACAGCCCTGGCCTCGCAGCCATGACTCAAGATAGCGAACACCTACATTAATATTGGTCCGAAGCCCTTCTTCGGTCCGTGTACCAACGGGCACTTCAATCAACTCGACATCTGTGACCAACACATCGTCTCGTTGTCGGGCGGTCTGGTTCGGTTCCGGCATATAGGAGTCAAAGATCTGCCGCGCCAATGGGACCATCGCCGGATGGGCGACCCAGGTACCGTCATGGCCATCCTGAACCTCGCGTAATTTGTCCTCGCGCACCCTGGACATCGCGTTTTCATTTGCCGTGGGAGAGTCCTTGATCGGGATCTGGGCGGCCATTCCGCCCATGCCATGGATCCCCCGCCGATGACAGGTCTTAACCGCGAGCTGGCTATAGGCCCGCATAAAAGGCTGTGTCATACCAACCTGGCCCCGATCGGGTAGGATCCGGTCCGGATGATTCCGAAAGGTCTTGATATAGCTGAATATATAGTCCCACCGACCGCAGTTCAGTCCAGCCGAGTGGTCGCGGAGTTCGTAGAGTATTTCATCCATCTCGAAGGCGGCCGGCAGTGTTTCGATGAGTACCGTGGCCTTAATCGAGCCCTGCGGGATCCCGAGGAAATCCTGGGAAAACACAAAGATGTCATTCCAGAGACGAGCTTCGAGGTGACTTTCCAACTTGGGCAGATAGAAATACGGGCCCAGCTCCTGCTCCGCCAAACGCCGCCCGTTATGAAAGAAAAACAGTCCAAAGTCGACCAGAGAAGCGGGGATGGGGTCGTCGCCGAAGACTATATGGCGCTCTACCAGATGTAGGCCTCGAGGCCGCACCATAAGCAAAGCTGTTTCCGGGTTCAGGGTATAGACTTTGTCCTTTGTGGGATGCTGGTAGGTGATCGTTCCCTCCACCGCATCGCGAAGGTTGATCTGCCCCTGCATCATATTTTCCCAGGTCGGTGAGCTGGAGTCTTCGAAATCCGCCATAAAGACATTGGCGCCACTGTTGAGAGCGTTGATGATCATCTTGCGCTCAACCGGCCCGGTGATTTCTACACGACGATCTTCCAGTGACGCGGGAATGCCCGAAACGGTCCATTCACCATCTCGAATATTCTGGGTGTCCTCCAGGAAAGTGGGGACTTCGCCTTCGTCGTAGCGGCCTTGTCTGTCTGCCCGCGCGGCGAGCAGCTCTCGAATACGAGGACCTGACCATTTTGCCAACTGCTCCAGATACTCCAGCGCAGCCGGAGTCAGGATCGCGTCGAACTCCGTCGAACTCCCGCCATGTACCTGAATTCTACTCGAAATCTTGTTCATCGGACCACCCCAATCACTCGAAAATTCGTTCGACCCCCACGTCTTCGATGCTCCACTCTACAATGCGCCGCGTCACCAAAACGACGCGTTGCGTTGTGGGCTACACGTACGAGACCCGAACGACAAAATCAAGCACGTTTTTCAGGGAAACCGCTCTGCTGAACGCCATTCATTTTATGAAACACAGCCGCGTACCACCATCACAGCCATAGATCCGGCGCCATAAATTTACGCACTGCGTAAAGTATTTTTTACAAAGGAAGCCCTTCCTGCTGGGAGGGATAGCCTATTACTCCATCCGGCCCGGTCTGTGCCGCCGGATGGAGGTGGTGATCTCGGATGATATCAACGTCGATCAGATGGCGAACACGGAAGCCCACTTGCACCAACGCATCGGAAAGAAACTGCCGATGACAGTCGGTCGGCTCTCGTTCGGCGCATATGAACGCAACCGGTCCCTCCGTACGGGCCAGAAACATCAACTCGAACAGCCCCTGCTGAAATTCATCCGAGCGCATATGAAGGACGTAGGATCGGAAGGTTTCCGCCACACCGGACGCCTCCGGGTGGGGCCCCATAGCCGGTCGTTTCCCTCCAAGCGACTCTTTATGCACATATCGGATGCCGGCTTCTCGAAGCTGCCGCTCTAGCCGGCGCCCGATAAACCAGGGAAAGCGCCGTGAATACGGAACACTCCGGACATCCACCAGGGTACGTATTTCGGCGCTGACCAATAGAGGAAGAAACTCCTCCCACCGCCGGTTCGAGTGCCCCAGGGAGAAAATCTCCTTCGATTCTACACCTTCAAGAAAGCGGTCATTCATGCCGTTTTTCACGCCGATCCGGTTGATTTTCTCCAGTCTGCCTCCAGCTGCGCCTGGGAGCAAGCACGATTTGTCCAGCGAGACCTTGCCAAGCCTTCTTCTTTCTGTTTGGACTTTAGCCACGGAATGGAGGATTCGCGCATGGTGGAACGTACTCTTTCGGGTCAGGTGGCACTTATAACCGGTGCGAGCTCCGGTATCGGTCGAGCTATCGCCGAGGAACTGGCCAAGCATGGGGCCGATGTCGCGCTTCTGGCACGCCGAAAAGATGCGCTGGAAGAGAGCGCCCGCATTTGCGCCTCCTACGAGGTCCGTACTCTGGTTCTGCCCTGTGATCTTCGCGACCGTGCCGCCTTAAACGAGGCGGTAGAAAAATGCGCCTCGGACCTGGGTGGCATCAATATCTTGATCAATAACGCGGGCATCATGCACGGGGGAGTCACACAGGATCTGGACCTGGATCATTTCGACCAGGTCATGGACGTGAACATCTCGGCTCCGGTGGCCATTACACGCTACGCCCTACCGCATATCTTGAAGCATCCTCGAGGAGCAGTCATACAGATCGCTTCCGTGGCGGGCAAAATGTCGTTCAGAGGCGGCGCTATGTACTGTGCTTCCAAGCACGCCCTGGTGGGCTTTAGCAACGCACTCTTCGAGGATGTCCGAGAGAATGGCATCAAGGTATGCGCCATCTGCCCCGGCTATGTGAACACCCCCATGATGGATGGACGTACACTCCAGGTTGAGAAGATGATCCAGTCTGAAGATATAGCGAAAGCGGTCCTATTTGCGGTTCGATACCCGGACACCGGATGTCCCACCGAAATCTACCTTCGTCCGCAACGGTCGCCGAGCCAGGCCGGATGACCGACGAACCCATCGCAATCCGCGTAGTCGTCACGGGTCGAGTGCAAGGGGTTTTCTTTCGGGCCTGCACAGTCAAGGAAGCAGGTCTTCGGGGCCTTCAGGGATGGGTGCGGAATTGTCGAGATGGCCGTGTCGAAGCCCATCTCGAGGGGCCGAGATCGGCCGTAGAGAATATGGTGCACTGGTGTCATCACGGCAGCCCCGCCGCCCACGTAACGGATATAGCTACCAAAGCGGCTGAGGTAGAGGGAATCCAGGGCTTCAGAATCGTCCCTACGGTCTGAGGCTAATACGCTTGAACGGTCTGGCCAGGCCGGAGTATGGTAGACCGGATGCGAAAGAAACAACCAGGTCCGATCCCCAACGCGGTGTTGATGTGCCACGCACCGATTGTTCTACCAGAAATCGGCGCCGATCGCGCTTCAGACTGCGCGGCCAGCACCGAAGCAATGACAAAGGCCGCCGAGCATCTCGTGGCGCAGAACCCGGATGTTCTGGTCCTGATTTCCCCCCATACACCCAGAGATCCGAACGCCTTCGGCATCGTGGGAGGAACGTCACTGTCGGGGAGTTTCCGTCGCTTTGGATTCCCAGATATTCGTGCAACTGTGCCCAATGCGCCAGAGGCCGCAACAGAGATCCTGAAGGCCGCCCAGGAACAGGGCGTCGCAGTGGGAATGGTCCCTGCTCTAGACCTGGATCACGGCGCCATGGTCCCACTCCACTTCATGGTACAAGCTGGCTGGCAAGGACCCACCCTGGTCATGAGCCTGCCTTATGACACGACCCACGCACTGTGCCGAACCCTCGGTACCAGTATTGCCCTGGCAGCGGAACGCTCGGAACAACAGTGGGCGCTTCTGGCATCCGGCGATATGAGCCATCGGTTGATTCCCGGTGCCCCGGCCGGTTTCGACCCACGGGCCGAAGATTTCGACCGCCATATTGTATCTTGTGTCCAATGCGGAGATCTGGAGGGAGCCGTTTCGGTGGACCCGGAGCTCCGCGAAGTGGCGGCCGAGGATGTCGTCGACACCCTTGAAATCGCGGCCAGCGCGATAGGCTTCTCTCCCTCAGGACTTGAGGTCCTATCCTACGAAGGACCGTTCGGTGTAGGATATCTCGTTGCAATCCTCCACACCGCATGTGCAGAATAATCGGAATCCATGACACCTGCAGATCAATACGCCCCATTTCTCACTATCGCTCGTGAGGCAATAGCATCCGCTCTTCAGGGCCTGCTCTACGAACCACCCGTAGTATCAAACATAATTGATGCACCACGGGGCGTCTTCGTAACCCTTCGAAAACCCGACGGCGAACTTCGCGGCTGTATCGGACATATCCGACCGAGATACGACAAGCTGTCCAAAGAGGTGGCGGAAGTAGCCGTGCTGTCCGCTGTCGCCGATCACCGCTTCAAGCGCCTATCCCTGGAGGAGTTCCTCCAAACGGATATTGAAATTAGTATTCTGGAACCGCTGGAGTCCGTGAAAGATAAAAATGAGCTGGATCCAAAGGTGTTTGGTGTCGTGGTACAGACCCCACGGAATCAGGGTGTTCTTCTACCCGACATTGCCGGTATCGACACAGTCGACCAGCAACTTGAGGTGGTGCGTCATAAAGCGGGGATCTCAGCCCAGGAAAACATCACTATGCAACGGTTTCGCGTGTCTAAGCTGTGCGAAGCCTGAAAGCGGAAAGGGACGGTGCTTGAACGACCGACCACGACTAATCATCCAGGACGTTGGTGGCATGCCACGGACGAAGGCCGTTTTCAATGTGACCTTTGTCCTCGACGCTGTGTATTAAGCCCCGGACAGCGTGCGTTCTGCTACGTCCGCCAGGCCAGCGAAGATGGTATCGAGTTGACCACCTACGGGCGTTCCAGCGGATTCTGTATCGATCCCATCGAGAAGAAACCCCTGAACCACTTTTTTCCGGGAACCCCCGTCCTGTCGTTCGGAACCGCAGGCTGTAATCTGGGCTGCAAGTTCTGCCAGAACTGGGACATCAGCAAAGCTCGCTCACAGGATCGCCTGATGGAGCTGGCGATGCCCGAAAATATCGCCCAGGCCGCGCGGGCCCACGGCTGTACCAGTATTGCCTTCACCTATAATGATCCCGTTATCTTCGCCGAATACGCCCTGGATACTGCGCAGGCAGCTCGCGAACTCGGGCTGAAAAGCGTGGCCGTCACAGCCGGCTATATTACCGAAGAGGCGCGCGCAGAGTTCTTTGCGGGGATGGACGCGGCCAATATTGATCTGAAGGCCTTCACAAACGACTTCTACCGGCACCAGACCCTATCGCAGATGGGACCCGTCCTCGATACGATAGAATACGTGGTAAAAGAGACGAATTGCTGGGTTGAACTGACCACATTGTTGATTCCCGAGCTCAACGATAGTAGCGGCGAACTCGAAGAACTCTGCCGCTGGGTCATGGATCACCTCGGCCCGGATGTACCCCTCCACTTCTCCGCCTTTCATCCAGACTTCAAAATGAACGACCGCCCCCGGACTCCTCTCCACACTCTGGTCCGCGCACGGGAGATCGCTCTCAAATCAGGACTCCATTACGTCTACACCGGCAATGTCCATAACCCGGAAGGGGCTAGCACCTGGTGCCCCGGCTGTGGTGAACTTCTGATCGAACGCGATTGGTATGTTCTTGGGCGGTACCAACTCGATGCAGGTACATGCCAATCCTGTAAGCATCCAATTGCCGGTCATTTCCAATCCGAACCCGGTGATTGGGGAGCACGACGGCAACCAATCGCGATTCAGACCGGTCGAGTCTGACCGTATTTTCTACCCGCCAAAGGAACACAATATGCGCATTGGTCTTCTAACATCCGGCGGTGATGCACCTGGAATGAACGCAGCCATTCGGACGATAGTGGTCACTGGCCAGTCCGAAGGTCATGAAGTCGTAGGCATTCCCAACGGCTATATTGGACTACTTGAGGGGAAATCTCGTTCCCTGGATATGACCGACGTACAGGGGATCTCTAGTTTTGGCGGCACAATCCTCGGTACGGCCCGATCCGACAAGTTTCGTGAAGCCGATGGATATAAACTGGCATTACAACGTCTCGGAGAGCTCAAGCTGGATGGGTTGATCGTCGTCGGCGGCAACGGGTCTTTGACGGGAGCCCATCAACTTGCGACTGCCGAAATCTGCCAGGTGATCGGGGTGCCGGCCTCCATAGACAATGATATCGGACATTGCGGCCTCTCCATCGGAGTCGACACGGCTGTGAATACGATCGTAGAAGCCTGCGATCGGATCTCCGACACGGCCCGCTCCCACCGAAGAGCATTCCTGGTGGAAGTCATGGGCCGACAATGTGGATTTCTGGCCATGCGGGCCGGCGTCGCGGCCGAAGCCGACGTGATCCTTTACGGCGAAGAAGACCGCGACGAAGCCTCTATCATCCTACGAATTCGCAAGGTGTTGCAGAACTCCTTCGCACCCGGAAGCTCCAAGCAGCGGGTATTGATCGTGAAATCGGAAAGCGTCGATATTCCGACCTATAAACTGGTTCGGCGCGTAAAAGAACATCTGACCGTCGATGCCCCCGGGGTTGAATTACGCACGACGATTCTTGGGCATGTGGTGCGTGGTGGACGCCCGAGCGCAATGGACCGGGTAATTGCCCAACGCCTGGCCTACGCGGCCACCCTGGCCTGCGGACATGGAGCTACAGATGTAATGATGAGTTGGCAGGCCCCGGACGATTACGGCCAGGAAACGCCCGACCCCTACGTACGGGTGGTACCGCTCGCCGATATGATCGACGAAACCGCCAAGATGATGAACGGCACAAGCGCCATCCTGAAGAAGCGGATTAAACTACTCCGAAAGGTCGAAGACATCCTCGGAATGTGAGGGCCCAACGAGATCTCAGCTTTCCTCGTCGCGGTCCGTCTCCACATATTTTCCGAAGCGCCAGAACGGGAAGTTTCCCTTGTTTTTGAATTCCTTTTCTGAAGCGCGCGTCGAAATAGCCCAACCGATCACACACACCACAACCGTGAGTACAAAAACACTGGCAACACCAAGCCCAGTGAAGAACCCAAAAATCTTCTCCAGAACTCCCAGAAAGGCGTTAATGAGTCCCGTAATATCCATAGGCATTCCTTCTTTTTCGACCGACCGTATTCGCTACACCACAAAACACCTGTATCGCGCAACCGGTACGATCATATTGGGCCAATAAAATTTACAGTAGTAATAGGGAGACTTGCAAGAAACCATCCCATAGTGCGTCAGAAACCACGCCGATTGACCGCGCGTATGACTTGGGCGAATCTCTAGCTATGAAATTCCTGGATAATTTCCTCGATGAAACCCACCATATGGTGCGTGCCACCTGTCGGCGCTTTGCCGAGACCGAGATCGCACCCCATGCTTTTGAATGGGAGGAAGCGGAGGAATTCCCACGGTCCCTCTACAATAAGGCGGCTGAAGCGGGCGTACTCGGCGTTGGTTTTCCAGAGGAGGTCGGAGGATCCGGTGGCAGCTACCTGCACGCGGTGATGGCCATCGAAGGTATGATGCGGGGAGGCTCCACGGGCGTTACGGTGGGGCTCGGAACGGCCGGCATTGCCCTACCCGCGATAATTCAAACGGGTAACGCCGATCTCATCGACCGATTTGTGCGCCCGGTCCTGGCCGGCAAAGCCGTTTCTGCCCTCTGCATCACCGAGCCGGGGGCCGGTAGTGATGTGGCCGGGATCCAGACTCGCGCCGTGCGCGAAGGAGACGCCTACCGGGTGAATGGCTCCAAAATGTTCATCACATCGGGAGTCCGGGCAGATATCCTGACAACCCTGGTACGAACCGCTGCGGATCCGCATCTGGGTCTTAGTTTTCTGGTCATTGAAAGCAACTCTCCGGGCGTGTCAGTCTCACGTTCCCTGAAAAAGACGGGCTGGCGGGCCAGCGACACAGCCGAGATTGCCTTTGACGATGTAATGGTTCCCGCCGATCAGTTGATCGGTCCCGAGGGGAGCGCATTTGCCACCCTGATGAAGAATTTTCAGATGGAGCGTTTGGCATTGGCAGCCTACGGAATGGCCACGGCCGAGATCGCCCTCGAAGAGACACAAAAATACATACAAGAACGAAAGGCCTTTGATCGGCCCATCGGTAGTTTTCAGGTAACGCGCCATAAGATTGCTGATATGGCCACCCGAACCGTGGCCCTGAAAACACTCGTCTATCAGGTCGCCGCCCGCATGGAACAGGGCTTTGATGCAACCACGGAAGTCTCGATGGCGAAAAACCTGGCTGCGGAAACCGCCATCGCGGTGACCTATGAAGCAGTCCAGCTCCATGGCGGGATGGGATATATGCGCGAAACTATCGTGGAACGACTCAGCCGCGATGCGCGCCTCCTGCCCATCGGTGGTGGCACCCAGGAAATCATGAAAGAGATTATTTCCCGTCGACTCTGACGTTTCGACTGCGACGATCCTCAGCCCAGCCTACGGTCGGGTTTCAAGATCCCGATAATCGCCACAATTACAGCGGCGCTGGCTGCAATTAGAACTACATATTGGCCATAACCAACCCGCAGCGTCTCGTCCATAGCCAGATATTCGCGGGCTGTCTTTACCCGCAGCACAATCGCTCCGAAACACATGATGGCCAAAAAGGACTGCCAACGTGCCAGACCGCTTCGAATATGTGCCCAGATCCCCATCATGGTTCCGAGGCCAATCAGTAATAATGTAATCAGGATTGCAGCGGGATGCAGGTCGACAATGCGCGCTTCGCCGATGTGCGCCCCGGCCAGATCCGCGAAGGCCACCGACGAGGATCCCACATAGATAAACGGCAGGTGAACCCCTACTAAAACGAGGACCCCAAGTCCGATAATCGCGTATTTGCAGGCTTTCATGATTCTCTCTCGACCGACCTGCTCCCGTTCTCGCGGTTGATTGTAGCAGGCTAATCTCTGGGCACGAAGTGGACCGCAACATCCCGCCTGGAACACACCAGATGCGGAGCTTCAGCTCCCTGTCATTCCATGCTAGGGTCTCTTGCCTTATCACGATTAGCTTTCATTCATACATAGAAATCCTTCGCTTGCCGGGAGTCCGTTATGAAATCTATCCATCTTATCTGTGGGCTTTTATTAATTTCTTTTCTGGGGTTTTCCGATTCTCTTTATGCCCATTGTCAGGTCCCCTGTGGCATCTATGACGACCATGCGCGGGTACATGCCATGGAAGAAGATTCCGTCACGATTGAGAAAGCCACCCGATTGATCGCCGAGCTAACTGGTATGCATGATGCACAGAGTCACAACCAGCTCGTTCGTTGGGTTAAGACCAAAGAGGAGCACGCATCCCGGATCATCTCAGTAACAGCCGAGTATTTTCTCACCCAGAAGATCAAGCCGGCCGACCCAAAGGACACCGCCGCCTGGCAGAACTACGTCCTTCATCTGACGACCTGCCATAATCTGATGCGGGCGGCGATGAAGGTAAAACAGACCGTATCACCGGCGAATGTCGATGCCCTCAAGAAGGCCATTTCTGCGCTCGCTGCCCTTTACCCGGCCAAGTAAACCAGGCTGTCGATGCCCCTAAAGCCTTCAACCCCTGATGTCCGCTTTCTCCGTATGGGTGGACGCCTGTTGGAGGCAATCGCGCACTACCATGATCACCGCGTCTTTGGATTGGAGCATCTGCCCCGCAAAGGACGCGCGATGGTTGTCGTCAACCATAGCTTCGCCACCTACGACATCGGTCTACTGGTCCTTGCCATCTACAAACATACCGGCCGCCTGATCCGCGGCCTGGGAGATCGAGCCCTGTTTCGAACCCCAGGCCTCGCTACCATCTCACGGAAAAGCGGTGTGATGGTCGGTACGCCCGAACATGCACAAACACTCTTTGAACACGAAAAACTGGTGCTGGTCGCCCCCGGCGGCATGCTGGAGGCCCTACGATCATCCGAGGAACGCTATCAAATTCGCTGGCAGAGACGGAAAGGCTTCGTGCGGGAGGCCATCATCGGACAAGCGCCCGTCATTCTGGCCGCCTGCCCCCAGGCCGATGATCTCTACCAGATCTACAACAACCCCTTCACCAACTGGATCTATAAGAATCACCGACTGCCGTTTGCTTTCCTGCGCGGCATCGGTCCGACTCTGATTCCACGAAAAATCCAACTCACCCATCGGCTCAGTGAACCCCTGGTTCCGCCGCCCCTCCCCACTGACGATAAGGCCATGTCGGATGCAGTGGACGAATTTCATTATACGATCTGTAGCCGCATGGAAGCTCTGATGGCCGAGGCCCTCGGCGGGACCCCTGACCCGGCCCCATAATAACCACCAAAATCACTCGGCTCTGGCCTTGTGACGCCGGAGGTCGTACAATTACGAGTAGGTTTCCAAGGAGAGTCGGGTTTGCGCTACCTACCGCTCATTATTTTCACGATGCTTCTGCTCGCATGTGGCGATAAATCGGCGGGTACCAATACACCGGATGGCTCCGAGGATACTATCGTTGCCCCCTTGGACACCACGGGGACCGATACGTCGTCTGGCGATATCTCCAATAATACCGATGGCACGACTGCAACGGATAATGGTGCGGACACCCCTGGTACGGATCCTGGCGGCGATCCCGGAAATACGACAGATAGCGGTGCCGATTCCTCAACGGGCACCGACGCCCCTGTCATCATCGTTCCAAAAGGATCCGGTGAACCCTGCCTGGAGGATTCCGAATGTGAGATAGGGCTCTGCGTTCCTTCACCGGCTGGAAACGTTTGCGCCACGGCATGCAACGGAAGCTGCCCAACCGATTGGGTCTGCCGGGCCGCTCCGGCCGATAGCGGCCTCTCCATTCAAGTCTGCCTGCACAAGCTGGGAACCCACTGCTGGCCCTGTACAGAACACGAGCAGTGTACAGACCGTGGGGGCGATCCTTTGGCCAAATGCGTCACGCAGCACGTAACCCTCGGGTGGTTTTGTGCCCTGGACTGTTCCAATTTCAAAGCCTGTCCCCCTGGCTTCGCCTGCCTACCTGGAGAGGGTCCGGGTAAGAATACATTTTACGAGAAATGCCTCCCGGCCAACTTCCATTGTCCCTGCAACGAGGCCGCCAAGGAGCTGGATTTATCGAGCCCTTGCGGATTAGGGGCCTGCAGCGGTGAACGTACTTGCGAGGCAGATGGCTTGACCGATTGTGACGGTGGCGAGCCCGATCCGGACGTATGCGAAACCACGGAGGGCATGTGTATCAACGGTGAGATATGTGACCTGGAAGACAATGACTGCGATGGCCTTACCGATGAATTGGGGACACTCACCTGCGGGTACGGAGAATGCCGCCACACAGTGACCATTTGCGAGGACGGTGTCGAGAATGTGGTTGACCCCTACGACGGAGCCGAACCCGAAGTCTGTGACGGTCTGGACAACGACTGTGACAATAAGACCGACGAAAACGGCAACCCGGACTTTGGTGAAGATCCCTGGCCTGAGGGTGCTATCGACCACTATTACGATAGCGATCAGGATGGTTTTGGGAATCCACTGGTCATAAAAAAGGCCTGCCCGGGCTTTTCCCCGCCCTATCTGGTGGAAAATAACCTCGACTGTAACGACAGCGATTCCGGCGTCAGCCCCAACCAACCGGAAACCTGTGGAAACGGAATTGACGACAACTGTGACGGCACGATCGACGAAGGTTCCTGTCAGTAATCCCGATTAACGGGCCATGCGAACCGGCCAGAACCGACGTACGGCAAGAGCCAACAGGAAGAGGGCGATCAAGCCCAATGTGCCCAGTGGTGACCGGCTGGTCGGCGCTGCAGTACAGCCACCGCCGCCACCGCCCTTGCTGCTGCCGGTATCGGTCTCCACAACACCCTGGTCGTTCGCTGTATTACCTGTGTCATCGCCCTGCGGTCCGGTATCACTCCCAGTCGTATCATCTGGTTCTACGTTCGTGTCCTCGTCTCCTGTATCCGAACCACTCGTATCGCTAACATCTTGATCGGGACCACAGCTGGTTCCATCCCCTCCGCAGACACCACAAATGTCTGTATCGTCGGTGGCGCAATCGGGTTCCGGATCATCAGCGTTGTCCACAAAGCCTTCCGGCTGATCACAGCTCTGTTGGCTCTCGTCGGGATCACCCGCTCCGTCGCCATCCGTATCCGCGTACCAGACCGCCTCACCGGGTCCGGCGCAAACTCCACAGATATCGCTATCATTGGTGCCACAATTTGGCTCCAGATCGTCTGCATTGTCCACAAAACCAGCCGGTTGATCACAGCTTTCCTGGGTGTCGTCTGGGTCTCCCATCCCATCATTATCCGCATCCGCGTACCAGATCGGCCCACCCGGCCCACCGCAGATACCACAGGCATCGATCTCCTGATCACCTCCAGGCTCACCGGTACAATCGCAGATACCCGTACTGGGCTCGTTGCTGCCCGCACAAACACCGCAAAGGTCACTATCATTGGTCCCACACTGGGGCTCCAGGTCCGACATATTCTCAACATATCCCGAGGGCTGGCTACATGCTTGCTGCGTGTCGTCCGGATCACCCAGACCGTCGCCATCCTCGTCTGCGTACCAGGTAACCATACCCGGACCACCACAAAGTCCACAGGCATCGGTGTCATTGGTCGGACACTGTGGTTCGTCGTCCATCATATTCAGGACATATCCATCGGGCATCAGACAAGCGGCGACCGTAGAGCTCGGATCGCCCAGACCATCTTCATCTGTGTCGGCATACCAGGTATTCGGCCCCGTCCCATCACATACGCCACAGACATCAACTGCTTCTAGATCACAGCTGGAGTTGGGCTCCAGATCTTCTGAATTCCATACATACCCAGGTGGCTGTACGCATGCCCAGACTGGCAAATTCCCAAACCCATATCCATCCCCATCGGCATCCGAATAGTAGGCCTGCATGCCAGGACCACCGCAAACATCACAGTCATCCGCCTCCGCAGAACCGCCCGGTACACCCAGACAGTCGTCACAAGTGTTCCCGGCTCCATTGCATAGACCGCATACGTCTTCCGCCGATCCACCGTTCACAACCCCGATACAATCCGTCTCTGTCACCGAGAAGGAAAATGGAGCCGGATTGAAGGTGTCTAGCCATAAGATATAGATCGGCTCTCCGGCGGTGGCGGATAATACAACGCGCGATCCATACGAATGCCCAGGACATAGGATAAAGCCGGCATCGGCACTTTGGGCAATCGGTTCAGAGTTGTCTGCACAGTTTGCGTACACCTCCAACTCCGTATCATGTGCCCCATTCGTCTGGCCGTTGATGCAGCTGGTGATGCGGAGATGCCCATCGTTTTCCGGTATAACCGCGAAATATTCGTTTCCACCGGTAGCGGCATGAACTCCAACCCCGACTTGCGTAGATTCAAAACATAGTGGGGTGTTAAATATGCAGGTGTTGTTTTCCGTCAACGCCGCCTGATCAAAATTGATAGCAGCCTCGTCGGTGCATCCGTAGGGCTCACCGACGGCAAATTCTGCAATCGGGTACGAGCCCTGAACCGTCTCGGTATACACCACGGTACCAGCCGGTATCCGTGTTATGGACACATCGGCGTAATATAGGAACCAACTGAAATCCAGCTCCAACTCGTAATCACCGGGCTCCAGACAATAGGGCCCGAGATCCACAGGATCGTCCGAAATAAGACCGTTCAGATCATAAACAATGGCGTTGTCGGCGGAGCGGAGCACATGGTTCCCGCCTTCCAGGCCATTGCCATCCACATGAACTACGATCATTTCATCGGAGCAGTTGTAGTCACAGATGCCATTATTGAAGACGGCGTCTGGATTATAATTAATCGCGTTTTCGTCGTTACAGCCCCAGGTCACAATGCAACTACCATCATCCTGGTTGGCCGCTGGGTTGTAGTTGAACGCATCTGGATCCATACAACCGGTTTCATAGGGCTCGAATATGACCGTAAATTCGAACGACAAATGGGGCCCATAGATCGTATTGTCCCAGAACAGATGGTAGGTTGTTCCCGCCTCCACCTCGAATGTCACCGTCGACGTAAAGGACGCGGTCGGACATCCGCTCAGTCCGGCGTCGCCGTTCGATATAAGCGCGCCGGACACAAAAGATCCGGAGAAGTCATCACAATCCTCAAAGACACCAAGTGAGGTGTCATGGTCGGCGTTATTATTACCCGGAACACAACTACTGATCGTCACGATGCCGGGCGACAACCCCTCGTACTTAAACCATTGGTCTGGACCACCCCCCACATTCGTTCCGAATATGGTCGGTACACCGTGTCCACAAGAGCCTCCGAGAAAAACACAACTCCCGTCATCTACCGTAGCTGCTGGGTCATAATTCTCGGCACCGACCAGCATACAGCCGTATACAGCTCCTGCAGATATGGAAAAGGGCTCGGTGATGGAGGGTAGGCCGTACTCGTACACATCACCGCTGACGATATTATCTCCGGCCTGGGTCTGGATCGAAAACGAGAACTCATTGGAGAAGTCCTGCACCAATCCAAAGGTCCAGGTGAAATCGTAGCTGCCATCCAGCAGACAGAAGAGGAAGGTGGTATGTGTCAAACCATCGAATCCGTCGATGGTATACACCACATCCCCGCCCACTTCAGTGATCGTACCGACGCCGCTGCTTCCGTCCCCATAGTCGTCATTCAGAGTGACATCGACGAGGGTGCCAGAACAGTCATATACGCATGAACCGTCGCTGGTATTGGCGGCCGGATCATAGTTGGTAGCGTTGGGGTTGATACAGCCGAAGATCTCGTCCAGGATGGAAAATACATAGTCCTGATTGGCGCCGCCGGTCAGGATCTCCTCTCCATCGACTTGCGAGATATCAAAGGTAAACTCGAACGGAAAGGCATCCGAATCATATCGAACGGTATAGCTACCAAAGGGTAAACAGGTCGAGTCCAGCTTAAGCTCATCTCCAGTAAAGCTTGGAAGAACCAGCACCAGTTCTTCCGCTTCGTCCTGTATCCAGCCACTCCCTGCGTTTCCGTCACCGTACGAATCGTAGAGCGTGACTACAACGTCTTCACCGGGGTTCCCATTATTACAAAGAGCCCACGCTTCGATTTGAAACCCCAGCAGGGCCAAAGCAAAGACGATGATCGTCAATCCAACTCGTGTCTGAAGGGCGAACGTACGCATGGTCCTACTCTCCTGGCAGGCAAACTTTGAACAGGGCTTCCCTATCAAAGGACAACCCTCAACCCGAACCCGCAGGGTATCTGTTTCGGTACCAGGCCCGCAAGCCCCATTCGTACCCTTCAGCCCATATACAGGTCTATTCCTTTGAACAGGGTCCGCGGAGCATCCCCTTATCCCAACGCTCACAAGAAAGTTGTTGGCCCTGTTCGTCCCAGTCGATCCAGGTGCCGTTATAGTCCCCGTCGAGAAACCCTGCGGTTCGCTTCAGGGTCCCCGTGTTGTCACGAAACTCCCACTTTCCATGTTTGCGGCCATTTCGATACTGGCCGTGGGATAACATATGCCCGTTATGATGCCATCGTGACCAGATCCCGTGCTTCTCACCATGTACGTAGCTACCTTCGAAGATCCTCGTCCCATTCTCATGCCACATACGGTACAAGCCATGGGCTTTTCCGTTCCAATAATACAGTTCCGTATGACGGTTCCCATTTTCGTGCCATTTTCGATAGCGCCCGTGCTTCTCGCCCGTTCGCCGTCCACAATATTGCTCCACCTCGCCGCGCGAATTCTCACGCATCAACTCCGTTTCCGGTGGACAGGGACCCTCTTCCGTTTGAACCGGTCGAACACAACGTGAATCGATACATCGGAGGTCCGCGTCACAATCGGAGGTGCGGGTACAATTCTCCCCCAGCATAGACAATCTCTCGGGCTGCGACGCGGTTCGTGACGCCGTTCCACGACAGCTGATCGTAAAGCCAACGAGCAAGCATAGAGACCATGCCAACAACGGACTCGACATCTGCTTTCCGTGGTTTTCCACGCCATCTCCTCGCTACGCGAAGTGGTTGCCACACATCGGTATGACAACTCTCCCTCAAGGTACCCCACCCATCGGTTTTGGACAACCAGCCACCACGGGCCATCAGCCCTATTCTCGGCCCTGTGCGAAGAGGTAGCTAGGCTGACGGAACCACCGATAGTCGAAGCATCGACGCAAACTGTAGCTCGTGGTCTACATATCGCTTCCAGGCCTGAACGGCCTTCGAGTTGTCTGGATCCGTGATCACGACCCCCAACGCGGTATAGGTACGATCTCCACCCGCAGGTATAATCCAACAGACCTTAGACGCAAGAACCAGGGGCTGCTCCTGATGCCCCACGACGATGGGATAAGTCACACCCACGACATCGCCCAATCCCGGTTGACAGATTTCCGAAGTCACAAATAGCCCCGAACGGCTGATATTGAAGGCCTGACCTTCCCCGGTCTGACCAGCCACATGTAGCTTAATAGGCACACGAACGGTCGCCCTGGGATCACGACGCCGTGCGAACAGCTCGGAGCCCTGCGAGATCATCTCTTCTCGCGGTAGAACATCACGGCTGGACGGAAACCAATACCCCCAGCCCCGGTGGATTTCGATGAAATCATCGGGTTCGAGTCCTCCAACCCCCAATCCGTTGGCGAGAAACTCGATGAGAGCCCGAACCGAGCCGGTGGTATAGGCCATCAGGTAACCGAGTCGAAGCTCATACCCATTACCTCGCGGCTCCAGGGACTGCACGCTACAGTTCATCAGAAAAGACTTCGTTGCAAGGAGCGGATTTCGAAATTCAATCTGGACGGTGGGTTCCAGTTGAAGGGGCTTTTCAAGGGTGGCCACCAATCCAGTCGTATGTGCGTGCTCTACGGATAAGATCACATCCAGAGTCTGTAATACGAGATGGGGCCGATTCAGAGCCACTCCTTTGCGCGCCTTCGTATTCATACTTTTGCCCCGTCGATCCGGGTCTAATTTACGGACTCTAAGAACTAACCAACATCGGCCAGTATTTATGATACCCTCCCTCCCAGCGATCGTCACCTCAGCCTTTTTTCCCGAGATGAGTCCCGACCCATGTCAAAGTCCAAAACACCAGATGAACACTGGAAAGAAAAGCTTACGGACGAGCAGTTCCGAATCACCCGTATGCAGGGCACAGAACGACCCTTCACGGGCGTCTACTGGAATGAAAAGACGCCTGGAACCTACGTCTGCGTATGCTGTGGTAGTCCTCTATTTAACTCCGAGACCAAATATGATTCGGGATCGGGTTGGCCAAGCTTCTACCAGCCGATCGGACCGAAAAGTCTAAATGCAGTCGCAGACCACAGTCTGAACCAAGTCCGAATAGAAGTGACCTGCTCGTCTTGTGAGGCACATCTGGGCCATGTCTTTGACGATGGGCCGCAGCCCACTGGACAGCGGTATTGTATCAACTCTGCGGCACTCGACCTTCAACAATCAGATGAGGGCGAAGCCAGCTGAGAGTCAAACGACGCCTTCAGCCTTCTTGCGCTCTTCGGCGGTCTTCGCCTTCTGGCGGGCCGATTCTTCTTCTTTTCTCTTAAGCTTTTTCAGGCGTTTCGCTTCTGCTCGCGCCCGCTTGGCGGGATTGATTTTTCCCATGGAAACCTCCTGACACGTTGTCATGTTCCATCATCGAAGTGGTGCGAACGCATAGCGTACTTCGCATGAAAGTACAATGAAACGTGCGTAGAGCCCCATTTTCTGGGCTCTCCAGTCGTTAAAGTATATCTCTATCTTGCTTAAGGACCGCTCGGCTGACAAATCGAGCCATCTCCAACAAATCCCGACTTACAGAGGCATTCGAAGGTCCCGGGAAGGTTAACGCAATCCGCGTTGATATCGCATTTCTGCTTTGTGCCATCCGATGACCAGAGCTCAATCCCCCCCCCTGCATTGGCCGAAAACAGGAGCTGGTCTCCTAACACCTGAAGATTCGTAACCACGGACGTTCCGCTATTGCCAACCCCGGTTAAACCCGGTGTCAGATCACGAACGAGAATCGTGCCATCGACCGTTCCGTCTGTTTTCCACAACTCCTGGCCATCTTCATTGGTCGCCGCAAAAAAGAGTGCATCCGAAAACACCTGAAATGCGGCCGGGTTGGAGCCACGTGGTATGCCCCACTCGTTTTCACCCAGGAAGATATCGAGCACCATGACCGTACCCTGCGCGGTACCGTCGGATTTCCACAACTCGGTTCCAGCCGCTGTTTTGGCCGCAAAAAACACGAACTCGGAGAAGACTATCAAACCATCGGGATTGGAGCTCTCTGGCCAGCCGAAGGCGGACAAGTCAGGAAAAATATCCAATACCAGTACAGTGCCCTCGTCACTACCATCTGACCTCCAAAGCTCGATTCCCTCTCCCCCATTAGCCGCAAACATAAGAGTCCCTGCAAAATCCACCAGATCCGTCGGGTTGGAGCCGAGTGCAATCCCCTGCTCGTTTTCACTGGAGTTGATATCCGCTACCTCGAGGGTACCCGCAACCGTACCGTCGCTAAGCCATAGTTCGCGGCCTCCATCACTGCTGGCGGCAAAAAACAGCCGACCTCCGACCACGGTCAGGTGGGAGGGGTCCGAATTCCGTATCAGGCCCTGAGGACTATCCCCGGGCCAGATATCCATAAATACCTTGGTTCCTTCGACGGTACCATCCGATACCCATAGCTCACGTCCTTCCGGGCCATCGGCAGCGAAGAACAGGCGGTCCTCGTAAACCGTAAGGTACCTCGGATCACCCTCCTGGATATTATTATTACCATCCGTGCCCGGATATAGATCTTTGAAGAGCATGGTTCCGGCCCCTGTCGCGTTCGACACCCACAACTCGATGCCCCCCATCCCACTGGCCGCGAAAAAGACCTGCTCCTGGTAAACCACCTGATGCCTGGGATTGGAACTATTGGCCTGCCCCCACGGTGTTGTGCCCGGATTAAGATCTTCGATCATCTGCGTTCCCTCGAACGTACCATCGGTCCGCCACAACTCCTCTCCATTGTCGTCCTGGGCCGCGAAAAGCACGAGATCCCCGTAGCGGTGCAGTTGCTTGGGCGAGGAACTCAAAGGAGATCCAGACATATCTTCTCCTTCATAAATATCCTTCACCAGGAAAGTCCCAGGCTCCCCGGCACATTCATCCACGTCCGTACAAATCGTGCCGTCCCCCTCATAACCGGCTAAACAAGTACAATCATAGGCTCCCACCGTATTGGCGCAGCCCGCCGTATCCACACAGTCATGGGTGTCGTCGACACATTCGTCGATATCGGAACAGCTCAAGCCATCTCCCTCGTATCCTGTCCGACAGACACATCCGGATTCTTCATCCGTGGAGAGACATTCCGCATTCTCGTGGCAGAGGGTGGTTGCAACACAGGCGGCATCGTCGTTACAGACACCGGGACCGGTGCACGGGTCGCCATCGTCACAAGAAGCCCCCACCAAAGCCACGTAGTTACAACTCCCATCCGGAGCACACTGGGCCTCAGTACAAAGATTCTCAACCACACATAGTTCCGGAGAACAGCCGGTGGCCTCATTAAGCGAATCGTCTCCCGGGTCCGAGACCTCCGCCACGATGCCATCATCGACTGCGCCTATATCCTCAAGCACCTCGGTCTCACAGCCATCACAGCCCATACCATCCGCATCCGGAGCGGGGGCCCCAGGACCCGAACAGGCGCTGATCAGTGCAACCAACCACAGTATTCGTCCAGATAGAAATCGCACGCGCCTTCCTCCAAATCACACCCCAAGCCTGCCGATCCTTATAGGAGGATGCAAGCCTTAGAAGGGCAAGATGCCCAATATACCAGTCATGAGATATGCACCCCGC
>CAUZEG010000017.1:0-34266 GCA_963578775.1 Myxococcales bacterium
CGGCCTATCCAACCTCAATCAAATCGGTGGAGATCTGAGCCTTTCCCAGTCGGACCAACGTAAGTTGGCAAATCTCGACGGCCTGAGCGGTATTACACACGTTCCGGGTGACCTGAACCTCTCTGGTCTTTATGCGCTGGGCTGTACACCCGACATCTTCAACGGACTCCTGTCTATAGGCGGTAAACTCCGTTTGAAGGATATGGGGATGAGCTCTTTTGGCGACGTATGCGGTCCAAATGGAGGAGTTCTGGATGGCTTTGCAGCCCTCGAAACTATCGACGGCAATTTGGAACTCGACGAAAACTACAACAAGACCATTCTTGCCTTTGAGTCGTTGCAGACGGTCGGTGGAGACCTGCACATTGTCGACAATCCCTACCTTGAGTCCATGTCGGGCCTGAACCATCCATTGACCGTCGGGGGAGATCTTATCGCAGACGATGGCACCTCTGCGGCCCTCTGTAACGAAGAGGCTTTCTGTCTCATTGCAGTGCAGGGAACAACGAGCCTTCCCGGGGGCTGTGTTCCTTCCTGTGGTCCCAAGGAAAACGGACAATCCTGCTCGGAAGGCACCCAATGTATCTCGGAGTACTGCTCAGAGGATGGTGTATGCAGTGATGCGCCCAGTCCATGTGGGGCCTGCGGCACATGTCAGTATTGTGATGGAACACAATGTTTCGATAAAAAGAAGAAAGACGAAGCCTGCGAAAACGACAACCAGTGCCTTAACAATTCCTGTATGTTCATCGGCCCCGATGGTTTTGGAAGCTGCCTGTCGATCCCATCCTTTATCGACTGCAATAGCAATTCAGATTGCCCATCGTGCATGTTCTGCTTGAATCCTTTTGGTGACGGCGGGGAATGTGCGGAGAAACGCAGCGCCGGCACCGGGTGCTCAAACTCTGTTCAATGCATCAACAGCTGCGTGGGCGGGACCTGCAATTAACCCCCGCATACGGGCCCATTACCACCGTTGAGGCACTACGCGCCTTCTCCACACACCTAACTTTACATAATATCCCTTATAGGAAGTTAGATTGGGGTCCCCTTGCGCGGAGTCGCTCCGGGTTTCCAGCGCTATTGCGCGTTTCCGGGCTGGTGAGTTCTTCGTTGTTGTTGTTTGCGCGCGGGTCCGGATTCTACGGGTTGGTGCAGGTTCCGGGTTCCGTTTGTTCGCTTTGGGCGCAGGTTGAGCTTTGCTCTGGGCAATCGGTGACTACTACGCAGGGGATGTCCTCGTTGAAGGAGATGCAGACGTCAAGAAGCGGACTGCAGAAATAGCCCTCTGCGCATGGAAGCGTATTGGAACAGGCGAATACCCCACTGTGGGGATCGGCGTATTCCGCACAGCCCGACATCCCTACCCATGCCAGAATCATTATCCAGCTAGCGCACCGGCCTGTGGCGCGTTTCTCAATCAATGTAATCAGCCAACTCTGCGAGAGCACTGTCGTTCATACGATTAAGCTTTCCATTGCGACGAAGTGTATGCAGCTTCAAGCGCAAGGCGTTCAATCGAATGAACCCTTCGGCATCGGCCTGGCGATAGACGTCGTCTTCTTCAAAGGTCGCAAATTCCCTGCTGTAGAGGCTATCTGGAGCTTTTCGGCCCACGATTTCCACACTACCCTTATACAGTTTGATACGGGCCGTTCCGGTCACTCCGCTCTGGATCTCGTTCATGAAATTCTTGAGGTACTCCATTTCGGGGCTGAACCAGAAGCCGTTGTAGATCAACTCGGTGAGTTTCGGCACCAGGGAGTCCCGCAGTCGCATCACTTCACGATCGAGTGTAAGGGATTCCACCGCCCGATGGGCATGGTGAAGCAGGGTCACGCCCGGTGTCTCGTACACACCACGGCTCTTAATGCCCACGTAGCGGTTCTCGACAATGTCGACTCGTCCCACACCATGTTTGGCACCCAGAGCGTTGGCATGCTCCACCAATGCGACCGGGGCCATCTCCTGGCCATCAATCCCCACGGGTTCACCATCCACAAAGTCCACCGTCACAAATTGTGGCTCTTCGGGAGCATCCTCAGGCGCACAGGTCAAGATGAACATCTCTTTGGGTGGCTGGAACCAGGGGTCTTCCAGGATGCCGCCCTCATAGGAGATATGCATCAAGTTGCGGTCCATGCTGTAAGGTTTTTCCGCGTTCGATGACATGATCGGGATGTCGTGTTCTGCCGCGTAATTGAGCAGATCGGTGCGTGAACGAAAGGACCAGATACGCCACGGGGCGATGGTCTCGATCTCCGGATTCAAAGCAAAGGCCGCCAATTCGAAGCGTACCTGATCGTTGCCTTTGCCGGTCGCTCCATGGGCGATAGCGTCGGCTCCCTCGGCCTTGGCTATTTCTACGAAGGACTTGGCGATAATAGGCCGCGCAAGAGCGGTTCCCAGAAGATAGTACCCCTCGTAGATGGCGTTCGCCTTGATGGCGGTGAACACCGCCTCCCGCACGAACTCTTCTCGTAGATCGGAGACGATCAGTTTGGATGCGCCGGTAGTAATGGCTTTTTCTTCCAGCCCGGTCAGTTCTTCGCCCTGCCCTACATCGGCCGTCATACAAACGACTTCACAGTCATAGGTTTCTTTCAGCCAACGCACCATGACACTGGTATCCAAACCACCGGAATACGCCAATACGACTTTACGGATTTTTGGATTCCGTCTCATTGCGCACGGCTCCCCTTTCTTGGTCCCACCACAAGGCATTGCCCGGGCTGCGTAACCGCCTGCCCACAACCCGCAAGAGGCTGCGTCTGCGCCGGCACGGCCTTCTGGCCCGTATCCGCCGGTGGACTGGGATCCGCCGCGCGATACTTGATGGACATCACCACAATCACCGCCACCACTCCAAGCAGAGCAGCAAATAGAGAGTGTTTCCGTGCGCTGGCCGATTTCTTGGCGGCCTTTTCCGTGTCCCCTTCCTCACGAAGCTTAAGGGCCTTTCGAACCAAGAACAACTCCCCCGTTGCAAGGAGAGCGATTACGATTCCAATCGTTGCCTTCAGATGCATCAAGCCATCGGGAGTTCCTCCCGCGGCCTTCACTGCACGCATGGTATTCATATATAAGACCAGGCCCGTACCTACCGCCAACCAGGCGGCTGGTAGAAGGACCGTCCGAACCATGGCGAGGCCGACTTTATCCGTACGTTCGGCGTCACCACCAAAGTCCGGGTTGGTCATTAGATAACGTGCCAGCGATCCGCCAATCACACAGGCGATGGCGAAGATGTGGGCACCCAGTACCATTTCGTAGATTCCTGAATCGAGCATGGGGACTCCTTTGGGAAGAAGGCGCCGGATATTGCCATCGGGCCCCAGGGATGTCCAGTACTAGATAGAAAACCGCTGTAATCGGGTGGAATTCAGGGCATTTTCACGTGGATGGTTTCACCTTTTTTTGTTCTCTGATAGAACCCTCCCTCCACAGTTTCGATGGATACCGACCGTGATCGACCCTCTCTCTGCTATAGCCATGCTGGTGCCACTGATCCTGTCCCTGTCGGTGCACGAGTTTGCCCACGCCCAGGTAGCCTACTGGCTTGGGGACGGCACGGCCGACGAGATGGGACGACGGACTCTGAATCCCATCGCGCATATCGATCCCTTTGGGACCATCTTGTTCCCCCTGCTCGGCTACCATTACCAATTCCTGTTCGGCTGGGCCCGCCCCGTGCCGGTCAATCCAACGCGTTTCAAACGCTCGATAAATACGAACCGTGGCATGATGCTGGTGGCGGCCGCCGGGCCGGCCAGCAATCTGATCCTGGCTTTCCTCGCGACCGGCGCCCTCAAATTGCTGCTGGTCACCAATCCGACCGTATCGATGGAAAAGGCGATCATGCTGGTATGGGTGATCCGGATGAATCTAGCCCTCTGTCTATTCAATCTGCTGCCGGTCTACCCCCTGGACGGCTCCCGGGTAATCCGCGGATTATTACCGCGCAAGGCCACCGGCTGGCTCGACCTGATGGAGAGGAATCCCTTGATTCTACTCGCTGCTTTCGGTGCGGTGCTGTACTTTGCCGGCTCAATTCTAGTAGGACCACTGCTCGCATTGGAAGATGTCTTGTTTCGGCTCTTTCAAATCGTATAAGAGTCTCTCGTCTTTGACATAGCCTACACCGTCCGATTTTCGGCCCCCAAACCAAGTCCGAGTTTCCCGCCATGGAAAAGATACGTATCCAGAAATTTCTCTCCGAAGCTGGCATCTGTAGCCGGCGGTCTGCCGAAAAGTGGCTTCTTCAGGGCCGTATCACGGTGAACGGTGAAGTCCTCTCCCAGGTGGGTGTAAGAGTCGACCCCGAAGAGGACACCATCGAAGTGGATGGCAACCTGATCAAGAAGACCGAACGCGAGACCGTCGTCATTGCGCTGTATAAGCCCCCTGCCTACCTATGTAGCGAAAATGACCCGGAAGGCCGCCGAACAGTCTACGAGCTGCTTCCCGAGGACTTGCCGCGGGTCTTTTCCATCGGACGTCTCGACTGGCATTCCGAAGGCTTGCTCTTGTTTACCAATGACGGGGAGCTGGCCAATGCCATGATGCATCCCTCGACCCAGGTCCTCCGCGAATACGAAGTGAAGGTGAAGGGACATCCGACCAAACGGGCCATCGCAGCCGTAACAAAGGGATTCATGGACGAAGGACATCGGATCGTACCGATCGAACTCTCCTACCTGCGGCGCACCCAGAAGAACTGCTGGTACCGAATCATCCTGTCGGAAGGCCGCTACCATGAGGTACGTCGGCTCTTTGAGGCCGGAGATCTACAGGTCCTACGGTTAAAGCGTATCTCCTACGGCACCGTAGAGCTTCGTCGGCTGGAAGTCGGGGAGTGTCGCCAGATATCCACGACCGAGGTTCAGCTCCTTAAAGATACCTGTAATCTCGGTCAGGAACGCCAGAGACGCGGCGGGCGGCCGGAACCTCTTGGACCGCCCCGGGCCGATTAGAGGATCGCTCAGCGCATCCGATCGGACGACTCACGCAACATCTGTAGAATCGACGTCATATCGTGGGCCGGCGCATAGCCAAGCTCACGCCGTGCACGGCTACCATCCACGGTCGCGGGCCACTGAATATGATCCACCTCTGCGGACGGAAATCGCGTAAGCCGGAATCGCCACATCTGCTTAAGAGCAAAGCGTAGAACCGACGAAGGTATGGGGATCTGTCGAGCCCCAAGATGTTTCAGAATCACGGAGGCGGGCACAGCCGTTGGGCCATCCACATTGTATACGCCCCGCACACCGTCCTCGAGAGCCAGAACAATAGAACGAACTACGTCGTCCTGGTGAACCAGCTGCACCATCGGATCGAAACCCAGAACACGCGGTACCCACGGCCGTAATAAGTACTTCATCGCCGTGTTTCCCACATCACCAACTATATGGACCGGTCGCAATATAACCGTCTCGGTATCCGGGTGTTTCCACATAAAGGACATGGCAGCCATATCCACCGATACCAGGTCTCGAATTGCAACAAAGCGAGCGGCGGCCAAAAGAGGTGAATCTTCGTTGAGAAAGGTGATGTTCTCCGCCTGTGGGCCGTAGACGTCCGCCGTCGACAATACGATCAGCTTCGGGATGTTATAGCTCCGAACATAGCCCAACAGGCGTTGGAGACCCACGATATTGGTGCGATGATCGGATACCGGATCTCGTCTGGGATTGTAGATGGTCCCGAGATGGACCACGGCCGAAATGGATTCCTCTCGGAAGATGGCCCGGGTCCGATTCCGCCGCAGATCGAGGCGGTGATGTTCCACGTCTACTGGAAGATCTTCGGCTGGACGACGATCGATCCCAATGACCCGGTAGTTCCTATGGAGTTGCCGAGACAGTTCGCGCCCAAGACGACCCGATATCCCCGTAATGAGGACTCGTTTCCGCTCGCCGGCACCCTCCCCTTTGTCTGTTTTACTGGTTGCCATCGATCACCAGAACACGTTCTTGCGCTCCGCGAGACCACGCTGAAGCATATTTTGAATGGTGCTCTTTACCGCCTTTACCTTCGTTCCCATCGCCAGATCGTCTTCATCCGGATCTCCCTCAAAGACCATTGGCGCACCAAAATGGAGACGATAGCGTACGGGAAGGGGAAGGAGCCCACCCGGAACCAGCGCCGGACCAAATAGGAATAAGGGGGCGGACGGTAGGTTCATAAGCCGGGCTAGCGGCTTGATGTTGGCAATACGAATATACTGCTCTTCTCCCCCGATCACAGCGATGGGCACTATGGGTGTCCCCGTTCGAATCGCAAGACGTAGGAAGCCGTTGCCAAACTCGGTCAGTTTATAGGCCTGCGTCGGAGGCTTGGAGATCCCCCGTGCACCCTCCGGAAAGACCAGAACGGCTTCGTCGCTCTCCAACATCCGTTCACAGTTGTCCGGTGCGCCGAGGATCTGACCGCAACGAGCAAAGAAGGTGCTGAGCCATGGTAGCCGGGGCACAAAGCGCTCGGTCATAGCACGCACAACCCGGGGCTTCTCGGTATCAAAAAAGATACTCGAACCAATCACCAGTCCATCGACCGGAAGCTGGCCGGAATGGTTCGCTATGAATAGACATCGGCCCGTCGCCGGAACATTTTCAATGCCGAATACCTGGGTCCGAAAATAGTAGCGGTGCAGCCACTTCAACGTGGGCATAACATGGCGCAGCACCTCGGGGTTGTAGCCGAAAGGATCGTAGCCAAATTCGTTCAGATTCTTTGTGTCGATTTGGCTGAGCCGACTGGTACACTCCTCGTCTTCCACCAACCCGAGCAGCCGCTCCTTGAGCATGGCCAGGGGATGCTCTGATATGACCGTGCGGGACGTCTCCCTTGAAACCGGAACCAGATTGGGCATCAGTCTTCCCTCCGCCGCATCTCACGTTCCTGATCACGCTTCTTAATGGTCTGACGTTTGTCGAAAGTCGTTTTGCCTCGACCAAGCCCCAGAGTGATCTTTACCCATCCCCGGTCTGATAGATGCACATCGATCGGCACCACAGTAAAGCCACGTTCTCGGACCCTTCGTGACCAGCGATCAATTTCATCCCGCTTCAATAAGAGCTTCCGATCCCGACGTGGTTCATGGCCAAAACTCTTCGCAAAGGGGTACTCGCCAATATGCGAACCGATAAGCCAGGCTTCCTGGCCACGAAAATCCACAAAGGCGTCCTGCAATTGCATTCGACCCATACGGATGGCCTTTACTTCACTACCCAGCAGCTCAATGCCAGCGACGACGGTCTTTTCAATTTGATAATTGAATCGGGCTCGTCTGTTTTTTGTTAAGACCTTCATGGCTGGACTTATGTGCCCCGTTTCACCGTTCCCTGCCCCGGCTTCCACAAAAGATCGGCCGTCCCGGAACAAGAATGTACCCAACGGGACCAGACAAAGAGTAGATCGGACAGGCGGTTTAGATAGCGTACGACCCGTCGTTCCGGCTCATCGACACGGGTCAGAGATACGCAACAGCGTTCCGCCCGCCGACAGATCGTCCGCGCTACATGAAGTTGGGCTCCGACAGGATGACCACCGGGCAAGATGAAGCTCGCCAACGGCTCCAGGTGTTCATTGCATCGATCGAGTTCCTGTTCCAATGCGCCGACGTGGGCTTCCGTTATCGGAGGCAGCTCCAGGCTGCAGTCGTCCGGCGTAGCCAGAAGACTACCCAGATCAAATAGATCCTGTTGCACATCGATTAGAAAGGCGGCCATGGCAGAAAATTCCGTGCCGGTACTGTCATCATCGGCAGTCTGGCAAAGAAGCACATGAACAACTCCGAGGCTGGCCGACAACTCATCTACGGTGCCGTAGGCCCCAACCCGGGGATCGTCTTTACGAACTCGACTACCGTCCACCAGACCCGTCGTGCCATCGTCACCTTTGCGCGTATAGATCTTATTCAGCCGTACCATGACTCTCCGCCTCAAAACGCTGATACACCTCGGCATATCCCATTTTCCCAAGATTTCCAACGATTGGAATCGGCCACGCCCTCTGCACAGGGGCTCAGGGCTCTGTCGGACTGGGCTCCAGAGGAGCTCCTTCCTCGGTAGGAAGCTCCGTATTGGCCTCTTCAATCTCTGGTACCGATGGGCCCGGTAAGCGCTGCAACAGAACCATGCATAGCAGACCGAAAATGTTCAGGATCAGTTTTCGGGCACGTCGTACGAACTCCATGCCAACCCCAGTGGCCACCGTTCCGATCCCCAGATATTTGAACAGGCCGCCCTGCATACCCTCCAAAACTCCCATCTGCGCCGGTATGGCCGCGAATACCCAGGCGATGATCTGGGAAACGGACATGATCACCAGAGCCAGGGACAGGGTTGGTTCCACAGTCAATAAACCCTCCGGCAGAATAAGGAGAATCGCCCACACCTCAAGAATCGAGAAGATACGATTTAAGACCATCACAACCTGCGCCCAGAAATGGCGCTTCGGATAGCGATTCTTGAAATCCCTCAGATCATGATCCACCCGATGGGCCCAGTTGTTGAGTTTCTCTGTTTTGATGGGCAGCCGTAACCTTCGAATCAACCCAAATAAGGATTTCACAGCCCCGCGCTGAACCAGCCATAAAAGACCAATCACGGGCAGAAAGCAGAGCAGTCCAATCCCGAACAGAAGCATGCGCTCCTCCCAGGTGACTTTCGGGAGCACATTGAACATCAAGGCAATGGGGCCAGCGATTACAAGCACCGCAGACCAGGCCGTATAGCAGACGTTATATTGGATCAAAGAGGAGGCCAACACCTCGGATTTTGCCCGGCCGGCCAGAAGCGTCCCCTTGATGGCTTCGCCGCCGAGTCCGGCGGTCGGAGTCAGCTGGTTCATCGCCTGGCCGGCGAGATTGGCAAGGTAGAGATGTAGGATATTGCCCTTGAAACTCCCGGGCTCAATGTACAGATACCAACAGATCGATCCGCAAAACATCATCGCGTAGGCGCAGAGGCAGGGCCAGATGATACGCCACCCTATCTGGGCCATCTCGTCGCCGGTTCGTTCCAGGCCGTGGTAGAACACGAGCCCGACCAGCAGACCAAGGCCAAGAATGAAGGCTAGGATATTTACCGTCTTTGACACGCGCTCTTCTATACATCAGCGACCACGAAAATCAACACCGCAGAGCGATATTATTGCCTCAGGCGGCCGTGCCCTCCCCGTCTATTTCGAGCCGTACGGGCGGCCCATCCCCATAGGCGGCACCCGCGTCTAACAACATTAATACTTTGTCAGTTTTTTCTTTTATTTCCGATATTTGTGAGCCAAAAATAGACCCCTGTTCTTGGGCCAGATTCCCTCTGCATCGATGTAGCAGAGTGTAGGCCCCGTGGCGGTTTTTATTGCGCCAATGCACCATGCTGGCAGCGAGCTGGATAAGCGCCTGTAGCGCCGCCGATCTTTTTCTGGACCCCTCTTGCCAAAGCTCTTCCCAGATCTCGTGGGCATGCCAGGCGGCGTCATTATTGAAGAGATCGACCCCCAGAGCAAACCTCTGGCTTTCATCCAGGCTGCCGCGCGATTCGTAGCGAGCCAACCAATCACCCGTCAAACGTTCTCGGACTCTCGAACCCATGGAACTCAGAAGTAATAGGTGAAACCCGCCGCGCCGAACAGGCCCGCCGGCCCGATCGCGTACACCGTCGAAGGGCTGGCATCGGACCAGGACTTCAATACGCCCCCGGACAGGACAGCACCATCCTTCGGAATTACCGTGACGAGAAGACCGGCTGCCAACTGCACCGAAAAGGCATCCGAAAAATGGTATTCCACAGTCAAAGGCGCTTCGGCCGCAAACTGAACCGAGGCTTCCTCCGCGCTTTCCGATCCGGTCCCGCCTTCTCCGTCATTTACATATCCGATGACCCCTCGTACGCCTGCGAGGAGATTAGCGGGACCAATCTCACGCAATACATAGTTGATCTCGAGCCCGAAGTGCAGGGCAACTCGATCGGAGCCGGCATCTCTCTGCATGACCGCCGCTCCCATCAAAAACTCGACTCCGACGGAGCGCATCGGCCAATAGCGGACAGTCATACCCTGTGCTCCGCTCAGTGTTCCCGTGGCCCCAAGACCCAATTTACCTCGCATATCTTTTGCGACGGCCGTATCTGGCACCCAGCCCATACTAAGAAATAGAAGAGCACAGGCCACAGTCCGCCAAGTCCTGGTCATCCTGATGTGCATGTCGGTATCCATCTCCTCTAAGACTAGTCGGCATGGGGTATCGGCGCAATTTCAACCTGCTTTTTTTTAATTCCTACCCGAAAATTGCTATTCATGATCCTACTCACTACCCAGTCGATAGCCAGCTACGCTTGCAAGACGGGTTGTAGCTGTTATGAAGCAAGTTCCAACCCAATACGATTTCAGTCCTATGCTATTTTTCATCGACACCGCCGACATCACCGAAATCCGTCGTGCCCTCAGCTGGGGCATCTGCGACGGCGTGACAACCAATCCGACCCTGGTCGCGAAGACCGATAAGACCTTTGACAGCATCATCGACGAAATCCTCGCAGAGGTAGATGGTCCGGTCAGTCTTGAGGTCACAGTCACCGATTACGAGACGATGATGGACCAGGCGCGTCAGCTCACGGCCCGTGGTAGCAACGTCGTGGTCAAACTCCCAATGACACCGGACGGGATCCGTGCCACCCGAACATGCACCGAAGAAGGGATTGAGACCAATGTCACTCTCGTCTTCTCTGCGACACAGGCCCTGATCGCCGCCAAGGCCGGAGCAACCTATGTAAGCCCGTTTATTGGTCGCCTTGATGACATCGCCAGCGACGGCATGTCTGTCCTGGCCGATATTGTCGAAATCTATCGCAATTACGAATTCGATACGCAGGTTCTTGCGGCCAGTATCCGTCATCCCGAGCACGTTGTGGACGCCGCCCGCCTTGGAGCACATGTGGCCACGATTCCCATTGGCGTTCTTGAAAAACTATTTCGCCACCCACTGACAGACGCAGGCCTCACCCGCTTTATGGAAGACGCGAAGCGCGTGCCGAGCCTGGACTGATTTTATGGGCAAGGACAATCTACTCGGACCACGATCGCTTTTTCGGGCTTCCGAGCTTGTACTTGGGACCACCCTGGCGATCAGTCCACTTTTACTTGGCGGAGCACCGACCTGGTCCCTGGCTGTTATATTTGGCCTTTCGGCGCTGGCGAGCCTTCTCATCCTATGTGCGACCTGGAGCGCTCCCGATTCGGCCGGCCGTCTGGGTACCCTTGCTTGTATAGCAGCAATACTAAGTGGCCTGCGCTTACTGCCCACAGTCTTATCGTCCGGCGGATCAGGGCTTGGCTCCATCGAAGCCTTGGCCAGGGGGGAAAACGCACTCCATATGGCCCCTGGTGCCGGCTTTGATGCCGCTCTTCTTCTGGTCATCTTTGGCCTGATAGCCGTCAGCAGTCACCTGCTAAGCCGCTCTGGTCATGGAGCCAGTCGACGATTGCTGATTTGGATGGGAGCCGGGGGATGCGTGGTTTTGGTGATCGGCTGGGTACATGTAGCAACGGGGATCGATCTGGTGGCCTGGTTCTACCAACCCGAGGAAGCCGTCCGAGAAACGCCGATGGCATCCACTCTTCTTAATCCAAATCACCTCGGGGGGTATCTCATTCTCCTCGTAGGAATTGGTCTGGCTACGGCTGAGCTCGCAAGGCATCGCTCCTTTACGATTCTTGGTGACGCCCTGGCCTTCTTCTCGGGCGTGGGGGCCATACTCACTTTCTCCCATAGCACCCTGGCAGCCCTGGTCTTCCTGCTGGTCTTTATCGCTCCGATTCGACTACGCCGTGGGAATAGTGAACATCTGCTCGACACGGGACCCAAATCCATGATCAGTGCAGCCGTTGTGGGCCTTCTACTGGCAGCCCTGGCCCTGATCGTCAGCAATCAGCTACTTCAAGTCGTTCTGCCCCATGCGACCTCGGCGGGGCATGCCCAGGCTGCAAAACTGAACATCTTTGAAACGGCCTGGTCTACCGTGGTGGCCCACCCATGGATCGGAGTGGGTCCAGGAGCCTTCCCGGATTTAGCTGCCATAATCCAGACATCCGATCCAAATACCAGCTATACCTATGTGGAAAATCTGCCCCTCCAACTTGTCGTCGATCATGGCTTCCTTCTTGGTGGGGCTATCGCCGGCTACGGCTTATGGCTGATCACACGATGTCTTCGGTCCGCCTGGCGAAAGCCCTGGATGCTCTACATCATGGGTAGTATCGGGGCATTGATTCTCCAGAATATGGCCGACTACAACCTTTTCCTCGTCGGTACCGGAGTACCCGCTACGGCGCTCCTTGCTATCGTGGCCGCCAAAGGACGTGTCCGCCCACCCGGTCTACAAACACATAGGGTTATTCTCCCCCTGTTGATCGGGGCCGGTATTCTACTGGTATCTCCATCACTGCAGTGGAACCGTCACCGGGTCCTCCAACAGACCGAGCAACTCTCCCATGGGAACCCGATCGACGCCAACGAGGTGCGAAAGCTGTTACGATATTATCCATACGCCGGAGATCTCTGGGCGATTCTTGCCCTATCCCAGGAGAAAAAACCGAACGGTCGGCACCTGGATCTATACGACCTGGCTCGTAAGCGGGCGCCGCTTCATTATTTTCCGGCTTTTGCCGCCGCTCGCGCATACCAGAAGGCCGGTCGTATCTCTGATGCAGCACAGTCCTACACCGACAGCTGCCATTTTGACGCGGGTCGCTCCGAACTTCGCCTACCCTGGGTCCGTAGCGTACCGGCCCTGCCCAACGCCCTCGCGGTTCTCCAGGGCATGGCCGAAAACGATGTCGGCTGTATGGAGCCCATGATCCAATACGCTATGGACAATCGAGCCTACGCGGTGGCCTATCGAATCACCGAGGCCGCCCTCCGGGCCCGCCCCACCGATCCGAGAATGCTCTACTGGCATGCGACCAGCGCCCTGGCTCTCGGACCAAAATACAAATCCTATATGTCCCGGATCACCGCCAAATTGATGGGGAGATATAGCGAACGAGCGGAAGGCTTCGTATTGCAGGGTCGACTGCTCGAAGAGAGCAACCCCAAGGCTGCCATGCATATGTTTGAGGCGGCAGTCGACCGAGATCCAGACTGGGGAGAAGCCAGCCAACGGTGGGTGGAGGCGACTCTGCGGACCCAGGACACAATTCGTTTTCAACGGGCCCTGGCGGCTCTGCATAAGAGTATCGGAGATCCGACCAGAGCCAATCATACCGCCAATATATACAAGGCCCGGTTCGCCCTTGTAGCGGGCAAACCCAATGTGGCCGTCGACATGTTCGAGAACTCCCTCCAGCGCGTTAAGAATCGCCCCGAACTGCGGCTCCTCTATCTCCAGGCCCTTATAGATTCGGGCAAGACGGACTATATTCACTCCCTATGCCAACTGGAGACCTGGGACCAGGCCTTTCACTCCCGGGTTCAGACCATCTGCCAAACTACCACCGAATAGAAGTGGTCTAATCCGGCGGTAGCTGACCATCGGATGTAGGCAATCCCGAGGTAGGAATATATACGGAAAAGGTCGCCCCCTGGCCGGTATTATTCTGTACTTCGATATAGCCCCCCAACCCTTTGATTATGCGTTGGCAGATGCTCAATCCCAGGCCGGTACCGCTTGATTTCGTGGTATAGAACGGAATGAAAATATGCTCCAGATCGGTGGCGTCAATGCCGGGCCCGGTATCCTGGAACTGTACTACCACCATATCCGTAAGCCCCCTACGACCGAGCCGCGTCTTATGTCCGGACATGGTCCGCACCATAAGCGTTCCTTTCGCCCCCATCGCCTCACAGGCATTCAAGGCCAGATTAATGAAGATGGTCCGAACCATCTCCGGATCCGTCCAGACTCGGGGCAGACCGCTGTCATACTCGGCATCGATATAGATCGTCTCGGGAATATCGGGCTCAAGGAACTGCACCGTCTTCTTAACCAGTGCATTGAGATCTACCTCCTCGAGACGACCTCGATACGGCTTGGCGAAATGAAGGAACTGAGAGACAACAACATTCAGACGGTCCACCTCTTCGGCAATGACAGTCGCCAACTCGATTTGTGATGCGTCCTCACCTTCCGATTCCGCCAGAAGCTCTGCCGCACCCTTGATCGCACCAAGAGGATTTCGAATTTCATGGGCCAGGCCCGCGCTCATCTCACCAAGCGCGGCCAGACGATCGCGCTCCCGGAGCTTGTCGAACACAAGGGAGTTCTCCAGCGAGATGGCGGCCTGGGTGGCCACCTTATGAAGAAGCTGAATCTCATCGCTGGAATAGGGTTCGCGTAGACGATCATCATTCAAGGCCATGAACCCGACCACCTGCTCATCCGAAAAGAACGGAATCACCACCCCGGCGTACAACTCATCTAGAATCCGTTTCACCTGGGTTAGTCGTTCGCGCGTCGCTTCCGCTTCGAGGGTTTCCACAAAGCGCAACGCCTTCAGATTGTGATTGGTCAGATCAAGCGTCACGATCTTTTCCTGTTCCAGCATCTCGAAGATGGTTCGCTGCTGCGCGCGCCCTACGGAACGCAAAGGCATCGAGCCCGAGTAGGCCGCCAGCTCGTAGCGGCGCCCATCCGTCGAGAGCAGGTACACCGACGCATGCGTCACACGACGACTGTCATCGAGGGCGGCGACAATCCGTTGGACGATCGCCGGAGCATCTACGGTCTTGGTCAACTCCACCTGGAGTTGTTCCAGATTGGCTGCAAAAGCAAAACGTTCCCCAAATAGGAAACGACTGATCCAGGTGTTTACCGTCGAACTCAAGGGTTCAAACAGGATATCGATAACCAGCGCGGCAATGACTGTATTGAAGACGAAGAGATCCCCACGGTGGCGCCAGAACCCGGTCAAAAACAGGAAAATGGTCGCGATAACCAGGGCGAATGTCACTGTCACAACCGCACGACCCAGAAATTCATAGAGATCGAGAAGACGTAATTTCGTGACGATCTGAAAAAGGAAATACAGGAATAACATCACAAAGATGTTGCCGAAGAAGAAGTAGCCGATGCCCGGCAGGTAATCGAGAAAGACCATCGAGCCGGCAATCCCGCCTGCGACAAGAAGAGAGGTCAATCGTCCTCGTTCCGTCAGGGACTCCGTATCCCGCAATTTGTTTCGAATGCGTAGGAGAGAGGCTGTGACTCCACCAAAGATGTACAAAAACAATCCACCAACCTGGAGCCAGATGGGGATGCCCGCAAATCGCGGAACGACCACTATCCCGATGCCGGTCAGGATCCCAAGTCCCAACAGGGTCCGTTTCAACCGCAGCGCGCCAGGCGTATGATCCTCCATCAGCACCTGGAAAAACCGGGCCGTTGTCACTGGTATCGCCGTCGCCACAAGAAGTCGTGCCGTATCGAATACCGCGTTCTCAAACCCCAACAGAGCGTAGAGCGCGTCTGTAAGAAACCAGAGCGCCAGATTCAACGCCAAGACGGCGTATTCCTGGTACACCCGTCGTACCGGACGCCGTAATAGAAGATTCACGGCCAAAGCCGTGATAAGAACCGCCGCCAGAAGCGCGCTTTGGATTCGTATCCAGGGTGTCGGCATGCTTATCTAGGTGTCCTCTCCCAACGTGCCTGTACAGGCCATCAACGCCTTTTCGTTTGTCGCAATACTCGTTTCGCGGTCCGGAGTAAGTCCGGGTCCACGCGTCGGTCTCGTTCCCCTATCCGAACGAATTTCTGAAGATGGCTTGCTCCATCTCGAATACGACCCTTTCGAAGAAGAGCCACTGCCAGATTGAAACGCGCCATGGGTTCTTCAGAGCCCACCGCCTGTTGCAACCAGGTGATAGCCTCATTATAGCGCCCGAGACGGACCAGGTTTACGCCCAGATCATTCTTCAGCCCAACTGCCTCCGGATTAATCCGCTTTCCCTCTCTCAATACATCCACGGACAGGTCCAGGTATCCCGCCCCGGCGTACATGCTTGCCAGCCGTCGAAAGGCCTTGCTGGTACCCGGGTCCGAACGGATTGATGCACGATACAGTTCATCCGCTCCGCTATAATCATCCGCCTGGCGTAATAGCTCCGCCCGTTCGTAATAGCTTGGGGCGTGCCCAGAATCCCATTTCAAGGCCTGCCGAAAGGCCGTCTCCGCATCGTCGCGATTTCCAAGATCCACATGGACTTTGCCCAACCGGTACCAGGCATGCACATTGTCTCGCTCGATTTCGGTTGCACGCCGTAAATGGAAAATAGCCTTGTCGAGTTTATGTTCGAAATGGTGTGCTATCCCGAGATGATAATGCGCTGAGGCATAGTTCGAATCGATAGCAAGTGCCTGCTCGAACTTTTGCCGGCTCTCTTCCGTGGCTCGTGCGTCCAGAAGACGAATCCCCTGGTTCGTCAACGCGACGACCTTTTTGTGCTTCTTGGAGCAGCCCAGAGCCAAGACAAGGGCCACTACCAGAACAAAAGACGAAACCCGGACCTGTGCCATGCGCTAATTTACAACTTTGAAGATGAAGGGATAGGTAACAAGAGCGGTCGATCCATCCTTGGCCGGAGGGAAACGCCATCGTCCCATCTTCTCGGCCACGCATGCTTCCAATTGGCCGTCCCTCGCCGTCGATCTCTTGATCTTGGCATAGGCCACTCGACCCGTAACTTCGATAAAGAATTCCACCACGATCGTCCCGCCCACATTCTTATTTCGCTGAATCGCCTTCTGGTGGCACCACTTCAACTGGCGCAGCTGTCGGCGAATATACTGCTTGATCAACGCACGATCATAGCCGCCACGGATCGAAAGCCTACCGGCTTTCACCAGGGTCTTTTTTCGGCGTTTCTTTTTGAATTTGATATCCAGACGCTCACCCGACAGATCGCCTTTTCGCAGACCGGTCGCGCTGGCATCGTCCGCACTCGTCAACCCATTTTGACCATCCATGCCACCATTCGAAAGTGGGCTGCCGGGCCCACCCTGGTTGGGTTTGAACAATTCATCACTGAAGCTCTCATTGTCGTTGGTGGGGCCCTCTCCCTCCGTCGCTTGCTGAAGGTTGACCAATTGTTTTGAATCGTCAGCCAGACTATCAACGAAGTCCTGCACCTCATCATCACTATACATCTCTTCGATAGTCTCTTTAGCGCGGTTCTGATCTCGCTCCTTTTTTTCCTCCAGGGTCAGCTTGTCAACGACAGCTGTTTCCTTTTCGTCGTTCTTTTCTCCCTTATCCTTGTCTTTGACCTCCAGCTTTTCGATGTCTTCCTTTTCTTTCTCTTCCTCTTCCTTCTGGGTCAGTCGAACCACCTCAAGGACCGCAAACTGATCCTGGTAATCCACCGGCGACAAGCTCAAGGCATCCTCCGGTCGAAGACTCAAGCCCACCATAAAAGACCCATGGATCAGAAACGAGAGAAGTAACATGATCAAGACGGTGGCCGACTCCCGAGTCACCCCGCCACGAACCGGACGCGGCCCGCTGGATTCGCCTGCGACCAGGAAGGTGAACCCGTCGATATCTACCCGGGCGCGAACGCCAAAGTCGATGGGGACCCGTCCGTGTCCTGCCTCCCGTACGGCTGCCACATCGTCAATCGTACCGGCCCGGGAACGAACCCGCCCGGTTATCGATGGAAGACTCAGATTCAGTGCACTTCCACGGCCGTCAGATATCAGAATCGGATAGGGCGCACTGGACGGAAGTATCCCATCTGGAAATAAGACGTTGGCACCGGGCCGACTTGAGACTGTGTATTGCTTACCGGGCGTTAGATGTTCGGTGGTAACGACCTTTCCCTGCCAGAGCACCACGATCTCGATACAGAGGCGCCCCTTCTCTCCCCGAGCTGGCGGCGTCTCTACAAAGGTCTCTGGATCATAGACCTCAAAGGTGCGGTGCGCTTCCACTACCCGCAACAAGAATGGCCCCAGTGAGATTCTATCTCCGGGTCGTATCTCGGCGTGTTTCAGGCGCATACCGTTTACGGCGACACCCCCAAGGCCTCCCAGGTCACGTACAAGAACGATCCCATCGGGCCCCTCCAATACTTCACAATGCTTGGTCGATACCGCCGAGTCCCGCAAACAAATATCGGCCGTCCGGCCCGAGCCAATAACCACCGGCGCACGATTTGGACGGATACTGTGTACGTAGAACCCATCCTTCCAGATTTCAAATTGGAGCGCTATCCCCATCTAGAGTTCGTCCACCGTGCTTATTATCTTGTCCAAAAACGATGTTTTGATGCGGACAAGACTCAGCCCCGCACGCTTTCGAACGGTTTCCACGAGCGCAGAGTTGGGGCGCAGAAATTCGGTTTCGATGACGTCTCCCTCAAAATCGAAAACCTGCGGTTTCTCTTTGCCGGACGGATCGGCCGGAGGAGCAGCAAGCCCCACCTGGACACCGGCATATAGAAGAACCATCACAAAGCATATCTTACGCATCATGCACTCCATGGCGTATCAGACGAACTATAAACGAGATCGATCTCAAACGCCAACCTTCTAAGGGCCCCCGTTTGCATTTCGATGGGCCTGTAGCTGCCGATTTGGCACCTATGTATCCAGTCATTTCTGTTCGTTGTTCTATTCATATTTCTCAGTTCCCGGATAGCCTCCTATTCGGGCGTCTCGGACGCATCACCGTCTTCTTCGTTGTCATCGGGCTTATCTTCAGGAGTCGGGGCCGGCTCCTTGGCCATCTCAATTTTCAACTTCATGCCCTCGATCCGATTCCTAAGCTCTCGCGCCTTGGGATGCTTCGGTCCCACCATGGACTGCATCTCACGACACCATCTCAGACCTGCTTCCACATCGTTGCTATGTTCCTGCTTCAGGATACATAAATTGTATCTTGCCTCGAGATTGTCAGGCTGTAACTCGATGACCCGCTGGTAGATACTCGCGGCTTCGTCCAGTCGGCCCAGGCCCCGTAACGCCACGCCTCGTGACAATAACATCCAGACATGATTCGGATCGACACTTTGCACCGCGTCGAAATGGCGTAGAGCATTCTCGAAGTCGTTAACGCTCAAGGCAAACGAGCCCAGGTTCAGTTGGGCGGCAATATGTTCATCATCCAGGGTAGTCGCCTTTCGGTAATGATTCCCGGCCGAACCCAATCGGTCGTTAGCCGTCGCGATGATACCCAGTACATTGAAGATATCCGCGTTGGTGTCCGCGATCTCCATCGATGACTTGCTGATGAGACGCGCCATATCCAGATTGCCCATTTTATAATGAGCAAATGCCATAAGGGAATAGGCATTCAAATCCCGTGGGTTCCCCACCAGCGCGCTCCGAGCAAATACGATCGCAGCCTTGTAGTCCTGGCCCATTATGGCCCGATAGGCCTTGAATACATTGGCCACCGGATGTTTCGGTTTTACCTTCAATACGGCCTCAAAATCGCGACCGGCCTCGATCGGCTTGCCCTGTCGCCATCGCACCATCCCTCGAAGCGCCAATAGATGCGGATCATCGGCTTTCACCCCCAATCCGTTGGCGACACTGTTAAAGGCCAGTTCGTATTTCCCCATACGAGCCTGTACAAGACCCAATCGCAACCAGACAGATACAGAATCGGCGTACTGGCCAGTCATACCCTCCAGTTGTGACACCAGGCTCTTCAAAGTCGCCTGATCGAGTTGCTGTTGGTCCAGTTTCTCATCAATCTGGACCAGCACAGCCCGGTCCGGTTCCCCGGCATACGCCCAGGAACAGGACAGAAGGACCCATATGGCGACTACAAACCTCATGGATTCGCCTCCTCATTGGGATCCGGCTCTGGAGCCGACAGGCTCCCCTCTTCAGCCTCGGTTAGACTGCCGATCATCGGAATGGACCCACTGAGTCGAACCTGGCCGGACGCCACAACGTATTCCTTCAAGAAGGGAAAGGTGAAATCCAAGCGCTTCAGGGCGTCCAGAGCATCCTGGGTATAGGTATTAAACCAACGGTTGGCCACCGCGGCCTTCACAGCCGTACGATACATCTGGATGGCCTTTTGCCGGATGGGCTCCGCTCGCTCTTCACTCTCCTGTTGGAAATATAGAGTCGCTTCATAATTCAAGCCGCGAGGCTTCACCTTTACGAAGTCTTCTGCGAGGGTTTCGTAGGCACGGCCAATTCGAGACAAGCCGGCAATTGCCCAGTTCCGGTTACCGTAGGACACCACCCGGTCGAATATCACCTCGGCCTGTTTGATGAGGACCACCTTATTCTTAACGAGAATCTTGATGTCCTTCGGGCGCCCCTTGAGTTTGATGGCCGCCATATTCTTGAGCACGACCTCACCCAGCATGAAATGGGACTCGGCCACGGCCGCTACGCCCGATGCAGACATCTTGCGACGGGCATCCTCGGGCAGGGCCTCAAATCGTTTTACATTGGTTTCAAAGATGGTCAACGCGCGGCGACGATCACCACGATTACCGCCCGAATAGGCCTTACCCAACTCGAGCCGCGCACGGAATTCGAAATCCTGCCCCGCCCCCTTGGGTGGCCGTTTCAAAACCCTGGTCAGGGCCCGAACCGCACGGCTTCGACGACCCGCCCTCTGCTGTAATACACCACTCTCAATAATAAGATTGGGGTTATTGGGGTCAGAGGGATACATCTTTCGGTAGAGTCCACCCACCTTAACCGCTCGCGTGTGTTGCCCAAGCGCTTTTCGGAATCGATACGCGAACTGAAGAGCCTTCTTCACATAGCGATGATTTGGGTGGTTCTTGGCGTACATTTCATAGAACTTGGCGCTCCTTTCATAGAGCGCAATCGATCGATAGATCTCGGCAATGCTGTACAGGGCCGTCGGAGCCAGCGGATCCTCCGACATCTCGTTATACAGATCCCCTAATGTCGTAAGAGCCTTCTTGATGAGTTTTGCTCGGTTGTAGGCAGCGGCCGCATAGAAAAACCCACGGGCCCGTAACTCCGTATCGGGGAATTCCTGCACATATTTTTCGAAGCACTGCGCTGTTTTGATGTACTCCTTCCTGCGCTCAAATTTGAAGCAGCGCTTGAAGCTCATCTGGTTGCGGACCTTTTGAATGAAGACCGCCAACTCCCCCTGATTGATCTTCGGGTTCGCAGCGAAGCGATCTGCATAGAGCTGCAGATTGTCGACATCACGCTGCAGGTCGTAACAATACAACAACATACGTGCAGACATGGGGACCAGGCTATCGTCCGGATATTGGTTCAGAACGATGAGAAGATTCTCTGTCGCCTCGTCGAAGTGGTTGAAGTGATATGCAATTCTTGCCAATACAACATGTGCCTTTGACACCTCGGGGTCTTTTCCTTTGGCCAGTCGTATGAATCGTCGAGCGGACTTTAAGGCATTTTGATACCGCTCTGGATACGGGATGGGATTCAGATTGAGCTCGGCCGTGTCCTTTGCGTCCACCTGTTCGTTTTCCACCACATTATAATACGCCAGCATAATGGCCCGGGCGGCATCCGCCGCGTAGGGGCCATCTGGTTTCAAGCTGATAACCCTTTCATAAATCTCGGCGGCCTCTTCCCAGTTACCGATATCCTCATTGAGGACGCCCAGATTCCAGGTCACCTCGTAGGCATCTCGTGCATTGGGGAACAGGGCCAGATACGCCTCATACAGGTAGGTTGTGTATTCAATCGTCTCTCTATGACCGTATTTTTCTGCTTCTTTGTGGTAGATCGTCGCGGACGTCTTGACCAGGCCCTCCAGACGCTCGTTCACGGCCTTCATGGTACGCGCGTCAAGGTTGGCGGTCATAGGACGGAAGTCCTTCATCACCTGACGAATGCTCTCAACGAGCATCTTTTTGTCGCCCACATGATATCCATTCTCGGCTATCCCAAGGAGGTAAAGGATCCGGTTGGGGCTCTCCTTCCAATGTTTCAATAGGAGACGGTACACGATTATGCTCTTGTCCCAGTCTCCTTCGGTGAAGTACATATTCGCGAGCGACTCAACCAACAGGAACTTGATCGCTGGCGCAATTCGCGAAAAGAACTTCACGGATTGTTGGGGAGAGCCTACGACAGCATAGGCGCGCACGGAGTCCTGGCGAGCCTCTCGTTCCAGTTCGTCTCGGAACGGTAGGAGTTTACCCTTCTTGGACTGGGCATGGAGAATGACCCGGATAAAGGTCCGCAGCGACTTCTGATAGTCGCCCATATTGAAATAGCACCACCCCTGTCGATGCAACGCCATTGCGTACGCAGCGCTATTTTCAAACTCCTCTACCTTGATGTAGAACTGAAGCGCGACATTGAACTTGCTCTTATCAAAATAATGGTCACCGATATGATAAAGCGCATCCGGCACATAACGGCTCGAGGGGAATCGCTCTAGAATCTTCCGGAAATAGGTCGCTGCGGCCTGCTTACGATTTACCTGTAATAACTGGTAACCCAGATAATAGAACACCATGTCGAGATCGTTGTAGGCAGGAAAACGCGTCTCGATCGACCGATACACTTGAATCGCTCGTTCTCGCCACTTCCGTTCCTGTTCCAGCAGATCATCCTGCCGCATACGGGCCTTGTCTTCGGCCTGGACATCGCCCCGCTCCGAGGCCTGGTAGATCTCTCGTTCCAGGACCAGGTCGTAGGCTTGTTCGTAATAGTTGTCCGACTTGTCCCAATACACATCCCCGAGAGTGAGCAGGTACTTGGGCAGGTCCGGATCCTCGATGTCTGCGCTCTCTATCAACATCTGTAGAGTTTCGATCTGCTCTTCTATATTCGCCTCAAGGGCGGCTTGAACCCGGTCTTTTCGTTTCAGAAGCGCACGGCGTTTAACGGGACGCGTCTTTTGTTTCTTGTCTTTTTCTGCCGCCTTTTTTTGTTTCTTGAGGCGCGTAGACTCCAGAGTTTTGATGGTACGTTTGCCATCCTTGCCCTTGACGGCCAGGGCAGACGACACCGAGCACACCATCAAGATGGCGAGAAGGCTCCCCACCAGACGGGGCCATCTGTACGGTTTCGACGTTCTCATTCCGTTACTTTACTGAACATTGATCACGTACCTCATAGAGGTAGGTGCCGAGTTCATCCATCCAGTACTCACCGTCAAAATTGTACAAAACGTGCTCGTCATCAACTTTTACGGTGGACCGGGCTCCAGCGGCATCTAAACCGGGTTTTTTCTTTCCGATCTTGCGCCGAATACGACGAATGGTCTCGAACTTCAAACGCAGAGAATCCGTCAACATGGCAGAAACATCCTTGCGGACGCGGACCAGACGGGACCGCGCAAGATCGCCTGCTTCTGCGATCATCAATACACGGAAATCCACGAGATCCTGCTCCAACTGCGTAAGGATCTCGTTTTTGCCCAGTTTCTTCTGCAGTTCCAACACTTTTGCTACCTCTTTGTTCAGCTGAATAATGAAGGAGAAATAGCGTTGGATACGGCGGTTAGAAAGAGCTCCGTTGAATAATTTCCGGATTTCCAGCGATAACTTGTTTGAACTCGTAGCGGCGAGCTTGGCCAGATAGAAATAGAACTCCTCTGCGTCGGTGGCCCGGCCAAGGATCGACTTGACTTCTCTCTGGAGTCCCTGAAATTCCGGCACAAATCCGTTGACGAGCTTGATTGCCATTCGGTCGTTGCAGGTCGCAAATAGTATCGTCGCCTGAAGTAACTTGGCCTCCGGGAAATACTCGTACTCGAAATACGGAGAATCCAGGGTCCATAAATTACCCATGGACCGGGCGTAATCGCCCATATGGAAATAGGTCCATGATAATTCGTAGATAGAATCAAGCCAGTACTCAGAAGTCTTGGGGATCCTCTTATAGAACCGTTCTGCGGCACGATGATTCCCGACCGTGAAGAACATACGCGCCAGGGCGAGTGTACTGAGATCCTGGAATCGGCGGGTGTCATCATCCGGACTTCCACTGGCTGCGAAATAACGAAGCACATCCTTAAAGGCCTGTTCCGCCTCGCGGGCCTGCTTCAATTCCACATGGATAACGCCCGACAAATAGCGACCCTTGATATAATACGCCTTCCCCTTCTTTCGGACCTGCCGAAACTGACCAAGGGCCTGTTCCAGATCGGCCTCACTATATTGATAGAGACCGATCAAGAAGTGGATTTCGTCGAGTAATGCCTCTGGGTACACCGATGGTGGGTAGGCGGCAACCTTCTCCAACACGGCCATATTTCCGGGGATCTTCCGATGCAGTCGGACCAGCCACTGTAGCGCGTCTCGATGACGGACATGCACTCCGCCCTCGTCTGCAATACGCTCAAAGAAGGTCAACGCAGCCTGGAACAAACCCATGTCGAAAAGGGTCAGCGCAATTTCGTATTGTGCTTCCTGATAGTAGGTCTCGATGTCCTGGCCGTCGGCCAGAATCTCAGCCAGCTTTTTAAACGCCGTATGATACGAACCAGCACCACGCAAACGCCGCGATTCCGTGAGGAGACCGTAATAATGGTCCGGCGGCCGAATCGGCTTCAACTCTATAAAATCGTCATCCGCCATCTCGTCGGTTTGGCTCCATGCCGGTCCGGTCCAGAAAAGTCCCGGCAAGACGACGATAAAGAACAACCAGCGTGGGATGGAAATCCCCATATATTCATCCAAAAAATGTCTATTCGGTTTATAGGTGTGAGAACAACCCATTGTCAATCAAACGAAAGCCTGATTAAAGCAGGCACATGACCCGTATGCCAAGTTTCTCAGACCCGTTTAAAAATCAGCCTGATAGTCCCAGCGTCAGTCTGGATGCTCTTTCGGGCTCGTGGCGCATCTACCAGTTGCGCGAAGGTCACCGTTTTTCCACCGATGATGTGTTGACGGCTCACTACGCAGTGGAACATTACCAGGGCCCTCCAGAGCGTATACTGGACCTGGGCTGCGGCATCGGATCCATCGCCCTTATGCTGGCCTGGACCTGGCGTTCCGCGACCGTGGTCGGAGTCGAGGCACAGGAATCGAGCGCTGGTCTTGCACGACAGTCCGTTGACTACAACCAGGTTGGCGACCGGGTCCATATCGTTGGCGCAGACTTTCGAGAACGACATCATATCCCCGATGGGCCCTACGATCTGATCACCTGCAGCCCACCCTATCTTCCCCTGGGAAGCGGAACCATCAGCGAACATAGTCAAAAAGCATATTGCCGCTTCGAATACCGTGGTGGAGTGGAAGATTATCTTTCGACCGCCAGGTCCATGTTGAGCCCAGATGGCCGGGTGTCATTGGTCTTCGGTGCACGCTGGACCGACCGGGTGGTGAAAGCGGCCCGGGAAGCCGGTCTCACGATTCTGCGTTGGCAGGAAGTCTTCCCCCATAGAGAACGCGAACCCCTTATGACGCTCTTCTGGCTCTCACAAACGGAGGGCGACTGGTCGTTGCCAGCCCCGGATACACCCCTTATAACGCGTGGTATGGATGGACGCCGCACAGGGGCAATGCTCGCCCTGCGTCTACGACTCGGAATGCCTGTTATGCCCTGGGACCAGGCCGTCGAACAGAGTGTGTCGACATGAAGCATCCAGGACGAATTCGACCCAGGGATATTGTCCGTTTTCAGGCCGACAAGTCCTCTCACGACACGGACTACGTGGCAACGGAAGAGCCTCTGGAGATCCGGGTCCGCGCTGGTGAGGCGGTACAGACTCTGGCCGTCACCATGCGAACCCCCGGCCATGACTTCGAACTCGCAGCCGGTTTCCTATTCAGCGAAGGCCTCATCACCTCGGGAGACGAAATTCAGAGTATTGAGTTCTGTTCCGACGTAGACCCCGGTGCTGAAGAAAACATCGTACACGTCAATCTGCGGGGAGACGAACTGCCGGATCTGGCACGATTGGAACGGCATTTTATGATTTCCAGTGCCTGTGGTGTCTGCGGAAAAACCAGTCTGGCCAGCCTGGAGGCCCGCGGCGTCGGCCCGGTGGAGGACGACTTGACCATCCAGGCCGAGACAATCTACGGCCTCGGCGACAAATTGCGACCGAAACAGGCCGTCTTCGAAGTGACCGGTGGACTCCACGCAGCAGGCCTGTTCAACCAGCAGGGTGAGCTGCTCTCCCTACGCGAAGACGTGGGTCGGCATAATGCCGTCGACAAAGTGGTCGGCGCTGCACTTCTGGCCGGCGAAATCCCCCTGTCCGGCCGGATTTTGATGGTCAGCGGCCGAAGCAGCTTCGAGATTCTGCAAAAAGCACTGGTGGCCCGAATACCGGTGGTATGTGCGGTATCCGCACCAAGCAGTCTGGCGGTGGAGCTGGCCGCGCGTTTCGGAATCACATTGGTAGGCTTTCTACGCCCGGGGCGGTTTAATGTGTACACCGTGGCGGAACGATTTGTTGGACTACCACCGCTAAAAACAACATCCGACGAGCCGGAAGAAGCCTAGCGGCGCCTCAAATACTGCAGTTGTTGAGCATCCATTTGCCCTTATATTTGACCGTATCAAAGGGGGTCGACTTGGAGTCCCGGTTCTTCACGAAGAGCTTCTTTCGTTTTGTCCCCTTGGTGTCTCGGCCGGGCTTCGCGCTCTTGACGTCCATCAGCTTATAATGCGGCCTGGTCCGCTTGGATCCCTTGGTCACGAATTTGTCCGCCTTGCGCCGAAAACTCCGGTAGTAATCCTCGCAGCTCTTGCTTCTACGCACCGGAACAATCAGTTGCACGAAGGTCGTGTACCCTTCTTCCGCATCGTCCATCAAGCCACTGGCGAGCACCTTTTGCACGAGCCCTTCGGGGCTATTGGGGCTGGGGTTTTCAATGCTTTCCCCACCCAATTTCCGCTTAATGCAACGGCATCCGCTAAACGAGCCAAGGGCGATCGCCGAGAGGATGAATACTACAAGAATAGAGCGTCGCGTCGTTCGGTTCATACCGTTACCTTCCTGGATTAATCGTTCAGGTCGTAAGCGCCGCATAATCCGGCGGACTGAGGAGGTCGTCAACACCCGATTGGACCCGTATCTTGATCATCCAACCATTGCCGTAGGGATCCGTATTGATATTCTCCGGTGCATCGATCAACAAGCTGTTGACTTCCACTACTTCACCGGCCATGGGAGCGTAGAGATCGGAAACGGATTTGGTACTTTCGACCACACCAAAGGACTCCCCTTCACTCAGGGAGGTGCCAACAGTAGGAAGCTCGACGTAGACGACCTCACCAAGCTGTTCCTGGGCATAGTCGGTAATACCGACGCAGGCCACCTCGTTATCCAAAGACACCCATTCATGATCTTTTGTGTACCGATAATCGTCTCGGATATCCATCGCCTTACAATCCTCTATTATGAGTAACTCAGAGGTTCATCAAACAAACGGTAACTTCGCCACACGTGCGCACCGTAGTTTCCCGTGAATCTCCACCTGTATCTGGTCTCCAATCTCTACGTCTGATGGTACATACCCCATCGCGATGGCTTGTTTCAACAAGGGAGAAAACGTACCGCTCGTAATCTGCCCCTTCCCCGCGCTCGTAAGGATCGGGTACCCGCTTCTCGGGATCCCTCTTTCCTCCATAGAAATAGCCACCAACTTCGAGCGTACCCCCTCATCCCTTTGTTTCATCAGGACCGCATCGCCCAGAAATCCACCCTTGTCGAATTTTACGGTCCAGGACAAACCCGCTTCGAGGGGTGTCCGGGTTTCGTCGAGCTCATTGCCGTATAGGCAGAATCCTTTCTCCAAACGCAGGGTATCGCGCGCGCCCAAGCCCACCGGCTGTACTCCGAGATCGGCCCCCGTCTCCATAAGCGCCTCCCAGAGGCTCCGTGCGGTATCCCATGGAACAAATATCTCGGCCCCGCGCTCCCCGGTATATCCGGTCGTCGCGAGGATGCATGCGGCACCAGCAAATTGAACAGATCGAAAACGCATGGGCCGTAAATCCTGAATTTCGGAACCAAATAGACGTCCCAGAAGTTCCGGCGCCTTTGGTCCCTGGACCGCAATCTGACCGGTGGTTTCACTCTCATCCACCAACGTCACAGGCGACACCACATGCTTCGCAAACCACTGACGGATCTTCGCCACATTGCTTGCATTCACGCAGAACAACACCGATTCGGGACTGTGGGGATAGGCAATCACATCATCCAGGATCCCGCCCTCGTCGTTGAGCACAGCGCCATATAGCGCACGTCCGATCGATGTGGCCTCATCGGGAAGGCCCTTGGACACATCATTGGTAAATAATCGATTGGCAAGGGCCAGGGCTCCCTCGCCGCGGAGCCAGAGTTCACCCATATGGGAGACATCGAAGAGGCCTATAGCCTCTCGAACGGCACAATGCTCCGTAGAGATCTGGCTATACCGGATCGGCATCTCCCAGCCCGCAAACGGCGCCATGACCGCCTTATGCTCCGTATGCCAACCATGTAGTGGAGTTTCCTTCAGTGTGTCCGACAAACGATACTCCTGATCACAGCTTTTGCGGGACTATGGATCAGTCCGGATCAAGGGTCAACCGGCTTGTGCTCCACACCATAAAAAAACTCCGCCAGGGGTTGGAGAGGCCAACCGGCCCGGTACATTGCACAACCCCACGAAATCTGGGAGAACACGCTCATGGAACCCCACTCCCTAACCCGCCAGAAATCGTTTGAAGTCCATACAGCTGGTCGTGGCACCTACGATCTGAGCCAGGAAATCGCCCGTATTGTGGCGGATTCCGGCGTCGGCACAGGCATGTGTCATATATTCGTGCAACATACCAGTGCATCGCTGATCATCTGCGAGAACGCCGATCCAACGGTTCGAAGTGATCTCGAATCCTTTATGGCTCGTACCGTTCCGGATGGTGCCGACTATTTTCAACACCGGGCGGAAGGTCCCGACGATATGCCCGCACATATTCGCACCGTCCTCACCACCAATACCCTGGCTATTCCCGTATGCCGTGGAACTCTGGGGCTTGGGACCTGGCAGGGAATCTATTTATGGGAGCATCGTGTTCATAATCATCGTCGTAGGCTGGTCGTAAGCGTTCAGGGAACCGAGCAGGCCTGAGGACATAGGCCCACCGTAGAAGTACGGCATATAGCGAACACGGTTGACGCACGCGCGGACGTGGGCTAGGTGGGAAGGCCACCGGCAGACGCGGAGTTCCTGACCAATGAAGACATCCATGCAATTCCGTCGCAGCACCTATTGCGGCACACTTCGAGCGGAACACGAGGGGAATGAAGTCGTTGTAGCCGGCTGGGTTCAGTCCTACCGCGACCATGGTGGCTGCGTCTTTATCGACCTTCGCGATCGTTCCGGAATCGTCCAGTTACGATTCGACCCCACGGTGGCCACGGACGCCCATAATATCGCCGACCGACTGCGTCATGAGGATGTAGTCATGGTGAAGGGTGCCGTTGTATCCCGTGGTGAAAACACCAACGACCGGCTTCCAACCGGGGCCATCGAAATTTCTGCCCTTGAACTCCAGGTGCTCTCCAAATCGAAAACACCCCCCTTCTTGATCGACGACGACATCGACACGGCCGAACTGGTTCGATTGAAATACCGCTACCTGGACCTACGGCGCGGCCCCCTCCAGTCGGCATTATTGACCCGCTCCAAGATCACCGGTGTCGTACGCAGATCTCTCGAAGAACAGGGTTTTCTCGACCTGGAAACTCCAATTCTTCTGAAAAGCACCCCCGAAGGAGCCCGCGACTTTCTGGTGCCCTCTCGGATTCACGCAGGCGAATTCTACGCCCTGCCCCAATCTCCACAGATCTTGAAACAGATCTTCATGATCTCCGGATTCGATCGCTATTATCAAATCGCTCGCTGCTTCCGGGACGAGGACCTCCGGGCCGATCGTCAGCCCGAGTTCACCCAGGTGGATCTCGAGATGTCTTTTGTGGAGCCGGACGATGTCATGGACGTCGTCGAAACGGTACTGGCTCAGGTCTTCAAGGAGGTAGCAGACCTGGAAATCTCCACTCCATTCCCCCGTATGACCTACGACGAGGCGGTCCGCACCTACGGCCTGGACCGCCCCGATCTTCGCTTTGATATGCCCCTCACCGATGTGACCGACTGGGCGGCAAACTGCGACTTCAAGGTCTTCGCGTCTGCAGTAGAACGAGGTGGTATCGTCAAGGCCTTGCGCGCGGAAGGCGGCGGGTTGAGCACATCGCGGACCGAAATCGATCGAATCGTAAAAGAGCATTGTGCGTGGGGTGCCCGTGGAATCGCCTGGATCCGCAAGAACGAAGATGGATCCCTGCAATCGCCCATCGTGAAGTTCTTCTCGGAGACCGAGATTGAGGAGCTGCAGGAAGCCGTCGGTCTCCAGGTTGGCGATCTGGTATTCTTTGTAGCCGACCAGCCAAATGTGGTTCATAACACTCTTGGAAACCTGCGAAACAGCCTGGGTCGACGCCTGAACCTTATCAACGAAGGGGAGTTCAACTTCGTATGGGTTACCGAATTCCCAATGTTCGAATGGGATGAAGAGGGGCAGCGGCATAATGCCATGCATCATCCTTTTACGGCGCCCCTTTCAGACGACGCACCACTCCTCGCAGAAACGCCGGCCCAGGTACGCGCTCTTGCCTACGATGTTGTCCTGAACGGAACGGAGATTGGGGGCGGAAGTATTCGTATCCACGATTCGGATCTACAAGCCCGTGTCTTTGAGCTTCTCGGCATCAGTAAAGACGAGGCGGAGGCACGCTTCGGATTCTTCATGGAAGCTCTGCGGTATGGAACCCCGCCCCATGGCGGCATCGCCCTGGGCCTTGACCGGCTGGTCATGCTCCTCACGGGTAAGCCAAGTATCCGTGACGTCATCGCCTTCCCCAAGACCCAACGGGGAACATGCCTTATGAGCGAGTCCCCCGGACCGGTCTCAAGGGAACAGCTTGAGGAACTACATATCGATGTAGTGCCAGACGATAGCTGAGTGAACTAACGTCGCGATGGTCTATGCAAACGGACGCTTTTCCGCGCCGTCTTGGGGATCTCATGCAACATATAGTGATTCCCGTCGTCCACGACATGGACGCTTACTGTGGCGGCATACCGGTTCGCTAGATTCGTGAGGTATTTCCGCCAGGGAACACCAAAGGGATCGACGGCCCCAAAAACGCCCGTAATCGGCAAACCCTGTTGGGCCAGACTGGCCAGCCTCTCTTCCTCCGCTACGCAGGGGGCTTCCGGCGGTACCAGGAACAGGGGATATCCACTTAATCCAAGAGCCGTCGCCTTTCGGGTATCGGCGACCATGGTATGTGCCAACATCTCTTGATAATGACGGGCCCATACATCGGGATGGAACTCGTTTTTCTTCACAGATAGCATATCCACGGTGGAAGACAGATGCGATGGGGCCATACCCCGGATCAGTCCGGTCACATCTTTCCAGACATCCGCCTCCAACGACATCGGCGAGACGACCACAAGTTGCGAACAACGCGAGGCATCACCAGCGCAATAGTCCAAGGCCCAGACAGCACCGAGAGACCAGCCAAGAACGTCAATCGGCTTCTTGTCAGCCCGGAGAACCGTTCGAACCTTATCGGCTGCTTCCCGCATCCAGATTGCGGTAAGACCATTGACCCGGTACGGCGGAGCCTCATTATTCTCCACGTAGAAGAACGCCAACTGTCGTTTTCGAGCCAGGCCTTTCAGTCCTGCGAGAACCGGTGCAGGATCGCTGATCGGAAGTGGGGAGAACACCAGCATTGGCCGGCCGCTACCGTACAATACCACGTTGACCTTCTTATGCTGTACCGTCACTTTATAGGTGCGGGTGCCGGCCTTTCTACGGGTTCTCCGAGCATTGAAGGGTTTTAGACCCGAGTAATGAGAGGCTTCGGCATTCTTACGCACCAATGTGCCACTAAGACGAGCCGCTGTTTCCACCACAACCGGCCGAATATCGGCATCTCGTTGTCCCCGGGTTTTTCCGAGTACGGCCAGAGTAGACTGGCTATTGCCGAGCCAACCCAACGCCCATATGGCTACTTTTCGCACATTCGGGGGTTCGTACTGGATCATCTTCTCGATGTCCTTGCGCGCTTCTTTCAGCCCCAGGAAAACCGCCGCGCGAAGGGCCTGAATGCGCAGCTCGGGCAGTGGTTCTTCCTCCAGCATTGCGACAATTGATTTACGAGCGCGCAGGTCCTGGGCACCCACGACAACTTCAAGGGCCCGGCTACGAATGGCGGGATCAGGTCCAGTCAACATGCGCTGGAATAAGGCAACCACGATTGGGCTCTCGTAATGGGAGATCAGCAAGTCGATGAGCTCCTTACGAGTCGGATAGGCCTCCCCAGACTCCCACATCCTCAACAAGGTGGGCACCAGTCGCTCATCGGGAAAAGAAATCAAGATCCACTTGGCCTTCTGGCGGACGTCACGATCCGAAGACCGCAACATCTTTATGAACCGGTCTGGCTCAATCCGGCCCAACCGGAAAAGGACCGCCAGTACTCCGGGCTCAATGCGCGGATCGGCCGTCTTCATTACAAGCTGGAGTCGTGGCACGACCTTTTCACCCATCTTAACAAGGGCGTCGACCGAATGATGCTGTAGCTCCTTGATGCGCAACGCGTCGATCAAGGTGGGAATGGAGTCGATGCTCCCGAGCTTGGCGAGCGCATCGATAATAACTCGGCGCAGCCGCAGGTGCCGCGGCGTATAGCCCAGCTTAGAGCGGTTATAGACCAGGTTCAGAAAACGAGTCGCCTCCTCACCTTCCGTCTCAGACAAGGTATGAACCGCTTCAATTCGCAGCTCCAGAGGCCGCTCATCGGATGGAATAATCTTTTCCAGCCAGCTCCGTAGTTTCGGGTGGCGATACATCTTCAATTGTTCCAAAGCCAGCAATGCGAGCCGAGGGGGCTGTCCTGGCTGCAAACGAACCAGCATATCGGAGGTCAGATCTCGCGCGTGCCCGCGGGCGATCATTGTTTTATAGGCCATCTCGGCGAGAATGGTGTCTTCACCCGCCGCCAATCGCGCCAGATTCCGTTTCCCCAGACCTCCAGCATCGCCCAGGACTTCAACAAGAATACGTTGCGCTTCCCGGTCAGTTCCGGTCTTGACAAACATCTTGGAGATGGCCGCATCCGCCCGCCGGGCCGGCATCTTATATAATATCGACAGGGCCTCGGCACGCGATGTCGGATTGAATATAAGTGTACTCGGATCGGGCGCGGCCGACGCAACTGCCGGACCTATCACCAGAAAGCCGAACAAAAGAAATGTGAACGCTATTATACGACGATTCATTTTCTGAACTCTCGACGAAATCTTCATTACCCTTAGTCCTCCACACACCATCCATTCTGACAGACTTCTCCGGGATCGCAATTGACACCGGCACAGTTCAGCCATCCAGAGCATTTGTATTGATTCGGCGGGGTACAGGCCCAGCCTGTAGCAGAGCCCGTGGCAGAACTCATCACGCAGAACGTACCACTGGGACACGAAGTCTGATCCAACTGTCCCGTACAAGCAATTGAACAATGGGGTGTGACCCCACCAATCTGGGCTCGATGGCAGATCTTCGATTCGCACTGCCAGGGATAATTACACGCCTCACAGTACTGATACACATACGCCTGACAAGTGGCCACTGTTCGCTGCCCCACCTCTGCCAGACATATTTTTCCTTTCAAGCGTTCTTCACAGACATGCTCCGAAGGACAATCCGTGTCCGACGTACATATCGATGCGCAATACCGTTCACCGGTCTCCGGAGATACATAGCAGAGGAAACCATCATTACAATCCTCCCCATCTGTGCACGGCGAACAATGGTTTCCATCGCCCTTGCAGCTGCCCGACACCGGTAGACAGTAAAAGTCTGGATTGGTCGGACTCGGCTGATCGCATTTGAACCCCGGCCCACAGATGGGCGCGCTGGGATTGCAGGACTGGGTGCAGAACTTGTCGCCTGTTGCCTCCGCAGCACAGGTATAACCATAGCCGCAATCCTCTGTAGAATCGCAGCTTGAGCAGAAGCCCCGCGGAATGCACTCCCCCGTATCTACCGCGCAGATGCTACCCGCCGGGCAGTCTACGTCCTCGGCACAAGAACGGGTACAATAGAACGGTACCGCGAATGCGGGAGCACAGACCTTTTTGTCCGCAACTTCGCGACATTCGTTGCCACTCGGGCACTCAATACTCCCCAGGCATTCCAGGGTGCACATAGACGGAGCGCCAGCAAAGACAATGCAACTCAGAGTCAGCCCCTCCGTGGAATACGGTTCGCAGACGTCATTGTCCTCATCGCAGTATACGCCGACTCC
>CAUZEG010000018.1:0-34035 GCA_963578775.1 Myxococcales bacterium
GTTGGACGATGCCTTCGCTTCCGGTGGTTCTGCGGGCTATGACCACAAAGGAATGGGCATTACGGCAAAGGGAGCCTGGGAATGCGTAAAACGGCATTTCCTTGAAATCGGTAGCAACCCAGAAACCGATCCCATCACCACCATTGGGATCGGCGATATGAGTGGCGACGTCTTTGGCAACGGAATGCTCTTGAGCCGTAGTATGCAGATGGTGGGTGCATTCAATCACAAGCATATCTTTCTCGATCCAAACCCAGACCCAGAGGACTCCTATCTGGAGCGGAAACGCCTGTTTGAGCTCCCACGATCGCAATGGACAGATTACAATCCGGACGTATTAAGCCCTGGAGGAGGCATCTATAGTCGAGATGCGCGCGAGATCACACTCAGCCGGCAAGCCCGAAAACTCCTCCGAATCGAATCCGAAAAACTATCCGGAACCGAGCTGATTCGATCCCTCCTTAAAATGCCCGCAGATCTCCTCTGGAATGGTGGCGTTGGCACCTATATAAAAGCCTCAGACGAACGCAACGCCGATGTTCGGGACAAGGATAATGACGCGGTCCGAATCGACGCCAACGAGCTCCAGGCCAAGGTAATTGGTGAAGGCGGCAATCTGGGCATTACCCAGAAGGCCCGCGTCGAATTCTCACTTGGCGGTGGTCGCATCAATACGGACGCCATCGATAATTCGGGTGGCGTCGATTGTTCCGATCATGAAGTCAATATGAAGATTCTGTTCGGCGAAGCCCTTCGTCAGAAAAAACTGACGCGGGCCACCCGTGATAAGGTCATGCGGAACCTCGAAGATGATGTGGCAGAGCTGGTTCTAAAGAACAACCACGACCAGGCATTGATGTTGAGCCTCGAAGAAAAGCGAGCCCATCGTTCGCCTTTTTCTTTCTTCCGAACCCAGCAATTTCTAGCCAGAGCCGGCGTACTCGATGCGGACTTGCACGGGCTACCGTCGGAAAAGGAGATCCTGCGACGGCGTACCGAGGGGAAAAAACTGTATACGCGACCGGAACTTTCAATTCTCTGTGCCCATAGCAAAATCCACCTCCAACAATCTCTTCTGAAATCAAATCGCATAAATCCCTTTGCAGCGGACCTGGTTGAGACGTATTTCCCGGGTTCACTGCATAAAAAGTTTGGTGATCTCTACGACCAGCATCCCCTGTATCCGGCCATTGCCGCCCTGGGCCAGACCCAGGTACTGGTAGATCATGGCGGAGCTTCTCTAATTCCACGCCTTATGGTGGAGACAGATTGCTCACCGGCGGATGCTGCCATGGCCATGTGGGTGATCAAGGACTTGATGCAAATGGGGTCGGTTATGCAGGCTCTGGATTCGGCGCATATTGTGCAGGCCCTGGACTCGGTGCATTCCTCCAGGGGGTCTACGGATGCCTCTGCCGAGTATTCCAACCGTATCGCGATTATGGATGGTCTGCGCGAGGGAGCCGTGTGGCTCCTGCGACAACGACCTGGCCCTGCGATGCGTCGAGTGGTGCGCCATCATGACCGATTTGGGAAACGCTATCTTCGCTTTACAGCAACCGTCGACGACCAATTACCAAACCCTTTCAAGAAACAACGGACGCAGCACCAACGCACCCTCATACGCATGGGACTCTCCGAAACAGACGTAGCCAATGCATCACTTATCCCCTTTACATCCGTGGTGGTATCCCTTTCGGAGCTAGCGAAAAAGACCCGCTCCTGCCTCCCCCCGGAAGAGCTTACGCAAATCTATTTCCACGTGGCGAAGCACACCCGCCTTGTGCAGCTATATTTCCAGATGGCAGGTGAATACCGAGACGACCCCTGGGACGACCGGGCGTTGCGAACCATCAAGCTTCATTTCCTGGGATACCAGCAGCAAATCACTCGAAGCCTGGTGGATTATCAGGTTGCCCGGGGTGGAACGGACAATCTTGAAGAACTCGCCCAGGAGGTTCTGATTCGGAAACTCCGGATGTCCGATCTGGTAAGCCAGGTGGATACCGCACTACAATCATCCGAAGGACTCGGACAGTTGATGGTGTTCAGCGAAGCCTACAAACTCCGTGGCCAGAAACTAAAGGCCATGGTCGATGCCGCCAAAAGAACGCCCGGGCCGAAAAGCAAGAAATAGCTCAGTCGAACGGTACAAATTCTGCCGTGCCGTAAAGCTCCTGATAGGCAGCCCATGTAGTAGGGCAGGCGGAGACCAGGCGGCATCTCTGGCAAGGCTCCGGCTTCGGACGAGACGTCTCACGATGAGTATCCATTGACGTCTCCAACCGATGTACATCGGCCACGCGATGGCGTCCGAAATCCTCCGAGATGTCTGCCCCGGCCTGACCTTCGTCACGCAAATGACAGAGTGGGACGGCTTCCGTACCACTCTCAAGCCCCAGACTCTCCGCCTCCCGTATGGCGCGCCGAATCCAGGGGCTGGCTTCCTCAAGACGTACCAGTGGGGCGGTATTCCAACCGGATGGAGACGCCACCGGACGGGAGAAGTTGAATTGAACTCGAGGTGCTCCCACATTGGCTGCACGCCGAACAATCTGTGGCAACACCATATAGTTCCGCTTCAGCACCGGAATCGTCAGCATGAAAGAACTACTCGTCCGACTCAGATTCTTGAGGCCCGTCACAACTTCGCGAAACGCTCCGGGGGTTCCATCAATAATATCGTGCAGCCCAGCCACATGCCCAAACAACGACACCTCAAAGAAATCAATACCCGCCGCCAGAGCCGTACGAAGATAGGTCCCTCGAGACAAGGCTCTCCCATTGGTTTGAATCTGTATAAACTCGTACCCCATCTCCCGAGCATGACGAACCAGCGGCAAAAAGTCCTCGCGTAGAGTTACCTCGCCACGCATGAACACAAGCTCCGTACAGCCTGCTTCGCGCCCCTGTTTCATTTCCGCAAGAGCATCGCGGGAACTCTTCTCACCATGTTGTGCAATGTCGGCAATGGTGCAATGCGCGCAAGCGCTATTGCACGTGGTGGTGAGTCGCAACATCAACCGTCCATTGGACCTCTGGGCGTCATCAGCTGCCATCGAGCTCCTCCACCCGCCGGCGCTCTTGTGCAATCTGGGCCGAAAGTTCTCTCCGGTCGACCAGATAATCCTCGATTGCCATATAATCCGCACCCAGTTGTAGAAAAGAACTGATTGCGTCTTCAGGGCTCTCCACGATCGGCTCAAAGGCCGTATTGAATGATGTGTTCACCACCATTGGAACCGCTGTCAGTGACTCAAAATGTTCAATCATCCGATAATATCGTGGATTCGCTTCCTTCACGACGGATTGCGGCCGACTGGTACCATCGCTATGCACAACCACCGGTATCTCCTCACGCTTATCGGACCGGACCGGTAGGGTAAACAACATGAAAGGAGTCGTAAACGGCGTCTCAAAATATTCAGCCTCCCGCCCGGCAAGAATTGACGGTCCGAGCGGTCTCCACCACTGCCTACGCTTGATTAAATTCAGGCGGTCTTTGATCTCCCGTCGTCGAGGATCGGCTAAGATACTGCGAGCCCCGAGAGCCCGTGGCCCAAACTCCATCCGTCCCTGGAACCAACAGACGATATGGCCTTTCTCCAATAACTCGGCGACCTCTTTCTCAATGTCCGCACTCTTCCTTGCCTTGATTCCAAATCGCTCCAACGTCTCGGCTACCTGATCGTTGGTGTAGGAAGGCCCCCAATACGCATGATTCATACGCGTGCGTGGCATCTCGCCCGTGATAACCCGGTGGGCCTCAAGGGCCGCGCCAAGCGCGGTACCCGCGTCGTGAGCTGCTGGCTGTACAAAGATCTCTTCCAATCCGAAATGAAGTCGTATCCGCTGGTTCAAACTGCAATTCAATGCGACACCACCCGCCAGACACATCGCGCGCGGCTTACGCCCTTTTAAGCCACCTTCGATCAGGGAAATCACGGTCTCTTCCAGCGCATCCTGCGTGCTCGCCGCCAGCGAAATATGCTCGTCCAGAAGTGGGCCATCTCGATGACGAGACAAATGACCAAAGGCTCGGTCCACACCTTGCCAATGAATACTGTAGTCCTCGTGATCGCGGGCGGACAGATAGGGCTTCATATCCAGAGTTCCATCACCCAGAGACGCCAGCCCCATGGTAGAGCCCTGACCATAATGACCAAATCCCAGAATCAAGGTGACGGTTTCGTAGACCCCGCCAATAGTTGTGTCGCGTTGGGCCAGGATATCAAAGGTTCGATGTAGTCCATCTTCGGTCGGCTCGAAGAAGGCCGCTGTCTCTCGTTCACCTCGACCATCGACCGTAAAGACGAAGGCATCGTCAAGACCGCTGACGTGATACGCCGATGCTGCGTGCGCCAGGTGATGGGGAACGAATATAAATCGCCCCGACTGAACGGTGCTCGGAGGCTTCTTGGGGTCATTCAACGAATAGGTTTCTATGAAGCGGCCGGGAACCCCATTGACCGCAATATGATCAACATCCTCGAGTCGGACTCCGGCTTCTTCCAGAACGTAGCCTATCGACTCCCACGGAAACGGTAATTCGATGGGCAGGGTAGGGTCCGAGACGACCGTCTCCCCCCGACGTCCGGGGGGCGCCCAGCCGTATTGCTTCTTGCGGCGGAATCGCTCCTCTTGAACCGCTGCTACCAGCTCCCCATTGCGCAACAGAACAGCACCATGATGCTGCTGCGTAGTCATCGCGACGCCGAGTATAATGGGCTCCTTGTCCGGTTCCCGGGGATTCTGCCAGGACGGGGGCCGGGTCTCTGTTGCCACTTCCTGCACATCGCGACCCAACATTCCCAACCAGTCCAATCCCTTCGAACCGATGACCTCTGGTTCCCAGGCCTGATCGAGGAATCCAGCGGGTGATAAGGCCATCTCGGGACAATGTTCCACGCAGGCATAACAACGAATACAACGGGAATCATCAATGATCGGCACGGGCCGTTCCGATAGTTCGGGCCGTTCCTCGATGGTAATACACTGGGTAGGACAAACGCCCATACAACTTGCATTGCCGTTGCATCGAGTAGGGTCCAGCGCAATCTTCTTCGAGCTACTCGGCAATACACCAGCCGCTCGTGCGGGTGTGGGGCGTCGATGAACTGCACGGGCCAGGCCGAGGAGTCGGATACTCTCTACTTCCGAGCCGATCACGTCATTCTTCACTGCACATTGCAGCGCCGGCATCGCATCCATACTGGCACCCGTGATCTCGATTCCAACCCGGTCAATCGCCACTGAGTACGGACTTGCCATCAAGAGTCCATACTGGCCCGCATCGACAATGGATAAACGCACGTCAAGAATTGATCGAAGGTCAAAGATGCTTCCGTCATCCGACCGAACCAGCCAATGGTCCATACCCATAGCCTGCTCATGGGACCGCAACATACCATTGAGCCACACCGACGGACTATCCGGTGGCACCAGCGTAATGCCTAAACGAACCCGCTCCTGCCCCGTTTCGTTTAGAACTACATCGGAAGTCACCCCTTGCTGCCTGGTCTCCGGTCGCCACAACGAATCAAACTCTGCCAGAAGTGTCTGGCGCTGGGCTTCGGGCATCAGATTCAGATATCCCGCCGTACACGCGTCCGATCCCGTCGATACCAAACGGGTAATCGAAAAAATCGCATCAAACCAACCTGCATCCTTGGCGGTCAGATCCGGGTCGGCTACTTGATTCCACGAAATGGAGTGCAGCGTCCCGCCGGCTCGGTCGCAGCAGCCCTGCAAAGCCTTGATCTTCTGCCTATGTTCTTCCTGGTCCGGATCATAGGCAACCGCCAATGCCACATAATGGCTCAACTCAGAACATATGCTTATAAGCGCTTCGACGACCTCAAAGCGCGGTTCGTCTGGGCCCAATCGTAGGGTCAATAATGTGCGAAGTGTAACCTCACGCCGATAGGAACAATCTACACTCAAGCCTGACTTCCGGGTCATGGTCCGCAGGCAGGCCTTACGCCAGGGAGCCACGGCCGAGGCATGTTCCCCGCAAACCTGGACTGGCTCCTCGTCTCGGAGCGAGCATGGGGTCAGAAATCCATCCGCTGAAATAAACATCCAGCCGTTACCACCAGGGCAGCCACCTGGTCCCTCTACCGGATCAAACGAAAGTTCCGAACAATCCGGCATTTCCTCTGCACGGGAGCATATGGGCCCTGTTTCCTCTACACCAAGGTCGAATGTCTTCGCCGTCTTTCGCCAGGCGGAGTCTCCCGCAGAAGAAAGTCGAATACCCGACACACCGGCATCAACCAGGCGCTTCATCGTGTCACTACCAGGTGGTGTATCACTACCCACCAACCAGACCTCCAAACCGACCTGCTTGGCAAAAGATATAAGACCGGGAAGATCGCGCCGCGAGCCAAAGTCCGTCCCAGCCAGAACCAGCCGGGGTGTACGCAAATCCCGCAAGGACTGTATGAGCTGATATCCCTGGGCCGTACTCAGTTCATTGGGATGGCGAGCCGCCCCATCCGCATCACGTCCCTGGGTGATCTCCCAAACGACTTCACGCGGAGTGAAGTCCGGCACATCAAGGATGAATCGGGCCAGACTCCCCAGGCCATCGCCGACTAATTCCAACGCCCGTCGAAGTTCCTCCACTCCACCACCGGAAGAAACAAGAGACACCTCAGCCGGGCGCCCTTTGGGGTTGACTTCCACAGGGTGCATTCCTCGCAGCGACGAATTCGTATCCGGCGAAAGCAGAGTCGATCTGGCTTCTTCTGCCAAGCCACTGTCCGGTCGGATCTGAACACCTACCTGGCGTTGCTCACATACATGCAACGCCGCTTTCAACCAGGGTGTAAGCTCGGCATCGGTCGGCACAGGTACACCGCCCGCCTTCCAGAAGCTGATACCAGCAACCGTACCAAGTCTATCATCTACAAAGCGTACGAGATCGGGCAGTTCTCGGTATGTTGCCAGGGTAATGGGGTGTTCCAGTACAACCGAACAACCCTTTTTAAGTAGTTCTTCGATAGAGCTGACAATCGCTTCAAAATTGCCAAACGCGTACGTGGCTCCCTCAAAAAGCTCCGTCACATGCGACGGAAACAATATCTGCACCTCAGCCTTCTCTTCACCCGCCTGCTCAAAGAGGGCAGACCACGAATCCGGGTCCCGGAAGTCACTAATGGTCCGTTTGATTTCGGGTTCCCTGGTCATAGGCGCGGTCGACTCCACAACCCGCTACGGGCCATCTGTGCTTGAACCAGAAACTCCCAGATAGGACTCAGGCTGTTGCACGCTGCTGGCCACGAAGTGCGGCTGCGACGGAATGCATCATACTTCGACGTGCTGTCTTATCAAAGTCTTCTGGGAAATCCCAGGAGACCTCAATTCGGTCTTTTTCATTCCGATTCAGATGCACCGACGCGCGGACGCCATTCGCACTTTCAAGATAGGCCGAAACTCCATTCGTATCGAGATTGGGATGGGTCCCCACAACCTTCCAACCAGGAACGGCGTCATTCGACATAAGACGACGCAATCGTCGTTGAATCGATGGAGTCACCAATGTGTCGGATCCAAAGACAGTTCGACGCTTTCGGATTCGATCGGAGGACACGGAGGTACGAACCAGGCCTGGACATGTTCCGGCCAAGGTATCAAAAAACTCTCCGGCAACGGTATTGGCAATATGGTCTGGAACGCTCGCCGACTCAATCCGCAGACAGAATTCCGTGTGTTCTCCATCACCGCCACCCGGCATATCTGGTGGAACCAACACCAGCCGAACCTCCTGGTCCGAATCCCCATGCAACCTACAGACGATACGTCGCATACGTTCGTCTTCCTCACGCTCGCGGAGGACCCAACCAGAGTCCAGACTCTCTCCAAGCGCGTCCAGATGCGGTTTCATTCGCAGGACAAAAAGTCGATGTTCCGTGTCCAGTTCCCGGATTCGAGACATCGACACCGGTCGAAAAATATCGACGCCCCGTCGGCGTGCGTAGAGGTCAAAGAAACCACTACACTGCGCCTCAAAAGCACAGGAGGTACAACTGTCCAGCTTCAGCTTGTCCGTATTCTTGTCCTGATATTTGTCCCACGGAGCGGACAGTTCGGAGTCACCATCGACGGCCACCGTAAAGGTAAGATTACCTTCATGGTGAATCTTATGACCCCATTCGGGAACCACACAATACGGGAGATTCCCAATGTTGACGTCGAAGTCAGGAGAGATGGAGTCAAAGTCGCTCAGCATGGTACGAAGAACTCGTCCGAGATCTTCGTAGTCCGGCATTATACCGTCGAGGTAATCCTCCGTCCGGTCACCCGAATCGCGAGGCCGTACCATGTCGAGGTGGACCTGCCAGATGTCATATTTTTTAACGAGCTCGGGCAGATGAACCAACGACCGGTAATTCTCCTCGACCACGCACATATTGATGCTGAGCTTTTGCCCCATCTTGCTGAGGGTCTCCAGACCCGTCACGATCTTCTTAAACGCCCCTTTCTTCTTGGTGGTGAAGTCATGTGTCTCTTCATCCGCACCCTGGAGGCTGATTCGCCAGGCAATACTATCACCGAGGGCTGTGACTTTACGGAGCCACTTCTCATTCCAGAGGCGAACTCCATTCGTGAAGATGACGACCTCTTCAAATTCTTTGGAAACAGCGTACTCAAGCAACTCCATAAAGCTATGGTGGATGGTGGGCTCTCCTCCAAGAAAGGTAAACTTGGGGATTCCCATAGCCTTGGCGCGGTCTATTTCCGAGCGGATCAACTCCGTATCGACCGGCTTCGCCAATCGAAGTTCAGTCATCTGACCACTTACGCAAAAAACACAACGGTTATTGCATACATGACCGAGCTGAATTTCAAATCTCTGATCTGGTTCCACGCAATCACTCTATAGTGAATCGTTACTCTACACATACCATGGTCACTTGTTCACCACGCCGCGTCAAGAGCTGAACGGCATTTAGAGCGCTATTCCCAGCCCTGTTGCTGCGCATCTAGAAACGTCCGCGCAGAGTAATTTTCAAGTTCAGCCCTGCCATATCATACCCCGAACCATGATATTTCGCCGTCTGATCCAGCAGATTTTCAACTCCCAGGAAAAGATCCATCGAAGGTGTTAAGACCACGCCCCCATGCATATCTAGAATGATATAGCCCGGAGTTCCATGGCAATTACCCTGGAGGATTCCACTCCCCGGTTCGGTTTCACAAATCCGGAGATCCTTCCGGTCACTCGAATGCAGGCGGTCTTGCCGGAGCGCCCAACGCAATCGTCCAGAAAGCCAGAAGTCTCTGTGGTTCGGATGAAATCGAATTCCGAGGGTCCCAAATACGGGCGGGATACGACGCGCTGGCTGTGTCAGGCCATCGGCGCTAGAGACATCACCATGAATCCAGGTGGCGTTCCCAAATATCCCAACCGGACCATTCCTATACTCGAACGAGCCCTCCATCCCAACCATCTCACCAGACTGTGCATTAGTCCGCTGAACAACGGGCTTACCATTGACCTCGGATTCCCCTCCGAAACTAGCCGGACTTTCATCAATTAGATCGTCCAACTTCGTCCAAAATCCATTCACGCCAAGCTCAAGATTTCCACGGCGAACCCGTGCCCCAATCTCGAGAGTATCACTTAGCTCCGGGCGAAGCCCCGCGTTGGGGACCTCAAACTTGCTCCCGGTATCACCCAATACGGTCGTCTCCTGAAGATTCGGAGCCCGAAAGCCCTGTACGAAATGGACGTACAGATTATGGTGGCCAGGGTTCAAAACCTGGACCCCTGCGCTGGCCACAACATCCCCAAAACTATAGTCGACGTCGCCAATATCCGGGACAGCCGGCGCATGGGCCTTGAAATACGAATACCGTACCCCGCCGGTGACCCGCAAAAGGCCGATAGAGGGGCCAAGATCGGTAACGCCAAGAGCGCCATGGACAAAGGCACCGGCGGTAAGAAAAGAGGAATCGTCCGAAAAATTGCCTCTGGCAGAATCCGAATACACAAAGTCTGGCTGTTTGGCCGCTTTTGCCTCGGATCCGACGTATTCCGAATAGACCTCCGCACCCGTTACCAACCGTAGTCGCCGACCCACCCGAAAGTTCTGGGTGGTATACGCTCCCAGAACATCGACCACGTCGAGAAATCGGTTCTTTGCCGTAAGACCGGTCGGATCCAACTCCAGACATGCGGCCTGATCTGCAACCTGGCCGGTCCCATTCTTCCGACATTTGTAACGGGATATTCCATCGTAGAGCCGATGGTGGGACAGGGCCGCATCGACCGCACGTAACTGGCCTCGCCCAACCCAACGTAGCTGGGCATAGCTGAGCAAATCTGTCGTGTCATAACGACGAAGGTCTCCTTTTCCCAGTTGATCCGCCCGTCCTGCGTTCGTGATCGCCCTACCAAAATGTGCCAGGCGAAGGCTCAAATTCGGCGAAAGAGCAACATTGGCCTTGGTTCGCCATCCATACGCTTCATAATCAGACCATGGTTGATCAACCCCACCGCCGGCCTGAAGCGTTCCGAATCGATGTGCACTCCCCCCCGCCAAGACCGACACTCCCGAGTGCTCTCCCCTTATCGCTGCACGAAAGCCGGTCGATAGATCCGCTGTCGCGCCCGCACCCTCCAGATAGCCGCGATCCACATCGCGGGGAACCAGGCCCTCTGGATCTTGCGTCAAAACGTGGATGACTCCACCCATAGCACCGTTTCCGTACAGAACCGAAGACGGGCCACGCACCACCTCAATTCGTCGTACTGCGACCGGATCAATCAGGGCCAGATATTGGTTCGGCCCGGTTCGAAAGGTAGCCGTATTAAAACGAACACCATCGATAACAATCAGGTTGGCGGGCCCTATCAGCCCCCGAATAAAGGGAGACCCCGCACCACGATTGGTATTTTGCACAAAGACACCAGAGCTACTCAACAGGGCATCCGGAACAGACGATGCCTGGGTCTCCCGGATTGTTTCTTCGGAGACAAGCTCAACACTTCGTAATACCTCAAACTGGCGCTGTACACTACGGTCGGCTGTGACAGTTAGACGATTTGTGCCGTCATAGGCTTTGGCCGAAATCGGCTCGGGATCGGTACGGTTTGGGGATGTCGTTTTCTCCCCTTCCTTTTCTTCGGACGTTTCCGATTCCGGGGTTTGCGCCCACAGCACGGAAGGGAGAGAAACCGATACTACCACGACACAGAAACAAAAAAGTGTTCCGAAACGCATGCTTGGTCGGGCCGACAACACTCCCCAGTCACCTATTCCCATAATATTCGTCCGGCACGAAGCATCCCATGAATGCCCCCCCCTTTCAAATCCCACAGCATATCGCCGTCAGTCCCATTCAGCTTGCAAGCGGAATCCCCTTTTCATCGATCCAACAATCGTGCATCCTTTAGATTCGGCTAACACATCGTTTGATAGGCATCCACGTGCGTATTTTTTGGCATACCGGGGTCCGTTTGGGGGTCCTGGGCATCTTCTGTTTTGTCCTGACACCGATCGGTATCGTTGGGTGCGGCGGAAGCAATAACGGCCCACCTCCAGGAAACGGTATCCTCATCCAGACAACGGATGCGTCCACCTTCTCGGGGATGGACTCGGACGAAGAGCCCGGCCAGCAGTACGGTACCCCGGGTACCAATGAATGCCTGAACCATGAAGACTGCGAATCCGGCCATTGCACCATGCTCCCAGACGGGTCCGTATGCTCTCCGCTCTGTTCTCAAGATGCAGATTGCCCGGAGAGTCTGATCTGTATGCTCGATGACACCGCCTTTGGACCGGCCCTTGCCTGCGTCTATCCGTCAAACAACGCCTGTCGACCTTGTGTCGAGAATAGCGACTGCCAAGGTCTGGCCGACGAGAATCTGATCTGTGAACTCGTCGGAGGCTTCGGAGCCTGTCTACCGACCTGCAATCACGACGACGACTGCCCACCCTGGTTCTTCTGCCAGGAGAGTGGTGAAAATAGTATGGTCCAGACCTGTCTTCCCAACACTGGCACCTGTACCTGTCCTGCCCAATATCTTGGATATACCGGCACCTGCGCCAAAACCAATGGTTACGGCACCTGTACGGGAAGCTATACCTGTTCCGCCCAGGGAAAGAGTGATTGTTCGGCTCCCGAAGCAACCGAGGAAGGCTGTTTCTCCGGCAATCAAGATTGCCTGGAGAGCGAAGAACAGCCTGCCGATCCAGAGGACCCATGTGGGGTCTGTGGAGGATTATGCCCCATCGGGGACGGGCCCAGCTGGAATAATCCCTTCTCCCTCGATGAAAGCAACTCCAGCGGTGTGTCCCTCAACGATGACGGACATATCATGTTGAACGCCGAAGATGTCGATACGAGTTATATCTGGATCGCCAATTCGGGTGAAAATTCGGTCTCAAAACTCGATACCACCAATGGCTGTGAAGTCGCTCGCTACCATACCTGCTCGGATCCGAGCCGGACTGCAGTGGACCTATATGGTAATGGCATCATTACCTGCCGGGGCAACGGTGGAGTCATGAAAATCGCCGCCGTTGCATCCTATTGTATCGACAAGAACAATGATGGACTGATCCAGACAACCGTCGACTCCAATAACGATTGCAGTATTCAAGTGGAGGAAATGCTCCCTCTTTCGGACGACGAATGTGTCTTGTGGAATGTGCAGCCCGATAGCACTACAGGAGATGGAGGGCTGGCCCGCGCAGCCGGCGTCGACCACGAAAATCATATCTGGGTTGGATACTGGTCATCGAAACGCCTTCGACGAATTGAGCCCACGTCCGGAAATGTTGTTCATACGATTGAACTCGAAGAACGACCCTATGGGATCGCCATTGATGGCGATGGAATTATCTGGGTGGCCAGTCGGGATCCGCATCCGCACCGCCTCGCCAAAGTGCATCCCATCGACGGGCGATTAAACGCCTGGCCGTCTCCGACTGGAAATATGTACGGAGTGGGTATCGACCCCTATGGAAAGGTGTGGGTCGCAACGGGTGAAAGTCAGGGGCTGGCACGTTTCGACCCGCAATCCGAAACGTGGATGCACTGGTCCTGGGGTGGGCGCGGTTATACACGGGGAGTTGTGGCACTCATGCTCACCAATCCCGACGGAAGCCTGGCGGGGAGCCGGGTGTATGCTGCCCACAATACCTTCAACTGCCAGGGAGACAGCTCATCTCGTAAGGTGTCCGTGGTGGACGCGGCCTCCCTCGAAGATCTACCGGCCATCGACCTCGGCCTGTATCGGGGCCCCGTCGGTGTATCGATCGACCGAACAGGCAATCTCTGGACCGTAAATATGTGCGAAAATGGTAGCCAATGGGCAGGAAGCGCATCCAAGGTGGATACAGAAACCGGCCAGGTTATTGGCACCTATCCGGTGGGGACAATGCCCTATACCTATAGTGATATGACCGGCTATGTGCTCGGGACCATCACTGCGCCGCAGGGAAGTTACCGCCATATCTTCGACGCGCCGTCCCTGCGGGATTACGAATGGCTACGCCTTGAGATTGAAGCGGTCTTTCCGGCCGACGCTACGACCTGGATCACCGTTCGGGTACGCGCGGCAAACACAGTACTCGAGCTGAATACGACCCCCTGGTCCGAGACCTTTGGACCGTATCCTCCACAGGCGTTTCCCGTTGACCTGACCGCTGCAAATATCATCGGTACCCGGATGGAGATCGAGATCATCCTGCACACACAAACAACCGGTGCCAGCCCGATCGTCAAGACCATCGTGGCAGTGGCCAAACCAGAGGGACAGACCCCCTGAGGTAGACGATTGGCCATCCGGTGGCTTACCGACCAAATGGGTCGACAGTCGAGCCAACCAACGCTATGGTCGGCGAGCCAATTTCTGGAGTTGATTCATGATTGACCTGAAAGGAAAAACGGTCGCCATCTTCGGCGTCGCTAGCGACACTTCGATTGCCTGGGCGGTTGCCCAACGGCTCGCCGCGGCGGGCGCGGATATTGTCCTGGGCTATCAGTTCCGTTTTCGGAGCCGTATCATGCAACTTGCTCCGCAATTGCCTGCTATTAAGGCGTTCCATCCCTGTGATGTGACCAAAGAAGAAGAGGTTAAAGAATTCTTCGACACGATCGATGGTGGCGTAGACATCCTCGTTCACTCTATTGCCTGGGCCGACGCAGCCACCTTTCGAAAGCCAGTAATCTTCGCCACTCCCGAAGAATTTTCAGGTGCCCTTGAGATCTCGGCCTATTCGCTCCTGCGATTGGCCCATTATGCGCTCCCAAAGATGTCTTCAGGCGGGAGCATCATGACCCTTTCCTACCTCGGTGCAGTACGTGTGGTTCCTTCCTACCATATTATGGGCATCGCAAAGGCCGCTCTCGAAGCATGCGTCCGAGAAGCATCGATCAACATGGGTTCGAAGAAAATCCGGGTCAATGCTATCAGTGCGGGTCCCATCAAAACTCTGGCAGCCGGCGCCATTCCTGGCTTCGATGATATGCTTGCCTTTGTGGAGCAGACTGCGCCCTTACGAGAGAATATATCGCAAGACGATGTAGCCGACGCAGCACTTTTCCTGGCGAGTGACCTCTCCAAGCGAATTACCGGTCAGACACTATATGTTGATTCTGGCTACAATATCGTAGGAGTTCCACCCAACCTCAATACGATGATGAACTCGTCATCCTGAACGATCCATTTGCAGGTACAAGCTTGACGCCGTGGCCTCAGACTCGGTACGAATACCACTCCTACACATTGAACTACCGTTGGAATAGCTTATGAGCACACCCGAAATCTTCGTAGTTGACGCAGAAAAAGGCCGTTTGAGCCTTCGTCTCAAGAAGGGCCTCTATCCGATGGACGCCATTTATGGGGCTGCCTACGTCCTCATCGATCGATCCTACCTCCTTCTGGATAAAGATGACGACGGGAATGTACTCGTCCATATCCAGGCGAAAGCAGGGAAAACGGATGAGCAAGATCTGAATACATTGGCCGGTGATTTCGCAAACGAAGCCCTGTCACAAGTTCTTCGCTCCAGGGTTATGCGGGAGCATAAGACCCGAATTGAATCCATTATCTCGCAGGCTGTTGCCGGCGGATTGGGTATCAGCGCGGGCGATGATCTGGGACTGGATGTTCTGGACGGAGATGAAGACGACCTTGATTTCCTCGATGACCCCCTCGGAATCGCGGTACCCTGGGAAGAGAAGTTCAAGCGCTCTGCAAGTGAAGAACGACCAGACACACGAGACGACGGTACAGACTCACCACAACCAACCCCGGCCGACTCGGGTGGTTTTCAGCCTGTAAAACCCGAAGGCCCCTCAGAGTAGATAAACTGGAGACGTACCCATGGAAGTTCGGTTTCACCAGCAGATCTATAATAAGGGTGCTATTACGGATGCCCTAGAGGCCTATTCGGAATTCGGAACCTTCGATACCACCAAAGACGGCGATTATATTGTCGTGGAAATAAGCGACCCCGACAGCGATTTCTCGGCGGTACTCCCACAAGAAATCGCCAACTATGTGCTCGCAAATGTGATTGAAGGTCGAAGAGACTAGCTCTCATCGAAAAACATATCGCTGCCCAGTTCCGTCCCTCAGTTGGTTACGAACCGTTACCGTCTGTTTGACATACTCGAACGTCGTTAGACGTTGCTATAACTGAAAAACAGGCCACTCACTTGACATTGAGGCCTCTGGTCCGTAAGATTTTCATGTTGATTAGGACACCTCTAACGTCAGGTTTAGACATGGCTGATTCCGTCTCAAGACGCTCTTTTATTCAGAAAACTTCTACGGGTGCAGCTGCCGTTGTGGCCGCAGGTACGATCGGTGTGAAATTGGCGGAAGCCAAAGATGCCCAACAGATCAAAGCCGCGCTTCCGGAAGGAACTCCGCAGACTTGGATTCACGAAACCCTACAGGTGGGTGATGTGGTTCTTGGTTCGTGGGCGATCCAATCCGTAAGTCCTGTCTTTGCTGGTGGTATCGTTTTACAACTGACCGACTCGGATCAGAACCAGCTTCGAATTGACGTTTGTCAGTTCGATTCCAGCTCGAATGGTGTTGAAGCAAGCGGTAAATGCGATCTTGTCCTCATGAATGGTGGCAATGGACGTAAATGGACCGCTCGTGATCATCATCTGGTTGTTCGTGCCGTTTCTGCGCGCCTCGATACAGCGCAGGATGACACATGCAACGCGGCACCTTTGCTTTCACACCGTCAGCGGTTGGAAGTATTTGGCGCTTCGAAGCTAGCGAGTAATCCGGCATAGTACTTCCGTCGGTTCCACCGACGGACGTCTCGGAAAAAATGCACCCTGTTGGTTCGACTTCGGTCGAACCAACAGCTGGTGCTTTTTTGTGCTTGAAATGGCCTAGCCGGCCTGCCGGTCCTCGGGATCACAGAGGTCTGTGGTTTCCATAGAGATACCCTGACGCTCCGCTTTTCGACCTTCAGCGCGACGCTTCTTTTCCCAGAGCTTCTCGCCAGCCTCGGTGATCTCGCCGACCCTAATACCGGTGTCGACCATCTTAGCGGGATGATCGCCTTTCTGTTTACCCGAGTTCTCGTTTCGTTGGGATTCAATACGACGGTTGAAATCGATCTTCCACTCTCGAATACTTCGAAGCCGGTAACTGGGATCACTTGGATCCGTAATGATCTGTTCCACAATTCGGTCCATATCCACAAAGACTGGATATAATTCTACAGGATCGTAGCCATCCCCCTGGTCGAACAATCCACCGCAGATCGTCCGGAGACTACATACGGCACAGGAATCAGAATAGAGATGGCCCCAATCAGTTTGACGAACCGTTTGTTTATTATCCAGGAAGTGAACGATTCGTTCTTCACCCTTTACGATCTTTCGTGTTTCCGTGCTGGCCCATGCGAACTCGGTCATATAGCAAAGTGGAACCTTTTCCACTCGGAACGTTCGTCCGCTACTGTGCAAAAGACTCATCGCCCGACGCAAAGACTCCTCAAAATCGGATAAGCGCGGCGTAAATTGATTCTGGTTTACTTCGGCCCGCCCCATGGATGGGTCCAGATTATTCCACACAAAATGTCGTATATACGGATGGTTCTCTATCCAATATTCGATGTTCTCATGCAGGTGATCCGCGTTCATTTTGTTGATGACGCAGTTGATATTGATCTCGATACCGAAGCGATGCGCGTTCTCCACCGCTGCGTAGGCCTTGGGCAAGGTCCCAGGCAATCCGCGTAGAGCCGCTTCCACCTCGGGTTTCAGGGAATACACGGAGATATGTACATGCTGCAGCCCTGCTTCTGCGAGAGCTTTCGCGAATTTCTCGTCAGCCAATCGCCAGCCGTTGGTGATCATACGGACATGCAAGCCCTGTTCACGCGCGTAACCGGCAATCTCTGGAAGATCCGGGTGAAGAGTCGGTTCTCCCCCGGTCAATATGATCCCAAAATAACCACGGCTGACAAAATCGTCCACCAATGGCTTCATGGTTTCCATATTATGTACGTATGGGGTGGTCGGATTCGAACAGAAACCACAAAAGTGATTACAGTGTCGTACTACCTGTAGATAACCGATATTGGCCACGGATCCCCCAGATATCTAGGCTATCATTGGAAACTGAACCGTTTCCGTTTTCGCCATATCACCGACGGGATCACAGATCTTGAATCCATGATTTCGGAGATAGTTAATATGAATGCCTTCACAACTATCTTTTACGGTGCATTGGTCACAGCGACGACTCTTGGAATAGTATTCCTCCGTCACATAATGGTGAACATAGGCATCAAGATCCAGAAGGCCCTTGGCATCTACCAGGTGGCTATCTAGAATCTTTCGATCCGTACCTTCTGGAGCTACCCCGGTTACACACTCGGGAACATTTCGGAATCGCGTAGCAACGGTAGCCAGTGTCCGGATTTCATCTGGAGTCGGATCGGCAGCCCGTGACTCGGAAACATATTCGTGATTGCGCAAGGTAAAGACCATCTTCGCAGCGCAAGCCTTTACCTCTTCCAAACGATCCAACAATATGGGCATCGTTTGCTGATTCAATACTACTTCAAAGGCCTCAATACCCTCGTAAACTGCATTGGTAGAAAGGATAGTCTCTACAGCTGCAGAGGTGGATACTGCCCAACGATCAATCGAAACGGGAAAAGAATCCAACGAACCCACTTCGGGTATATCGCCGGATTCGAGCTCAAAGACACGCTGCCCATCGTTCGCGTCGGATTCTTTCCAGACATCCAGGCTGGACCGAAGAGCCTCCACGTCCTCGCCGATATACCAGCGTTTTTGTGCCTTTTGTTCCGAGACCTGTTGTACTGCCCGCTCACTCGGCTCGTCACCAGCGCGCAAACGAAGACGTTCAAAGTCTCCCTCTTTAAGCCACCGCTGATAAGGCATCAAAGTGTCACGGCAGATGCCATGTAGGAAGCAGTGATCACACCGCTCACCATAACAATCGGGTGGAACACCAAATCGTGCAAGCCCCTCGAAGTTATGACGTCCGCCATTAATCTCGTAATGAAGTTTATGAGGATCCTGGATCAGGTGTTCGTAGTTCTCCAGATAGTTCACTGGGAGACGATTCGTCCACATAAACACGCCCGGAAGCTTTGATTTTTCAAATGCCTTCTGGAAGTAGGGATAGGCGTCATCATCCAGATCAAAGAACAGTTGTTTTCTATAATCCGTGAAGCCTCGTCCGAAAGGTATGATGTAGAGGAGGTCAAACTCCTTAACACCCAATTCCATAAAGTAATCGATGGTTTCCGGTAGCTGCTTATAATTCTGTTTGTTCACCACGATATCGATATTGATGACAACACCGCCGATCGCCTGAAGATTACGAATACCCTGGATCGCGGACTCAAATGCCTGCGGTGTTCCTGTAAGACTATCCTGCGTCTTTGCGTCGTGCCCGTGTATGCTGAATGTTGCTTCTTTCAGCCCAGCATGCGCCACGGCCCGCGCGAACTTTGGATATGCGAACATCATTCCATTGGAAACAGTCTGAATCCAGTCGTATCCCAACTCACGTCCGTAGCGAATAAATTTCACATAGTCTGGATGAATGGTCGGTTCCCCACCCGAAAGGATAAGTCGCGTCTTTCCCTGCTCACGCCCCTTTCGAATGTAATCACGAAGCTCATCACTATCCACATACGTCCCATTATGGTTCCACGAGTCTAGGCAAAATTTGCAACGTTGATTGCATAATCGAGTCAAACGAACCCAATGGCGCTCGTCTTTTACTGCTGCCTCTTTGGTCTCATCCTTTTCAAGGAGAGCCTCTTCAATCCCGTGACTATTATTGAATTCCTGCAACCTGATACCTCACGTTGTGGAGTGACCGATTTGATGATCACTTACGGGATCATTCAATGCGACTAATTCATCTTCCCCATAGTATGCCAAATATTCACTCGAAATACCTACACATTCGGTCTTAGCCGTACAATTATTACACACTTTACCGAAGGAAGCCTCCTGATTCGGAAGAGATCCCACCCCTGGTCCATACCATACTGCACTCGTTCGAGCGAGATGCGAACGAACTTTATTCGCCTGACAATCCGGGATTCCATGAAGAACGATCTGCATGCCAGCGCGATGGCCCAACTTCACGGCTTGTTCAACATACGGCCGTACCATGCTCAATCTTGGAACCAGATTGGGTAAACGGTCCGGAAGGACGGCCCAACCCTCGGTTTGAACCATGCGCAGGTGTAGAGTCTGAATCTCCATTCGAAACGCAAGTCGAACCACATCAGGGGCCAATCGATAATTGCTTCGGGTCAACACCATATGAAGGATGACCTCAGCACCTTCACTCCTTGCTTTGCGGATCCCAGACAGCGTCTGGCGAAACGAATCCGGAGCTTGTGTAAGCCAATCATGCGAGTTCGCCTCAGAGCCATGAACGGAAATATCGAATCTCGTCACCCCATCATTCAACAGGTTTCGAACAAGATCACCGTACGCAAGCATTCGACCATTGGTGAACACACCAATGTCCCGAGCGCCAAGTTCCACGGCCAAACGCACACCGCGTTGGACTACATCGGGTTGTAAGGTCGCTTCACCCCCACAAAATGTAATCTTGCCATCGGACGACGCACGCACCGCTTCCTGCACCGCCTGGTCGAGCCACTCCCCATCTTCTCGTAAGGGCCCCTTTTCACCTTGGTTGCAGAACCTGCAAGCATTGTTACAGGCCAGACCAATAAAGATACGATGATCGCCCTTCACCATCAGAAATTCACGCCCACCGCTTTGCGGTGTCACCGACCATCAGCCAACGATTGATTTTCTTTTCTGGTACACACACGGCCATACAACCAACAACGAACAAAAATACAAAGAGGTCCTTTCAAAAAAGGACCTCTTACGTACACGAAAGTTCGTAAAGTATTATCGGGGGTTACTACCAGGAGCCGTGGGAACCATGAGAACCATGGGAACCGTGGGAACCATGGGAGCCATGGGAACCATGAGAACCATGGGAGCCATGGGAACCATGAGAACCATGAGAACCATGGGATCCATGAGAACCGTGCGACCCATGTGAACCATGGGAACCATGAGAGCCATGGGATCCATGAGAGCAATGGGCGGAAATCGTTCCATCTCCTAAGACATCGCCCACTGTACCGGCTCCGCCGGTCATCATGAGTGAATCGGGGCTACGACTAATAGCCTCTTCGTCCTTCAACAAGTAACCGGCTACTTTCTTTGTTTTCTTCGGAAGTTTTTTCTTCGCCATGGTGTCGCACCGTTGAATGTCTGGAAGTTATACTGAAGGATTATAACGATCACAGAGTCGCAGTGTCAATAACTCGAAGTTACTTCTTTCAAATAGAATTCGGTATTCCAAGCCAACCTGCATTACTGACGTGACCAACGCATGCTACATCTAACCAAAAAAACGCCCCTTACTTCAAGTGCAGGGCAAGTATCCCCTTTACCATCAAGGCGATCATTGGCAGCATGCTATTTCACAAAAAGGTAAAGAGAGGTGGTTTTTCACTATGAGCCCTCGTGATCATCGGCCCCGAATTACGGGTGGAAAATGGAAAGGACGTATTCTTCAAGGCGGTGTTCCGGGGAATATTCGCCCCACATCTTCCCGTGTCCGTGAGGCCATCGGTTCGATCTTGTCCTCACGTTTGGTCGACAGCCATGTGCTTGATCTGTTCGGAGGGGCCGGTACCGTTTCATTGGAGGCCATGTCCCGTGGGGCCGCCTTCGTTGTAACCATCGAAAAAAACCGGCACGCTCAAAATGCTATCCGAAAGAGCATTGATGGTTTGGACGACCCGGAGAAATTCAGCCTGATTCGTGGAGATGCGCTAGGATTCTTGAGGAAAGGCCCGACTGCCGATGCGGATCGATTCGACATCATCTTCGCAGATCCTCCGTATCAATCCGACCTGTATCAAAAGGCTCTGGAGCTTGTAGCCAGAAAAGGTTGGCTCCGTGATAACGGCGTAGTTATGGTCGAACACGCAACTCGAATTCCGATGTCTCAACCACCCCCGGGGCTTGCAATCAATGGTACTCACAGGTACGGAGATACCTGCTTGGTTATCTATGAAGCAACATCCGAGGGAACCTAGATACCAGAGGTAGTCATGGTTACAGCCATCTATCCCGGTTCATTTGACCCCATCACATTGGGCCATCTGGATCTCATTGAACGTGGAACACGACTCTTCGATAGTCTCATCGTTTGTGTCGCCAATAATCCCGCTAAGGAACATCTGTTCTCTTTGGAGCAACGTATGTCTCTTATCGAAGATGCTGTCTCCTGCTATCCGACTGTGGCGGTCCAGGCGTTTGACGCCCTTTTGGTACAGTCAGCGAAAGATATGAACGCAACGGTGATTCTGCGTGGGCTTCGTGCCGTAAGCGACTTCGATTATGAATTTCAAATGGCGCATATGAATCACCAGCTCAGTCCAGAGATTGAAACGGTGTTCATGATGACCGGCGAAAAATATTTTTATTTGTCGAGTGCGTTGGTGCGGGAGGTCGCATCTCTGGGTGGCAACATACAATCGTTTGTCCCGAGCCATGTGGCCACCGCCTTAGATGAATGCCTGGCGAAAAAGTAGGAGAAAAACATGGCCGACACCCTATTGGGAAGCCGAGCAGAGGTACTGAAACCCAGCGCAACTCTCGCGATCTCCAGTCGCGCCAAAACAATGACCAAGGAAGGCATCGACGTCATTAGTCTCGCCGCCGGCGAACCAGATTTTGATACGCCCGAGCACATCTGCAAAGCCGCAAAGGAAGCTATTCTTCGAGGAGAGACCCGCTATACAGCTGCAGCGGGGATCCCAGAACTTCGAGCGGCGGCCGCTGCAACCGTGCAGGCCTCCACCGGCATCGAAACCTCGGCTAATCAGATCGTGATCACCTGTGGGGCCAAACAGGCCTTGTTTAACACGATGTTTCTGACTTTGAATCCTGGGGACCGGGTGATTATACCCGCACCTTGTTGGGTGACGTACCCGGCTCAGGTCCTGTTGGCTGGTGGTACCCCCGTCATAATTCCCCCGCTACCGAACGGCGATTTGGATATAGATGGGGTCGTACAGGCGGCAGAAGGAGCACGGGCATTGGTTCTGTGCAATCCCTCAAACCCGACCGGACAAGTCCTGACTTCCGAAGAGCTGGCCCGCATCGGAGACGTAGCGCTACGGCATAATGTCATGATCGTCAGTGATGAGATCTATTCGGAGCTCGTATATCCGCCCGCCGTATTCAGTTCATTATTGAGAACCTGCCCCGACCTGAAAGATCAGACTGTTATTATTCACGGTGTCTCCAAGACCTACGCGATGACAGGTTGGCGTATCGGTTATTCGGCTGCGCCGCCCGCCCTCGCTGCAAAGATGGGCGCTCTTATGTCACAAACAACGAGTAATCCATCGTCTATTGCACAATGGGCTGCCTATGCGGCCCTTGAAGGATCATTAGGTTTCCTCAACGATTGGAAAACCCAGTTTGCCAAGCGACGCGATCTGTTGGTCTCAAACCTTCGACAGCTTCCTGGTGTTGAATGTACGGAACCAGATGGTGCCTTCTATGTATTTCCAAGTGTCCGTGGTCTGATCCAGAAAACCGGCTGCGAAGACGATGTACAACTCGCGGCCCGCCTACTGGAGGAAGCCCACGTAGCGGTCGTGCCCGGGACCCCGTTCGCGGCTCCTGGCCATGTACGTCTATCCTATGCCACGTCCGAAGAGGCCCTCACGGCCGCCCTGGATCGGATGGAATCGTGGATCGGTTCGGCCACCTAGTACCGTCCGCTAAGACCTACATAGCCCCCGACTTCAACCTGCATAGACGCCTTAAGACGCTGGCCTGGTTCGTCGAGACCGGGGGCATATACGGGACTGAATTCGTTCTGCCCCAGAGCGTTATTCGTTTCGACCTGGCCGTTCCCATCCAGATCAACCCCGTTAACACCATAGGACAGAAAGTAGGACGGGCTATATCGACCGAATGCCCGGCCAATAAATTCAAACCGCGGATGAAACCGGTACCGAACCCCAAGGCTTCCACCCACAGTCATATGACCCTGCACATGGGTGATACCGTTTGAAACCGAGCCGGTGGCCGGAAAGCTCGTCGTCGAGCATTGCGGATTCAGGCTGCACTGGCTTGTGCCGATCGGCTCAAACATAATCGTCGGAGAACGTCCCTCAAAGGAGTATTGAGCGTCACCACGAAGGTCAAGGGTCAGGAAATTCTGTTCCGATTTCCGCCAGGCAAATATCGATAGGCCCCCATAGACTCCCAACTCGGGCCCCGGAGCGGATACTCCCTGGGTCTTGAATCCTGTTACATACAAGTCTTCATCCGCCACGAAGAACATCTTCGCGGCGACTCCGAAGCGTGGATGAAGGTTGGGCTGTGCCGGATACGCCGTATCAAGCCGGAGCGCCAGACCATGGACTCCAGATCCTACGTTTGCATTGTTCGCACGCATCGTCGGAGCCGATGGAAGGGTATAGGCCAACTCCATCACAAGAGCCGGTGTTCCCGGGTGCCGCTGATGATGGGCTAACGCCCCCCGCAACCGCAGAGTTATATCACCCAGCCCTCCTCGCTTGGGACCGGCAAAGGGGATCGGTGTGAGGTGATTTCCCAACAATGTGTTGATTGGGCCGACGCCTGGCGCATACCCGAGAGTCACCTGGTCGAGTAATACAATGGGGAGCTCTACCCCCAGTTCCAGGTCTTGATAGATCCCAAAGCGGGTATCAACAATCATTCTGTGCTGAATTCGACGTGCATCGAATTCACGAGCGATCAGCGACGTATTCTCGGCAGGACATAACTGGGGTTGTGCCGACGTGAGGCAAATCAGCTCTCGATTCACCTGTACGAATGAAGCAGAAACGTCATAGCGGATCTCAGCCCTGGCCCCGAATGGACGCCCAGAAATAAAGGAATCCTCCACCTCCAGAACGGTTGGCTCGGCGTATACCCAGCCCCCACCCAGGCAAATAAATACTAACGCCAGAAATAGCCTGCGCATAATGAATGCCTGGTATCATACAGATCATAGTCACGCCAACCTGTTCCTTTGTGGCTTTATGTTGTGTTGCGCTATGATGGGACGCATCACATCGAATCTTGACCCGCGGCAACCACCAGAAAACTCTATGACTGAGACATTCCAACCGAACGGTATCCTTTCGTTCCTGACAGACTTCTCGTCCAGTGACGGTTATGTCGGTGCAATGAAAGGGGTTGCTCTATGCCAATCCTCCGACCTTACGATCGTGGATATTGGTCATGACATTCCACCATTCGATATCCGCCGAGCGGCCTATACCCTGCGGATGGCGGTTCCCGAGTTTCCAAACGGTACAACCCACGTCGCAGTGGTGGATCCGGGCGTAGGAACATCCCGGAATGTACTCGTCGCCCATATGCACAACCAGCTGATCGTCGCTCCAGACAACGGCCTGATCTCATTGCTTCTGGACTGGGCCCCCGACGCCCGGGTCTTTGCGGTTGAATCAACCCATCTAACCGACGATGTCCGCTCTGCCACATTTCACGGCCGAGATGTCTTTGCACCCATTGCAGCGAGAATAGCCGCAGGTTCCCTACCCATCCCCGGAGAACTACGCCCCCACAGCGAACCCATTGTTTTCGACACATCGTTTCGGCATGACAATAAAACTATTTCTGGCTCAATTCTCTGTGCGGATCGATTTGGAAATCTGATCACGTCCATTCCCTTTGAAGAAATCCTCGTAGCCGGTCTATCCACTGTTGAACTGGGACAAATCCAAATCAATCGATTCGTGGAAACCTATGGCAACGCAGAACCAGGGACGTTGGTTGCCCTGAAGGGAAGCCTGGGTCTTCTCGAGATTTCCGTTGTCAACGGAAACGCAGGCGAGCGGATCGGGGTAACGAATGGAGCGACCGTCCTGGTACGATCCTAGAACTCATCCTCGGGATCAAAATCGCTCGGCTCCTCGGCAACCGTACTCTCTTCTTTTGTATTGGTAGTATTGGTTTTGCCTGCGGCGATATCACCCGAACCAAATACGTCCATTCCATCCGCAATCGGACCCATTTCCGAAAGATCTTCGGCTTCCGTAACGGTACTTGCCATCACTTTTGCCGCGATTGTCGAGATGTCTGGCCGATCCGGCGCGTCCGTTTGATTGGAGCCACACTTTGGGCACAAAGCTTCCGACTTGTTCAAATCGTAGAACTTCGTGCCACACGAAAAGCAACCAAATTTTCTACCAAGACTTTTTTCGGCCATTTGCATCATCTCTCCAACCCACATTCAGACGATCCGCGTTATGATGCAGCCAGCCCCCTTTGTCAACCGCCTTTTTATTCCGCAAAAGCATTATGTAACACGTTGTTATTACACGATATAGACGCATGCAAGCCGTGAGCTACAACCAGATATTCTCCCTCTGCTAATTACAAATCGGTTGAAATCTGTACGACAAAGTACAACCGAGAGCTTGTTCCGGGTCCATGATCGAGGATAAGGTCCCGAACCATGAAAACGGATGTGGAATCAAACGGATGCGGCCCAGGGCCAGTTTCGCGTGCGCTCGCGAACCGGCTCCACCGGGTGGAGACAGCCAATGTCACCTGGCTTGGGGATGACTTTCCGGTTTTCTGGGAACGAGGCGAGGGCTGCTGGGTAACGGATGTAGATGGAGCACGCTATCTGGATATGACAGCCGCCTTTGGTGTGGCGGCCCTCGGTCATAGCCCCTCTCCGATCCGCATGATGCTAAAGGACCAGGCAGATGTTCTGATCCACGGGATGGGGGATGTGCATCCTCCCTTGGCCAAAGTAGAACTCCTTGAGAAACTTGCCGAACTCGTTCCCATTCAGAATCCGCGCATCACGCTGGGTACAAGTGGAACAATGGCAACAGAGATTGCACTCAAAGCGGCCTATGCAAGTACTGGTCGCCCCGAAGCCCTCTACTTCAAGGGTGGTTACCATGGTCTGAGCTATGGAGCCTTGTCGGTGATCGGTCACGACCGATTTCGAGAACCCTTTGCAGAGCGATGTGCCCAAAACCCATCTCCCCTTCCATTCCCACGAGATGACTCGTCAATGGCGAGCTGCCTGGCCAGTATGGAACAGATCTTACGAAGCTCACATACACGGATAGGAGCCGTGATTGTCGAGCCCATTCAGGGTCGTGGTGGAATCTGCGTGCCACCAACCGACTTCCTGGGCCAACTGCGCCAGCTATGTGACGCCACAGACACCCTCCTTATTGTGGATGAAATTTTCACTGGGTTCTATCGGACCGGCGAGCGATTTGCCTCTTCACATATCGAACCGGACATTCTTCTCCTTGGGAAGGCTCTCGGAGGCGGCCTTCCAATCGGGGCCTGCATCGGAAAGAAAGATGTTATGGATGCGTTCGGACCGTCCACCGGAGAAGCTATCCATACAGAGACCTTTCTCGGACATCCTCTCACAATGCGGACGGCGCTTTGTATGCTACATGCGCTTGAGGTGGACGATACCGCTGCTATGGTCCGGAACCGAGGGCAACAGCTGGAGACAATTCTCCAAGACATCGTTTGCCAGGCGTCCGGTTTTACGATTGAGGTTCGTGGTCAGGGTCTGATGCAGGGTATGGCCTTCTTCGAAGCCGAAACCGAAAGCCCGGCCTCCGCACCCGTAAAAAAACTCGTCTTAGGATGTCTGCAGGAAGGGCTTATCGTCCTGGGCGGTGGCCTCAACGGAAACGTGTTACAATTTACCCCCCCATTGAACATCTCCGAGCAGGAGCTGGTCCTTTTCAGGGACCGTCTCCGGCGGGCCTTCCAACAATGTTTGTAGTCGATGAAGACGTACGAGAGTGGGCATCGTGAATTCTGAACGAGCCAGACTTCTCGAAGAGATAGCGGATCTCCTCACAACGTCGCAGGCCCAGCCTGACGAACTGTTCGAACAGCTATGGGCGTTCCAGACAACCCACTGTACGGCGTTGGCTGCACATTGCAGTGGACATAATCTGCGTCCAGGTTCCAAGATTGGTCTCGCCAATATGGTACCGGTACATACGAGCGAGTTTCGATACGGTGACCTTATATGTTTCGATCCGTCGGAAACCGTACCTATTCGAGAATTCCGTTCCAGCGGAACGTCGGGTTCCCAGCCAAGCCGTCATCGATTGCGTAGCCTCGATCTCTACGAGCTTTCCGTATGCCAGGCCTTCAAGCAATTCGTTGCCGAAGTGGGACCGGGCAGTCACCACATTATCTCGTTATTGCCAGATAAAAAGACCTGGCCCGATTCATCGTTGGTCCACATGTTCGACACCCTGATGGTTGAATTGGCACCGAAGAATCATCTGCACGTAGGACTCGTCGATGGGACCATCGACATAGCCAGACTGCAAACGGCCTTCCAATCCGCAGAGACGGGTCCAGTCCTGATTCTCGGAACAGCGTTAAGTCATATCTGGCTACATGATAAGGGCTTTTCAGCGACGCTACCCAAGGGCAGTCTCGTGCTTGAGACAGGAGGAGCCAAGGGAACGGGGCGAGACTATTCACGGCGCGAACTCCTGACACGGATCCGACAAACCTGGCACGTGGATCCGACACAGATGATTACTGAATATGGCATGGCCGAACTGGGCTCCCAGGCATACGGACGAAGCGACGACCCGGACCAGGTCCTACTGCGGTTTCCAACCTGGGTTCATGTGGATGTTGTAGACCCGGATACGGGTATCTCGCAGGATATCGGGAAGCCCGGATTGCTGCAGATCTTCGATCCGGTCAACCTGGACACCTGCTCTTTCATTCGAACATCCGACCTGGCGGTGCTGCACGAGAATGGCAACTTCGAGTTATTAGGACGCGCACCAGAAGCGGAATTACGAGGCTGCTCCCTGCGAATTGATGAAAACCAGGACATCGCTTCCCCAAGGGCAGTAACTCCAGCACGAAAAGTCGCTGCGTCTAAACCGGTCAGTCCAAGCAGCCGAATTGGCGCCATTGCAGAAACGTGGAACCGACTTCGGAACGACCGGAATCAAATCTCCCAGGACATCGCCGACCAGATGGGTTTGTCGAAAGCCACGGTACAAGAAGCCCTACAGCGGGAAGCTGCACGCTGGACGGAACAACGGATATTCGAACTTTTTGCACGAGAAACCTCTGCATTTGAAGCCGGCCGGATCCGTCCAAGACCGGTTTCGAACGCCCTCGTGATCACAGCATCTACGGTACCCTTTGTTGGACTCGAGTCGGTGTCGGCCGCGATCCTGGCCGGTGCGCGGGTAGTTGTACGACCATCAAGTCGCAATCCGCTCGATATTCAAATGTTCGCGGACCGATTGGCGAGCGTATCGGTTGAACTCGCAGAACAGATTGAGATTTTTCCACCATCCGCCTCCGATAGCGACTTCTTCGAACTTGTCTCCAACATGGACACAGTAGTCGTTCATGGCGGCCACGAGATCGTCCAACAGGTTCGTCGATATGCGGGAACCAACACTCGCATCATAGTGTACGGCCCAAGATGGTCATTGGCTGCTCTAGGTCCACTGGACGCCAACAAACCCGAGCTCCTCTCCGGCCTTGCGGTTGATATTCTACTCCACGACAGCCTGGGCTGCATGAGCCCGCGTGTACTACTTGTGGATGGTGACCAACGAGACGCAAAGTTCGTCAGCACAATACTGGGTGAAGCCCTTCTCAGTGCGACAAAGCTCTACCCACCCCATTCAGAACTCGTACGTCGCCCCCTGGGAGTGGGGCTGGTGGACCAGGTGATCGGAGTCCTGACACGTGAGCCACGCGGCGTCGCCTCGGTTCAACACTGGGGATCGGCTCATGTGGTGATGCTGGGAGACCCGACCCCAGACTGTCCCGGGTTGTTTTCACCTCCACCGGTAATCCGTAGAGGCATCATTATCGCTTCGCTTGATTTTCGGTCCTCGCCTGAATCTTGGCTATGCCACCCCTCTGACGAGATCTCCACGGTGGGACTGGGGCCCTCGCTTCGCAGCGGCCCCTCCGGCACACGGCTCACAACCTGGGCGGAAGAATACGGAGCGACGCGCATCACCGAAATCGGCCGAATGCAGCGACCACCAGCGGGGTGGCCTCATGATGGCCAACCGGTTCTCCTGCCCTTTATCAAACTGGTAACACCAGGCTGATTGTATTCAGGGGATCCCCGCCGCCTGGAATGAACCCATAAGTAGTGGACTGACGCCAAGCGCCCGATAACCTCGGACCTCGTTGGCATCGTGTACACATGCGTACACACGCCATCGGTAGCGCTGACCTTCGGCAAGATATTTCGCCGGTATGTATTCGCTATCCACCGCCGCGTAATCCAGAGCACCATAGGCGATGGATGTCACTCCCTGTGGAATCTCCAAGCGAGCCGTCCCATCCTCTGCAAAGCCTCCAAAAACAATCTCATTGGCCGCGTTCTTTACCTCAACAACGTAGAAGTCCGCCTCCGACGCTGTCGACCAGACCAGGCTCGGGTGAAGGTCTGTGAGTACTCCGTTGATCGGTTGAACCAACTGTACGGCCTCTGAAATCGGTACATCCACGGATACATTGGCTCCACTGCTGACCTGGATTGCGAGCCCACCGTACATCGCCTGTTCATGGGCTGCGGCAACATAGGATCCCGCGGCATCTTCCACATGAAGGTGGTAGTTTCCATTGGCCACATCGTAGAAGACAAACTCGGTCTGGTCTGGCGAAAAATTCTGCCGTCCAATAGCAGCCCCGGTTCTCGGCTCCCGAAGGGTTATCGTTCGTACTCCCGAATCGGCGGATCCCATATTCGTCGTCCCGTGGATGCTCCCCAACTGATTCGAACCCACTCGAATGGTGGTAAACGTAGCCTGGCCGGCAATCACATCCACACTGGAGATGACATGGGTGCCTTGTCCAATTCCATAGGCCTCAAGAGTATAGGAGCCCGACGTAAGATTCGGTATACGGCTAACTCCCTTGTTATCGGTTCGACCATATACGGTCCGGACCCCTAGGCCGAAGACGTCTTCCCCAACCGCAATAACGACTATGCCGGGCACGACGCGATCGTCCAGATTTAGTACGGTTGCGTCAATCCAACCCATGCCGCCGGCACCGGACGCGGGCGCCAGACGAAATACAGACGAAACACCAGCTGATGTGTCGACCGTGATGGCAGGTGTCACCAGATCACTCGTCGTCCAATACCCGGGAGCGAAGACCTCCATCTCATAAACTCCCGATCCCAACGGAACTGTCACCAGACCTGAAGCGTCCGAATACGCCGAAACAAACTTCGTCGGATCCGTTGCCTTTCGAAAGATGATCTGTGCATCGGCCACAGGACCATCATTCACGGTACTGCGGAGACTGAATTCCAACGGCAGCGTGTCGGCCCCGCAACTCAACAATCCCCAAAGGAGTACACAGAGAAGCGATACAAGCCAATTCGTACGGTTGCGATAAAGGCTGAACAATGATCGTTCAGGCCCCAACGAGGGTGACTGGTTCAGGAGTTCGCGTATGCAGCTCGAACTTCCGCACCCTGATTACATTTGAAACAAACGGAATTCCGCAAATTCAGAGCGTTGGCATCAACATAATTCGCAAGACAATTTTCGACACGCAAATTCAACTGCAAAGCGCGGCAAAAGAAGTTGTCATGCTCGGTAATCTGCGTTTTCACGTCTGCCGTCATGTAACTTCCCCAATACTATAGATGTTTTTCTAGTTTGGCCCTACTGAATACAGAAGGGCGGGCTGGTTGCCTCTTTTGCACCACGTTTCCGAATCGCGCAAGCATTCTTTTCCAATTCCCCTTAAAATACAGGGGAAATCGGAGCCAAGCAAAAAGTTTAAAAGGCCAGAAAATGGCAGAAAATTCTCTGGTTTGGTCGTCGCGCTAGAAATACATACTTCGCACGGAGAACCGAGACTGCTAAGGTGCCTCAGTAGATTGTCTGCCCAGCAGGGAATGTCTCACCAGGGTGAGTCCTTTTTCTTGCTGGAGGTTCACTGGTGTCATCAAACTCACAAATAGCTGTTCTGGTCTGCGAACGTCTTCGGCGCTCTACAAGAGTCAACCGTGCCATCATCGCGGCGATCATTTTTCTCCATCTCGCGATCATCACTATCGTCGTCGGAGTGTTTACATCCCATTGGGCACCCATTCTGGTTCGAGACACAGTACTGGTAGCTCTTGGAGTCCTTGTCCTGGCACTTGTTTTCCAGACGATGCGGGCGTTTCGAATTGGAAAGTCACTAACGAAATTCGCAGCGTATATTGAGCGGAAAACGCCCGCCTTCAAATCCTCGCTCGTCACCAGTATTCAGCTGGAGCAGGAAGAACGCTTTAAGGTCCCCGACTGGGTACGCCATGGCCTTAATAAACAAGTGGAAGGATCCGTTGAACAGATCCCTGTAGATGCTATTACAGGACAGTCAACCCAGAACCGGGCCCTGGTGGCACTGGCCTGCACAGCCGCCATCCTCATTGCTGTTACGCTTAATCATCGAACCCAGGTTCAGAATGCGCTATGGGATCTCTTCGCTCCCATTATTGCCTCGGCAAGCGACGGCCCCAGCGATGTACGTACAGATACGGTGGTTCATAGTATCGCAATCGACGTCGTTCCACCTGCCTATACCAATCTTAAAACACGTACCCTACCAGGCTTTTCCGGCCATCTGTCCGTGTATCCGGGCACCGAGATCGCCGTCCGGGGCCAGGCTGCTCTTGAAAATACTACGGAGTTGTTCGTGGTACTTCCCAGCAACCAGGACGAACGCAGGCTTGTGGAACAGGAAACCTGTCTTAACCGCGAAGAACTTAGCGCCAAAGCCCAAACCACCTGCCGCAATGAAGATCTCTGGGCTAATGATGTCCGGTTCTCCTTTGAATGTCCCCACGGGGGTTATAAGAAAGTTGGCTTCTCCTGTGTCGAGCCCAAAAATCTTCGGTTGAGCGGGGCAAAGTTTCACTTTCGACATCTTATAACATCCGGGGGCCCTTTCTGGTTTGGGGCCGTCGCCGATGACTGGACCTATACCCAGACCCGTCCCTACCGACTGAACCTGCAGGTGGATGAAACGCCACGTGTCCGTATTCTTTTCCCGCCACAGGACACAGACGTACGAATCGACGATGAAGTTCGGGTGATGTTCGAAGCCCGGGACGACTTCGGAATTGCGTCCGTACGACGCAAAACACATGTGGAAGGACGGAAAAACGAACAGACGAGAAACGTCGGTAGCCCAGACGCGACAAAGCTCTACTCAACCAGTGACACGCTTGATCTCCGCGACATTGGAGCCAGCCCTGGAGATGTTGTGGTCGTACGGTATGAAGCAACCGACACCAATACGGTCAATGGCCCCCAGATGACCCAGTCGGCACCACGGCGATTCAAGATCTTCAGCCCTGATGAGCAACACCAGAAGAACCTGGAGCAGGAACAGGCGTTATTTGAAGAGCTCCTCCTCCGATTGGCCGAACGTCTGGTTTTTGGACCCAACTGGGAAGCCGGACAAAACCCCGAAGAGGGCTACGCCGAATACCGGCGACTATTACGAAAGGAGAGCAGCTATCTTCGCACCTTTGACACCCTGGTCCGCGGGCTGATCGAAGATCCACAAACCACGGATCTGATTCGTTCATCCCTTGAGACCATCTTGAAACGACAGCGAGAACTGCATCAGCAGGACACCACCAACGCGAACAGTATCTATGGTCGGGATCTGGCCAACCCGATCCGGATACGACGCGCGTTTCGTCTACACCCAAAGATGATTGATCGCTTTGAATCGGACGTTCTGGCCCTCGATGATCTGGTGGTCCAACAACGGCAAGACCGCCTTGCTTCCGATTCCGAAAGGCTCAAAGATCGTAGTGAAGAACTGCGTTCATTGATCGCTGCGATGAAGGATAAGGCCTCGGACGCAAAGATGCGACAGGCCCTCGATGTGCTCGATCGCTTATCCCAACGCGTCAATGAGATGCGCAATGAAATGGGAAAAATGGCGCAAAAAATGCCCGACGAAAACTTCAACCCGGACGCCCTTCTCCGGCAGAAAAACAATGTCGGGCTATCCGATGTCGACAAGCGCCTGGAGCAGATCCGCCAGTTACTAAAAGACGGACGACTCGAAGAAGCACTGAAATTGGCCGAAACTCTGGAGCGAGATGTCCAGCAGTTAAGTGAACAGATGCAGGAGGGCGTCATGCGCCCGCGAAAGTCCGGCGGCAATAGCCAAATGGCACGAGATGTCCAGCGGTCCATGCGTGATCTTGATAAACTTGCACGAAAACAAGAACGGCTCATTCAACAGACCAAGAAACTCGAATCCAAAGAGCGGGCTGCATTAAAGAAGCGCTTTGATGAGGGCCTTGATAACGAATTAAAGGAGGCCAAGAAGAAGGTCTCGGACGTAAGCGATCGACTCCAGCAGATCCCTCGCAAACCGCTACACCCCTATGACAAGAAAGCGCTGAAGGAG
>CAUZEG010000019.1:0-31787 GCA_963578775.1 Myxococcales bacterium
GTTGTAGACCACGGTCTCCGTACGTGCCACGCGCCCTTCCCCATTCCTGTAGATGTTGTCATCCCGGTAGCCGGTGATGCGTTCCTTTGCATCAAATAGAGTCCATTCCGTTGTGGTCTGGAAGCGATCTTCGACCGAACGGGTGCCCTCCTCGCGCGAGATCTGGTCGTCGTTCTCGTCGAACCGATAGCGAACCAATCCAATAAGTTCGCCCGCACGGGTGTGATTGTATTCCTGCCGAAAACGACGCGTCTGCACGCCCTTCGGTGAAAACGTGGATTCATCCTGTGCAACCAGCCGGCCGAAATCATCTCGGTCCGTCGTGGAATAACGGAACTCGATCAACGCATCATCAGGACCATAGATCCGCGTCTCGCGAACAATTCCTACTTCCATGACCGGGACATGGTTACGAACCTCTTCGCGCCGTACCTGTTCATCCGCACCATCCGTGAACCGACGGTCGAAGCCGACATAGCCCTTCTCGTCATAGAGATAATTTGTAATCACGGTCTCGACCAGGACGTCGTTGGCATCCGTTCGAATACGCTCAACACGCAGAGTTTGTCCCCGTTCGTCGCGTTCGTAGGTAATCGCGATCGTGCGAACAAGCTCGGCATTGGCATTGTAGACTCGTTGTACACTCTCCACGATGCGGCCCGCATCATAGACATACTCGTGCGTGGACTGCTCGCGAAGCTGGGACTTCCCTGCCTTTCGTCGAGTCGACGCCTCAGCCCAGGCCGTCGCTAAAAATATGGCGATGATCAGCGCCAAACCCAACCGACGTCTCATTCTCTATTCTCCGTATGCGATTACCCTTCCAGCTTATTGCTTAGCCGTCGAAGCCGCAACCACGGAGCCCTTCAGCAACAAGATCCGGGGCCTTTCATTTCGCGCCGGGGATCAAAATAGAGAGCCCAGTTGGCTTTTCTGCCACAGGGAGACAAGATCCATCCACCAGGCTACCGCGATGTGAATCGCGGCACCGCCCATGACACTTCCGGTCCGGAGCGACAGAACGCCGAGTACTGTACCGGCCACAAGGGCACCGCATGTTTCCGGCCAGGGTTTCGGAAAGTGGATCATGCAATAGGGAATAACCATGATCCAGATGGCCGCCGTTCCATATCGTTTTTTTAGCCCGTGGACCACGAATCCACGGAAGAAGAACTCCAGGGCAACGAACTGCATCGCGTAGCAGAGTTCCCATGCCAGTAGATGTTTCAAAGACGACGGGTTCTTATAAAACGGGTAGGTGTCTTGAAAGTGGGCATCGTAGGACACCAGTACCACCATCATTGCCACCGGTAGAAACATCAAAAGGTATATGGGCGCATGACGGAAAAAGCCCTTGAAGGTCAGCCCAAAATCCCGCAAGCGTTCACGCAATACCAGCCGGATGAAAACGGCTGGAATGACCAGATAGAATAATACACAGCCCATGGCCCAGCCGATGCGAAACCGAACCGGATCATCTCCCGGAAGTTTTTCGGCAACCCAGGGTGGAAAGGCAGCACGTATATTCTTATTGCCGATCACAATATATTGCAGTGCGATCAGGCAGACTGCAGCCACAATCAGGACAAGCGCAGCCCGTCGACCGGGCGGTCCGGAACGACTCAGCGCACCCTGTTCGTCGTCGATCGCCCGAAACTGGCCTGCAATCCATTCACTCAGCTTGCGGAATCTGTCCACACTCGGCCCCAAGTTCGGTTGGAATGGACCGCGTAATACCGGCTTCCAACCATCTACGCAAGCCGGATAGCTAGGGTGCAGATCGGGGTTGCGTCTCTAATTTCACTTCGTGGACTTTTGCCCGCTTTGCCAGGTCCATAAGTTCGACAACCCTCTTATAGGGCGTCTCCGTGGCGGCTTGGAGTCGGATGGTACCGTGGGGATGCCGACTGGCGAACTCCTCTAAACGCTTCTGGAGCTCCGCCTCATCCACGATCTGTCGCTGCGGTTGGGCCGTGTCCGGAGCCAACCAAATCAGCTGCCCCTGGCTGTCCACAACGACGACGGGAACACCTTTTTCGATCACGATCTCCTGTTCACCAGCACGCGGAAGAGTAACGGGAACCGCATACCGGTCCATTTTGCATTGTGGTGTGACAAGGCCAAATGCAGCCACAATCAGGACAAGCGCAGCCCGTCGACCGGGCGATCCGGAACGACGCAGCGCACCCTGTTCGTCGTCGATCGCCCGAAACTGGCCTGCAATCCATTCACTCAGCTTGCGGAATCTGTCCACACTCGGCCCCAGGATCGGTTGGAATGGACCGCGTAATACCGGCTTCCAACCATCTACGCAAGCCGGATAGCTAGGGTGCAGATCGGGGTTGCGTCTCTAATTTCACTTCGTGGACTTTTGCCCGCTTTGCCTGGTCGATAACGTCGATGACCCTTTGATAGTAGGTCTCCTTGGCAGCTTGAAGTCGAATGGAACCCTGTGGATGCCGATTGGCGAAATCCTCCAGCAGCTTCTGGAGATCTTCCTTTTCCACAATCTGTCCCTGAGGCTCGGCCATATCCGGATCTGCCCAGACCAGCTGCCCCTCCCCATCCACAATGACGACGGGAACACCTTTTTCCGTAACAACAGCATGCTGTCCAGCACGCGGAAGAGGAACGGAAATCGCATACCTATCCATCTTGCGCTGGTCCTTGAACTGGGTGGTAACCACCAGAAAGATAAGGAGCAGAAAGACCACATCGACAAGAGCGGTAATATCGATACCAGGCACGCTCTTGCGGCGCCGCTTCGTTTTCCTCCGAAAATTCATTCGTCAGACTCGGTGTCGTCGGTCAACTCGTCGATGATCTCGGACGAACATTCCTGCAGAACCTGGACACGCCGCTCGACTGTGCCGTCGATCCAACGAAAGGCGAGATAGGCCGGGATGGCGACTGTCAAGCCGGCTCCGGTTGTTATCAACGCTTCCCAGATCCCACCAGCCAACTGGCCCATACTGGCGTAACCCTCGGGGCCTCCTGCGGCAACCTCGAAGTCCTTGAACACTTTGATCATTCCGGTCACGGTCCCGAGCAAGCCCAACAACGGCGCTACGGTGGCTACGGTCCCAATGCCCTCAACGAAGCGTGACATCCAGGGTATTTCCAGGCTACCTGCGTTCTCCACCGACTCTCGAAGTTCCACTCGACTCCGGTGGCGGTTCCGTAAGGCAACCAGGGTAATCCTACACAGGGCGGTCTCTTCCTGTACGCATAGATGTTCGGCGGTTTCGTAGTCACCCCGCCGGAGTTGTTTGAGAACGCGCTGATGGACCTCCAGCCGCGCCACACGATCTAAACGCAACACCCATAATCTCTCAATGACGAGAGTGGCCGCCACCAGGGACAAGACCCCAATGGGGATCATGAGTACTCCCCCTTTTTCAAGCAGTTCAAGCACAGACATGGGTTCGGTCGGTCCTATTTCGTCAATTGGCCCGTTGGATCGGGCTAGGAGGTACGGTTCTCTTTCTTGCCGTTTCCATTCGATTCAAATGGAATGTACAGATGTACCTCAGTACCCTGACCGGGCGTGCTATGCAAGGTGATCCGGCCACCATGTGCTTCTACAATGCGCATAGCCATCGACAAGCCCAGACCGGTTCCCTCTTCTTTACCGTGACTCTCGAAGGCCTGGAAAACCTTCACCTTCATATGCTCCGGAATACCAACCCCTTCATCCTTGACGGCCAGATGCAGGTAATCACCTTCTCGTTTAATAGACACGGTACAGGTTCCGCCATCGGGCATTGCCTCTACCGCGTTCCGGCACAGATTGACCAACACACGTAGCATCTTATGTTCGTCAAATCGGGCCGCTCCACGTTCCTTAATCTGAAATAGGAACTCCACCGGGCTGGCCGCAAATACGGTTCGACAGGTCTGTTCAAGGGTAGCTGCAAACTGCCGTATATAGATCTTTTCTAGCAGGATCCGGATGTCGCCGCGAGCATAACTCAAGACATCATCCGTCATCCGCTCAATCCGTTCGAGCTGATCGCGAATACCTTCGGCATAGCGGCTTCTCTCTTCCGTGTCTTGTTCGCTCTCCAGGATCTGGGCGAAACCTCCGATGACCGCCATCGGTGTCCGGAGGTCATGCACAATACTGGAGACCGTTCGCCCGATCGTCAGTAGCCGATCTTCATGCTGTTCACTCTGCAGTTCAAAGCAGCGCCGGAACCCGCCCACCAATGTGGAGAGCACAACCGATAAGGCTTTGCGGTGATCGGCGGGCAGTTCTGTATCCTTTTCATCACCGTATAAAGCCAACGCTCCCTGCATGTAGGCGTTAACCGGAAAGCTCAAAACAGCCACCGGATCCCCCTTCCGACCACCCAGCTCTTTTCCGAGCTGCATGAGGTGTTCACGCAACAGGGACGGGTCGTTCATTAGAGGCCCGTGCCAGGGAACTTCCTGCGTAGTTGGATCCGCCTCATCGGTCAAGAACATGGCCGTCGCACAGCTCCCCCCGGACGGTGAGAAAAGGATCAGTACACCGTCATATTGGAGTTTGGACAGGATAAGCATCCCAATCCGACGTGCCAGATTGACCGGGCCCAACGCGGCGGCCACCTCGCGGGTGGCAATATAGGTCAACTCCAGTTCCGAGACCTTCTCCTCCAACTGGCGGCGCATTCCCTGTAACTGATCCAACTGTTTTCGCGTCTTAGTAAACAGGCGGGCGTGTTCAATATTTACGCACAACACCTGGGACAGTGTTGCAAGCAGCTTTTCGTCATCGGCCCCAAAGGCCCCGCCTCCACGACGATTGAGCACCTTAACAACTCCCACCAGATTTCCTTCATCCGAGGTCATCGGAACCGCGAGAATCGAACGACTCTCAAACCCCAGAAGTTGTTCGAACTGGGTATCATGATCTGGATAAGTCGACACATCAGAAACGTTTAATAGGGTGCCCGTCTCTGCCACCTTACCAACAATCCCCTTCCCCATAGGCACTTCGAGAACATGGACCTTCTCACCATCATGGACTCGAGTCCGAAGGGTGTTACTTTCCGCCGCGAACAGAAATACCGTCGCATGTTCCGCTTCGAGAATATGGCGGATCTCCCGAATCGCTCGTTGAATTCGGTGCGCCAACTCCAGCTCATTGCCGAGAGCAAGGGTAAGTCTTCGAAACGCGACGAGCCGGCGATGCTCACCCGGATCGGGGAACGGAGACGTTAAATCAAGCGAAGTATGTCCAAATCCGGACCCCAGATAGGCACCCGTCTGCTCGACTTCCTCATCGGCCCACGGCTCGCTTCCCGTTTTTGGAGGATCATCCATTGTTATAAATCAGACCAAATTGTCCCTATACTAGGATGTACCACGAGAGGCACCTTTAGTTCAACGACGCGCTCCATCAAATCCACCACCTGAACTTGTAGATCTTCGAGTTGGGAACCCGGGCCTTCGAACACCAATTCATCGTGTATCTGTAAGACCATGCTGCATTCTGGGAATTTCGAACAAAGCAGTTCATCAACCCGAAGCATGGCTAATCGTAGAATATCGGCGCTGCTCCCCTGGACGGGGGTGTTCATCGCCATACGGGCAGCAGATCGGTAGGCAGGGCTCCGCTTTGCCTTGTCGGTTTCGACCATTAATTCAGGCAGATATCGTCGCCGCCCGAGTAGAGTCGTCACAAAACCCGTTCGCGAGGCCTCCTCCAGAACGGTCTCGAAAAACGTCGCTACGCCGGAAAAACGTTCGTTATAGCGTGCAATAAGATCCCGAGCTTCCGAAAAGGGAATGGAAAGTTCCTGTGACAGACGATGCGGACCCATACCATAGATAATTCCAAAGTTGATCGCCTTGGCCGCCGTCCGCTGCTCCTTCGCCACATCCTCCACCGCAATACTGTAGACGATCGAGGCGGTCTGGGTATGAATATCCGCCCCAACCGCGAAGGCCGACACAAGCTCTGAATCGTCGGATAGATGTGCCAATGCCCGTAGATCGATTTGACTATAATCTACCGCAAGAAATGCCCGGTCTCCCCTGGGGCGAAAGGCGTTTCGAATCCGACGGCCCAATTGGCTTCGAGCCGGGATGTTCTGCAGATTGGGATCGCTACTCGACAATCGACCCGTGGCGGTAACCGCCTGATGAAAGGTGCTGTGAATTCGACCCGTCCCGGGATGCACCAGAGATGGCAGGGCATCGGCGTAGGTTCCCTTCAACTTCATCACATTACGCCATTGCAGGATCAGGCCGGGCAGTGGATGGTCCCGACCCAGACGTTCCAACACAGAGCTGTCCGTGGATCGGCTCTTACTCTTCTGGGTCTTCTTTCCGGGTTGAAGGCCCATCCGATCAAAAAGAACTTCGGCCACCTGCTTGGGTGAATTCACATTAAACGCCACCCCGGCCTGTTGATAGATCTCGCTCTGCAGCTCTCCGGCCATGGAGCCCAGCTCATCCGAAAGCCGCTTCAACATCATGGGATCCACAGGCATCCCGTTCGATTCTATCCGTGCCAGGACACAAGCCAATGGCATTTCTATGTCGCGAAAAATCTCCGTCATTCCAACTTCGTCGAGCCGAGAGCAAAGTTGAGGAACCACCCGGAGAAGAACCTGGGCTCGTTTACTCGCTCCGTCGAGGTCGGACGCCACCGCCTGGGCTACGTCAGGGTGATCACCAAGACCATGCTCAGAGGCTATATCCGACAGATGGTGTCGCCCCGACGCGGGGTAGAGCAGATAAGACGCCAACTGCGTATCAAAGGCGATCGGTAGACAAGGGGTCTTGGCCGCCAGACAGACGCGATGAAACACCTTCGCATCCTGCACAAGAAGGCCCGCCGAACATTGCGCTCTAACCGCTTCTACAATCGTGCCCAGGCGTTCCTTGGCAAGACCCTTGACCTGAAGCTCCAACATCCCGGCCGGCCCCGGACCACGAAATACAATTCCTTGTGGGCGAACCACTCCGCCGGGACCATCGACGACACCACCCCATAGCCCCGCCGAAACGTCACCCATCATTCCGGCCAGAAGCCCGGGGAGCGCGCCCAGTTCCTCTAGCTCCACGACTTTCGTCTTAGTCGCAGGAGTCGGCTCTGCTGGAACATCCGAATCGTCCGGCCCGGAATCATCGCTCAAAGCCGCAACTGCGCTTTGTTCAGCAAAATTCCGCAAGCCGGGGATCCGATCGATCAATCGCTGAAACTCCAGCCGCTCTACGAGATTCAATAACTGGGGATATACGAACTCCGATGGACGCAAGCTCGAAAAGCTGAAAGGCAACTCGACCTCATGGACCACAGTCGCAAGCTGCCGACTCAGTATAGCCATATCTCGCGCCTCGGCTGCTTCGAGTCTTTTGCGACAACGGCTGGGGGCATCCGAGACGTTCTCAAACACATCTTCGATTGAATCAAACATATTCAAAAGCTGTTTGGCCGACTTGGCGCCGATACCCTTAACGCCGGGTATATTATCGGATGCATCACCTACCAGTCCGAGGTAATCGGGGATCTGGTCGGGGCGAACCCCCATCTTTTCTCGGGCCCCGGCCTCGTCGTAGATGATGTCCTTCATGGTGTCCCACATATAGACATTGGGACCAACCAGCTGAAGAAGATCTTTATCACCGCTGATCACGAGAATCGGCTGATGTCCCTGTTTCCGTGTTTTCCGTACCAATGTGGCGATAATATCATCGGCCTCGAACCCATCGAGAGCGATACGCGGTAGGCCGAATGAATCCACCACTTCGTGGATGTCATCAAACTGCGGAATCAACTGCTCGGGCGCAGGTGGACGATTCGCTTTATATTCGGGGTACATATCCACACGAAAGGTTGGCGCCCCCGTATCGAATACAACCGCCATATACTCCGGATTCACATCGTTCAACAAACGCAACAGCATATTCGTAAAGCCGAAGGTTGCGTTGGTTGGGTAGCCCGCACGAGTGCTTAAATTCCGTACCCCGAAGAAGGCGCGAAAGATGTAGCCTGAGCCGTCCACCAGAACGACACGGGCATCCTTTGGATTGAAGGTTTGTTCGCCCATTCCTGGTCTCCGTGCGTCTCAACCAACTACGAAATCGCAGATTCTGTTGAGCGCCGGTTCAACCTACACGCGCCGCGAACTTTCCTCAATCACTGAGATCCCGATCGCCCAATCCTCGAATCGCCAACACCTCACGAGCCGGCTTTCGGTTCCCATTGCAGGCTATTCGCCGGGGGCCATCGATATACCGCAATTTGAATCCCAGAGAGCGATATAATTTTGTAATTCGATTGGTGGCCTGATTGGAGATCACGACCGGTCCTGGATGTTCGCTCAACCATTCGGCCAATCGCACCTGATCTTCCCAGGCAAACGTCACACCATCATATTTGGTGAACTCTACGTCATACGGTGGATCGGCGTAGACAAAGTCATTCTCCCGCAAAGCCAGAGACGCAAAGTCGGTGGAGTGAATTTCCCAATGGGAAAGCAGTGGCTGATACGGACGGAAATCACGCACGTAATTGATCGTCCGATATCGGCCGCACGGCACATTAAAAAACCCTTTACTATTGAACCGACATAGGCCGTTGAACCCGGTCCGATTCAAATAATAGAACAGACTTGCGCCTTCCGGGCTGAGGGCCCGCTCCGCCTGGATTAGAGCATTGAACTTTGTTCTCATCTCGTAATAGACGAGCTTGTTATTGGCCAACGGCAGCTCGGATGAAATGACGAACCCACGTTGCACCTGACGGAAAAAATTAATCAGATGTCGATTGCTGTCGTTTGCCAATACCTCGCCGGGCTGTAAACCCAATGAGACAGCGGCTGCCCCCAGAAAGGGTTCGACCAGCCGTCCATCGCGTTGCGGATCGAAGACCTTTTGCAGTAACGGCACCAGCCATCGTTTGCCACCCGCCCATTTGAGGGGTGGTCGAAGACCGGGACGTGTCTCGGATTTTTTTGGCTTGGAAATTGTGGGCATCACTTACAGTCGATAGATCATACGAAGTACAACAACCGCCGTGGTCGAGCTCTGTATAATGGGCGGCGCATATTGATTCTCTCCGATTCTGCCCTGAGGTCCAAAACCTGGACTTCCATCAAAAAAATCGTAGCACTCATACAAGCCTTCGCTTGAGTATGTATCGACCATTTTCAGGAAACGATTCCGAAGAATATCTCCCTCATCAAATCGCTCCGCGAACATCAATGCTCGCCAAGCCATATACACCATCCAGGGCCAGACCTGTCCCTGGACCCGATGTCCATCTTCCAGCACATTCAGATACGGATCATGGTATGCCACGGACGGAATTGGCATCATATATTTGTTGCTGCTCTGCCAACGTCCCCAGAGTGCATCCCCATCCAATATCAAGCCCAGGGTTCCCAGGTAGCCAACAGGTCCCGACAAGCCCAGGGCGGAAGGAACAACGCTGGCCGGCGTTAGCACGTCCGAAAAACGCGCCTTATTGTCTGCATCTATAATGCGATCCAGATAGACATCCTCGGAAGGTTTGAAAAAGACCTGGCCAAGGTTTTGAATCGCCTCGTTGGAGAGCGTTCGAAGGGCCTCTGCATCGCTGCCAAGCGACATGGCATCAGCGAGGGCCGCCAGGTCCGAATAGGCTCGCGCCATCCAGGCCGTGCGGGCTACGTCCTGTATCACACTGACACCATCCAGGGCAGCCAGGAATCGCGGTGAATCCTGCCAGATCCCCTCCTCACCAGGCAGTGTATAATAACCCGTATCGCGAGTTCGGGTGTCCTCCAGGAACGCCATGATTCGGATAATACCCTGAAAAAGAGGGTCTATATCCGCCGTCGTATAGACATTGGGATTCATCGCAACTGCTTCATTCAAAGCCCACGCCAATATGGGGTCGGCCACCAATCCCTGCTGCGAAGCGGGTTGAAGACTGTCGTCAAAGAGCGGCGGTAATGCGCCGAATTGGTTATCCGCCGCCACCACCATCAGTTTGAAGTATTCAAGCGGCTCGTCTGTATCCCACAGGCCCACCAGGGAGGCGACGCGAGCCATATGTCCGGCGTCAAAACGAATATGAATCGGCTTGGCTTCAACAACACCCGTTCGGGACCCCATGCCTCCACGGGGGGCATAACGTCCTTGACGAAGGGCATCAACAGCCAGACGCTGCAGACGCTTGTCTCGTTTATCAAATAGAGGGGGTAATAAGGCCAGGTGGTTATCAAAGTCGTTTTTGGGCTTGCTACAAACCTGGGACGGATTGAGGCTGATGGGTTCCGCATTGTATTTCAGGCGCACGGAGATCGCCTCTTCCTCACTAGATCCCACGCCCACGAAGAACGTGTACGTCGATTCCCCAGACTTGGGAACGAACTCCTCTGGCATGCGAATTTCTACCGCCCCGTTTTCCAGAATCTCCGGCTGCAGATCAAGAGCCTCGGCTCCACCGATTCCCAGGGTGCGCCGAAACGCCCAGATCTGCCGAAAGATCTTATTCTGCCCACTGGTTCCGAGAACAACGGTCCCGATATCATCGTCGGTCAGGGAATAGGTCGGACAGGAACTGAATTCAGCATCGTCCAGCTGCTCCACAAAGGGATGCGGATCACAATCAAAGATGAGATGAGGCGCCAGCGACATATCCTGGCTGCCGTTGTTCTTTACGACTACATTATAGACGATCAGATTTGTATCAGGGGTACATATCTCGGCGTCGACACGCCTTGAGCCCGGCAGTCTCCCTTCCGTGGTCACAGCCCCGGGTGCGAAATACACCGACCGATTCGTAACCGGATACAGCTCTCCATCATTCGCCCGCAGTACAAAACGTGACCGGTCAACCATCCGTCCCACTCGCGTAACGGTGTTGAGCGCAGAACCATATGCGAGGTTGACCACGGTCGAGGATCCCGAAGCTGCGTTTTCGCCATCCACGATCACTTTGTATCCAAAATGGGAACCATAATCGGCGCGAAGACCTCCTTGTAGCAGATGAGCAATGGCAAGAGGCGACCCCGTTATCGTCGGCTCAACCAGCTCTTCCGCAAAGCCATGCGAAACCCCCGACCGCGGTATGGGCGGTGGTTCGAGATCTTCATCAGAAGGGGGACCACATCCCACCGCTCCGGCCATCAAAGCGGCGGCAAAAAGCCAGAGAATATGTGTTCGAAGGTCCGATATCATCTACCTACCCTATCAAGTTCCTGGGACAATTTCTCCCTGGGATCCACTTTACGGTGCTGAAATCGAAAGCCGACGTCAACCGTCCGAAGGGACGCGGCCGTAGCGATCCTCAAGACGAACCACATCGTCCAGCTCTGGAGTACTCACCTCAGCCAGTACAACATCCTTCTCCGCCACGAAGCGATGGATTGTTCCCGGTGTTATATGAAACGACTCGCCGGGGCGTAAAACACGCCTTTCCAGGTCTTCGTCTGCACCGATTTCAAGAACGAGCTCTCCGGAAAGGACATGGATCGTCTCGTCCTTTTCTTCGTGATATTGGCGCGACAAGGCATGTCCCGCGTGTATCGTCAGAATCTTGCCCACATAACGCTCGGTGTGGGCAAAGATATCTTCGCCCCCCCAGGGCTTGTCCACATGGCGGACCGGGAAAACAGGCATTGTTAGAGTGCCGTGAGGAAGGTGTTTCCCAGCCCTTTATGCTCTTCAAATGCCTTCTGGTAGGCCTTGGCCTCCTTTACACTCGAAAAGCTACCAATAAAGACCCGATACCACTTGGTCCCGTTCTGCGTTTGCAGCCGCACCCTGGTGGGTAGTCCGCGGAAGGTACCAATGACATTGGCAACTTCTTTGGCGGTTTTTTCGTCCTTGAAAGCATGGACCTGAATCGTGAAGCTCCGCGCCGGGACTTTATTAACCGAAGGTCGCTTTGAATTCTTTGCACGTAAAGCCAACATCTTGGCTCCTGAACGAGTTCTAGGCGCTTTCTTGGTCTTCATTTTCTTGGCTGGTGCGGTCTTTCTTGGTGCTGGCTTGGCCACAACGGCCAATGGCTTTTTCGCCACTACCACGGGCGGAGTCTTCTTCTTTGCAACCACTCGCTTCGGAATCGGAAGCCTCGCCGGTTTACGCACAGGAACAGCTTGAGGCTTGGGCACAGCGGCCGGGGCGATAACAAGCGTAGGTCGCTTGGCCGGTGTCGCCAGCTGGGGGTCCATCGGTCGTGCTCTCGGCGAGCGAGCGGGCAAGGGAACAGGTCCCTGGGACTCAGCAATAAGTCGGCCTGCTGTCGACTCGGCTGTCGGTTTCGGAGCGTTGGCCGGGATATGTCCGCCCATATTTGCAACCATCACCAACTCGGGTTCCTGGGTACCCTCGAGGGCGAGTATCTCGGATTGATTATCGGATACCTCGACCAGATCATCATCCACATTCATTGCCTGGCTGACAGCAGTCGACTCCGTCGGCGCCAGCCCACGTTGACCAAACATCATACCGCTGTAGAACATTGCAGCACCGAAAAGAACAATCCCAAACGTCGCACCAACGATGTGACGAGCCTCATAATGCAGTTCTTTTTTCTCTCGTAGTTTATAGTGCAGTGAGTTCATACAACTCCTTTCTGATCCCAACGGTTTCCTATTCTCTCCTGAAAGGAGATAAATCAAAAAAAAACACGTCTTTTCTGTCGTGCCAGCTGAAACCCGACTCTGAAGCTGATACACTCGGCCTCAATTATGCGCACCTCGACAACGATCCTTTCCGCTCTAGCAGCCCTGTTATTCTGGGCTTTGATCGGATGTTCCGGCCGCACGATCATCATGTGTCCGGAAGGAACCATCTATTCCAATGGCCTATGCTGTCCTGTCGGTACGTTCGGCCAGGGCATCTCATGCCATATTCCTCCCTCCGATGTGGCTACGGACCAGGGCTCCCTGGACATTGCCTCGGATGGTCCGACCCTTCCTCCTCCAGACACAACCCCGGATCAAAGTTCCACCGACATCGAATCACCCGATCCAGGAACTGCAGACACGCCCAGCTACCCGGGCCATATCGGCGACCCCTGTTCCAATGATATGGATTGCCAGAACGACGCCGTGTGCATCTCCTGGCCAAACGGCTATTGCGCCATTCTAGGCTGCCAGGATACTCCCGATCTTTGTCCCGAGGAGAGCGAATGTACGTCCATCGGGGCCACAGGAGCCTGTCTACGAACCTGTGATTTCGAGACTCCGTGTCGAATACAGGACGACCAGTTCTGTAAGACCCTTCCGCTCAGTACCCTTGAACTCGTCGACGTCTGCCATCTCAGTGAACCGGATGCTGCGCCTCTGGGAGCTCCGTGTGGGATTCACGAAAACTGTGCTGGTTCCACGGCCTGCTATTCCGGTGTACCGGGTGGAATGTGCGTGATCAATGGCTGTACTCCCACAAGTTGCGGAGACGACGCCAGCTGCTTGCTCCTCGACGGACTGCCTCGATGTGTACCGACCTGCACAACATCGGAGGATTGTCCGTCGGCCCCCGAACTGGAGCGGTCCTGCGAGCTGCGAGAGGACATCGCCGGATCCGAAACCAATGTATGTTTTGTTCCCCAGGGCACGGAGCCCATCGGCACACCCTGCATTGGTGGCTATATCTGTGCCACAGGTTTCTGCCGTATAATAGCGACCGGTGTGTGTAGTCTGGCACCGGACCAAGCCTGTACGACTTCTAGCGATTGTTCTGCTGGACAGGTCTGTAATGTGGCGCCCGCCTACCACCAGGGCATGTGCAGCGCAGAATGCTCCTATACCAACACATCCGCCTGTATCAATGGCTCTCTATGTGCCTCGGCCGATGCAGATACAGGCTATTGTTCGGCCGCCTGTGGCGGACCCGACGATCCCGCCTGTGATTCGAGCACAGGGCTCCATTGTCTATATGGACTTCCTCTTGGGGCGGTGGCTGAGAAGTACCTCTGCGTTTCCGTATCCGATCCGGGCCCCTTGACCTTTTGTACCGACACCTCGGACTGTGGTCCATCGGGCCTATGTATTCGAAACGCAGATGATATCGGCTATTGTGGGATCCCCTGCGGAGCCGATGGGCAATGCCCCTTCCCCGGCATCTGTGTGCCGGGGACTCCCGAAACGGGAAGCCATTGCTACCGCTCCTGTAACTCCGCCGATGAATGCCCCGAACCGATGCAATGCGCATTCCCAGAGGGATCGACGCATCGCTCGTGTATTCCCTGATCGGCGCAACGGAAAACGCACACCGACTATCCGTCATATTGGCCACATTCTTCCTGGGAAGCAGAACGCCGGACTTGCAGTTGATGAGCAGAAAAAGGCAGGATTGCTACATACAAACCCGATTCAATCCGGCATCGTTTTTCGAAATTCTACCAATCGTGACCTCTACATATGGCTTTAAACCGAAAACACCATCTGGTCTTTTGCACACTCGCACTCTTGTTGTTCGGCTGCAGCAGTGACCCTCCGGCTGAAGACATCACCGTCCCAGAACCGGACCCCATCATGGGCGGCCCCTGTGTACAGGACTCGGATTGCCCGGTGGGAAATACATGCCAGATCAGTGTTTTCAGCTCACGCCCGTTTTGCACTGTGGAATGTGATTTCGTGAGTGATATTTGCCATGTCGCCGCCGGACAACCGAATGCGGGGGAGTATATTATCGGCTTTCGATGTATTGAAATGCCACCGGAATTCGAGGGTACACTTCATCGATTCTGTGCTCCTGAATGTGATACTCTGGCCGACTGTGAGCCTTTAGGAACTGGTTTCGATTCCTGTGACGAGCCCAATTATAAAGGTCTCCCGACCATTGGCTTCGATGCGGGGGCCTTCAAGGTATGCTCCGCTCCCCCGATCTCTCCGGAACACCCTGTCGATCCGATTCTATGCGACTGGCAGGAGAAGATTCCCGGGCCCTCCAATGTAAAGGGAATCTGCCAGGACTTCTGTGAATACCTGTTCACCTGCCAGGAGAATCCGGAAGGTCTGACTATGAATTGTTGCGGCTGGCATTGTTTCCTGTGGACAACCCCAGGCGGGACCGTAAACGACACGCGTAAGGCCGCCTCGATCTGTTTCATTAATGCATTTCACGGGGCGACGGGCACAGCCAAGGTCTGCACAGCTCCATTAGAGACCTGCGGCGACCCTCTCGAATTCAACTCAGAGTTCGAGTAGGCTGGGTGCCGCGAGAGCGTGTGGATCCAGGGCGACCTGGCGCTCAAAGACATTCCCCGAACGTCCATAAAAACGAACGCGGGCATCGGTTCGACCGGATAGGCCATTGGGCCAACAGATCTCCGGTTGTTCCATGGCTGCAAATCGACCGTGGGCATCGGGGCAAAAACATTCCCCCGTCGAACTCCAATCCACAGCCCACAACTCGGGGGATTCATCATCGGACACAAGGCTCGAGTCCAACCGTACGGTCCATTCTGTGTCTCCTGACGATCCCAGAAAGCAGCTTGATTCGGATGCCAACGGATGTTCCATCGGCTCCAGTGTCGAGATATGTAGTGGCCGATTCAGCCCCTGCTCCAACAGCCGTCGTCGGGTTATATGCAGAGATAATGGCCCCTGGTCCACTCCAATAATCCGGCGGCCGAGCCGTTGCGCTACGGCCACTGTCGTCCCCGATCCGCAGAAGGCATCCAGCACCAGATCCCCCGGTTCGGTATGTGCTTCAATTATCCGCTCTAACAACGCCTGAGGTTTCTGCGTCGGGTACCCGGTTCGCTCGTGTGCCATATTGTTCAGACTCGGGATATCCCAGACGTCCGGACATTTTTTCAGCTGACCGCGCATCCTCTGGGAGGTTGCCGGTACCATCGGTGGCTTGAACTTCCATGTCTCTCCACGCGAATACCAGAAGATGATGTCGTGTTTATGCGGATAGCAACGGGAGCTTGAACCACCCAGGCCATAACGCCAGATGATTTCGTTCCGAAATCCCGGATGCGTCCCTCCCGGCCTACGGGCTCCCCGGCCAAAGATATCATCACACATCAGCGCAAGATTTGGACTGGCCCGATAATCACAATGCAGAAACAGACTCCCATCCGGCTTCAATAGTCGATGTAGACGAACAAGCCGCTCCTGCATAAACGCCAGATAGTCCGTCAGATCTCCGTCCCATATGTCCCCGTAGGCCACATCCTCCGATCGGTTCGCACTTCGATTCACGTACTTTCGGTCCACGCCCGTCGCGAAGGGTGGATCGATATAGATCAAATCGACTGTCCCCTCCTGGCTGTCCACCAGATGGTCGAGAACGCGAAGATTGTCACCCAGAAAGAGTTGGTCGGCCCCATCCTGGAGAGAGGATGCCCCGTCTGAAGGCCATATTTCATAAGCCAGCATAAATGGTCCGTTTCAAAGCACCAGAGGGAAGAGTCGAGCTGGATTCTCGCGCGTTTCGGGCCAGCGGTCTACTGGATTTGGGAGCGCCATTCGTGCACGCACCAGATACAAGCCACCCGGGGGAGCGGTCTGCCCTGCATCCGCACGTCGGCCAGGAGCGAGAAGCGCGGGCATGGACGCAGGATCCAATTGCCCATTCGCCATTCCAACTAATGTCCCGACCATGATTCGAACCTGATAACGAACGAAGGCATCACCGGCAAACTCGAAACACACCAACTCAGAGGCATGTTCGTGGCGTGATGCTTTCGCCATGGTTATCCGCCGTACGGGACTTCGGGCCTGACAGCCCTGGGCCCGGAATGCCGAAAAGTCATATTCGCCGATAAGTGCCGCCAATGCGGGGCGAAGCGCCGGTAGATCGAGCCGTCCGCGAATATGCCAACAGCCGTGCTCCAACATGGGATTCGCCAAGGCATGGTTCCAGACCAGATAACGATAGATCTTCCCTCGGCTCTGCCGGCGCGGATCGATGGGCTCGGCCAACTCACAGGCCGACAAAACCCGAACATCATGCGGGAGATGGGTGTTGGTTCCCAGGACCAGACCTCTGAGATCGATGTCGCGTCCAGTCTCCAGATAGACTGGGAGGTCCAATGCATGAACACCTGCGTCCGTTCGACTGCTCGTGCGCACATTCACCGGGTGGGTAAGAACCTTTTCCAGGGCCTCTTCCACAACGCCGGCGACGGTATCCGTCCCCTCCTGGACCTGAAAGCCGTGATAGGCATGCCCCCGGTAACATATACGCAGAAGAATGGGGCGAGGACTCGCTGTCATTGTTTGTTGATCCAAGGCGACTAATAATCGAAGCCCAGCCCAAAGGAGACCATCTGATCGGACAGAATGAAAGACGAATCGCTTCCGTAGTCGTCGAGGTGAAGATCGGTCCACTCCACAAATAGGTAGGAGTCATTGAAACCCATATCTTCATCAAAGCCGTCGGCCATATCCTCCGCAAAGCCATCGAGGAGAAGCCGGAGTCCAAAACTCACATGCAAGCCATAGGTGGCACCTAATCCTTCCGATTCCGTTCCGTCTTCGGCTTCATGATCCGATATATCGTCCAGCCCATCCGTAATCCACCAGATGGTATAATCCACGCCGAGTCGTACATAGGGCACCAATGGAATATGAGCGCGTCGTGACAGCTGATCAAACTGATAGACCAGGCTCATGCTCAGTGGAATGAGATGCATCTTTGTCGCGTCCGAGCTTTTCTCGCCGGTTTCTGTCTCGACTCCAAAACCAGTCGCCCGTCCATAACCAACCTCGCCAGTCAGAAAGAGCCGCCCAAAGTCCCCGAACAACAAGCGACCAGCCTCCAAACGATGAACCCATACACGTTGACTGTCGAAGATGGAGTCATAGGGACCGGTCACATCCGCTGCAAATTCGGAGTCAATACCCGGGGTAAACGAACCAAACCGAAGGTTTAATGTGCCCGTCACCGCGCTTGGGGCCTGCTGGGCCTGGGCCTCATCCACTACAATTCCTGTAACGGAGAGGGCCAGAAGTACCGCAAGGAAACGTGAACGCCAACGAAGCATAGCCCCCATGCCCAGGACGAGTCCCAATAGAACCAGAATCGGAGCCGCACGTCCTGTCCAGCCGATGGCACAGAATCCACCTTCTTCGCGCCCGCCCTGGTCCTTATAATGTTCAAAGAAATCATCCACGGGCACCGGTGTCTCCGTCACGGCTTCCGACAGATCCGATTCATTATCTACACTATCAATGGCCACCACTCGAAAGGTGTACTCGGTATCGTTGTCCAGATCGGCCACCTGGGTATCCAGCGTCGCGACCGTACTCGTCTCGAAGACACTCTCTTTATCGTCTTCATCAAAGTCGGCAGTACTATAGTAGACCTTATAACGGATCTCGGACTCGGTGCTGTTATCGTCATCCGTCCAGCTGACGGTGACATTGCCCTCGCCAGCTTCAGCGATGGGGCTGGTTGGTGCAGCTGGTGCGGCATAATCATGGTCGAATGGAATTTCCTGGGCTTGTAGGCTCCCTCCGTCATCCCCCTGCTGGACAAGAAAATACACCGTAATGGTGCCCGTCTCGCCCAGAAGAGACGAACAGGACTCCTCCGTCTCGTCTTCGAAGGACAGAGTACCAATGAGATGGCGTATATTCACATCGAAATCGATACCCGAAACGGTATCCAGAGCTGTTTTGTCTTGTACATAGACACATGTAGAAGTGGGATCCGCTGTGATGCTCGTATTGTCACAACTCGAACCTACCTTTATAGCGTAGTACCAATCGTCCCCAAAGGGAGCGGTCAAGCTGACTGTAAAGCGGACTGTGTACGCGTCGGGCAATTCGATCGACGTCGTGGTATCCGTGGTCGTATCCGTGGTCGTGTCATCAACGGTACCGTCATCTTCCACACCCAGATCATCCTCTGCATCGCCTGCATCGTCGGCGACGTCTTCGCCCACATCGTCGGACTCGGCATCCGACGTATCGTCCGTTGCACCGCTATCACTCGTATCCGAAACATCACCGGTGTCTTCGTCCGACTCCAGAGCCGAACTTGTGGTACCGGTGTCGGCCGACGAACTCGTCTCCCCGTTGTACAGATAACAATCCTCGATATTGATCTCATGTGTCTCCGCTGAGGAGCTGGCACCAAAGCGATCATCGAGGCTTACCGCATCAAAGGTCTCAATGGTGTTCACGAGAAAACCGCTAATGTCGGCCACTGCCACTCCTGGAGCCAGAAGCAACGCCATTGTGCACACGAAAACTCGGCGTACAAACATGGTGGGCATCCTTTCTTTCAGTCCGTTTGCTATGCAACACGCCAGAACTTCTGGCTTGACGGAATTCATATAGCAAGGGTCGGGCCACCTCGCGAGTGATTCGTAGTCCATTTCGGCCAATCGGAGCGACCAGCCGGGAATAAATATCCATTTATCCAATAAAAACAAACGGTTCCATGTTTGAAAAAAAAATCATAATACTGATAGCCCGGAGGCTCGATTGGACCCTGATCCCAACGCTAGCCGCCAGCGTGTCGCACCCAGCCAGAAAACCGAGACAAAGTGTCAAACCATCCGCAACCAGAATTTCGGACGGAATGGATGGCGATTGGCTCCGTCCAAGACGTCTGGTAGGCTGACGCCAGAGTCAACCTCCATTATGAATAATCAAGCCAACCAGACCCATGAACACACCATCTTTCTGGCCCTTGAACAGGCCTGGAAAGAACAGCTCCATCTGGCCCCATGTGTGTTGACTCTACGTAGTCTCCCCAATCCAAGCTGGCCATTCCTTGTCAGTGGCGGCTTGAACGGCTTTATCCGGTTTCTTGAACGCTATCGTATGCCCGCCGCCCAGATCGGCAGGATGCGGCAAGAGATGGAACTGGACCCGGAATTTCTGGAGGTCGTACGAGAATGTCGGGGCGAGATCAACGTCCTTGGGATCGCCGAGGGCGAACTCTTTGCAACGGGATTACCGGTCCTCGAATTGCATGGTACAGTCCTGGACTGCATGGTTTTGCGAGCCAGAGCCGATCAGATGCTTCGCCTGGGTATCACCACTGCAACCGCTACCAGCCTCCTTCGAGTCCACTACCCGGACACGGACTTCGCCTACTCGGGCACCACCCCGGCCGGAGAGGAAGCCGTCCTGCTCATGGAGGGGGCCGCACGCGTCGCGGAATGGACGGGGCCCGTCACTGCCACCCTCCCCTCCACGCTTGTATGGAATGAAGCCCGTGTACCGCCCGATTTGCCCGATGCACAGGAAGGGGCGGTCGTGCTCGATCTGCGTCAACTCATCGCCAATGGACCAACCCTGGAATGGCAACTTTGGAGTCGACCCCAATGTCCAGCCGACTGGTGTACGAATGCCGACATGTCTATAGGTTCGGGGCCCTCACATATTTATCGAATGCTGGACGATGATGGCAGGTACGAAGCAGACAAGATCGTCCCACGGGGTACGCCAGCGCCCGACGGGTCCCGGTCGCTACTCCAACGGTTTGCCGATCGGGGACGGCCCTGCCGTCCGCTGCCCGACACGGCCCGTAGTCGCATCATGGGCGACCGTTCACGCGAAGAAATTGGAGATGTCCAATCGTTGGTCGCCGGAACAAGGCAGCTCTCTATTCAAGAGGAAACTGCCAACGATCCGTAGTCCAGGTCGGTAGTCGGTAGCTATTTACCGAAGGACTTCACGAACTTCGCGACCGTCTCAATCTCTTCGGCGCTCATTCGTTTACTGAATCCCGGCATGGCTTTTCCGGATTTCGTATCGGTCTTTTTCATTCCCGAGGCCACGGTCTTCTTGATGAGTTCGAGGGAATGGCCCTTTTGCCAGTCGGCGCTCGTAAAATCAGGGGTCTGCTTCTTGGCTTTTCCCTTTCCATCTTTCGCATGACAGCCCTGGCATTTCTTATAAAGCTTGGCTCCATCGGCAGAAAAAGCAGTTCCTACAAAACACATTGATCCTGCAAGAAACCCAACGATTGTAAGAATCGTCCAAACTTTCTTCATTTCGTACCTCCAGTGAACACGGGATATTTGTACAACGATTGGCTACCTTATCTATTCAATCGTCGCGCGACTCGAAAAGGAAGCGCTGAGTTTAGCATCATGTGGACGGGCTGGCTACCAGGGGTAGAGCCGCCAAATGTCCCTGAATACGGTCCTCTCCCAGCTGGCAAAACACAACCGTACCGGGTTCCGCACACGAATGATGTACGACCGCCAGTCCGGCTGCCTTTCCGAGCCGCGGTGAAATCACTGATGTCGTAAGCACACCCGGCTTACCGCTCTCAAATTCCAGTTTGGAACCGGCCTCAGGCGCTTGTTCGGCCGTCTCAAATACAACGCCCGAAAGGAGTCGATTCGGATGGCCCCGATAGGTCGCCATCGCGATGACTTCCTGGCCTACATAACAGCCCTTGAGAAACGAGACTGTCTCCGTCATTCCAACCTCAATGGGCATTCGATCTGCGGTCGCCTCATAGCCAAATAGTGGATAGCCGGACTCGACACGTAGAATGTCGAATGCATCGCTCCCAGCCGCGCTGGCCCCCCGCTGTGCCAAGGCCGCAGCTACCTGGGCCATCGACTCATTGGGAACCACGAGCACACGGGTAGGAAGACCCAATTCCGGGCCTGGTCCATGGCTGATCTCGACACCATCAATCTCCAGAGTTCCCAGTTCTGGCGCGGCTGTCTCCGATCCCAGCACCTCATCTAATGTCAGTCCTGCTAGCACCAGACTGGAGCAAGTCGGCTGTTTCCAATCCAACTCGATACGCTCGGATACGCGATGCGCGAAGATATGCTCGGCGAGAGGAACGCCCGAATCGGGCGGACCGATAATAAGGTAGGACTGCTCATCGGTTCGCCAGACACGAAAATCCGAAATCAGACGTCCATAGCGATTGACTGCGCTCGACCAGGTAGCCCGACCAACGGGTACGCCCCGTATATCCTGGGTAACCAGACCGTGTAACAACCGTTCCGCATGACGGCCAGATAACTCGAAGACATCGGTGTCGGGAAACTCGAAAAACACCGTGCCCTCCAGGGCGGCCGACACTTCGTCCGCTACGGCGGCGGCTGAACGTATCACCCGTCCCCCCTGGTAATGACCCAACTGGGCGTCTGGGTACCGGGACTGAAGATCCGTCTCGACGGGAATTTTGGGAGTCAACATGCGTTTTACCTATGACCTATGAGATCCGTTCGCACCATGCATTGCAAATCGGAGGCTGGCTGTCTACACTCGAACGCCAAACCCACTGAGACCTATGATGGCACTCCTCGATAATGAAACCCGGATCTGCGTGCTGCAGGCATTGACCGAACGGTATCGGGAATACGAACCCGACCTGGAGTACACTCTTGTCGAGCACGAACTGCCCGGCGGGGTGGAGCTGCGCTGTACAATAGCCCAACCAGACCGGTCGCAAGTCATCGATCTGGACGTCCGGGTGCTGGGGGACGATCATAAGAACCTCAAACCGCCAGATTACGTTCATCTTTGTATCGACGTTCTGGGATTCCTATTGGACCAGTACTTCATTGAGGAGCCGGGCGTCCTTCCTCCCCTGGATTGGCAGGAACTCGACTATGCCGGGGCCCGTACCTATATCTGCGGACGAGAACGCAACGAGCAGGTCGAGATGATGGCCAACGAATTCTTGGCGGGGGTAGACGACTCGTCTAGCTGACCCGTCGAAAGCAGTCATTTGCACAAGGCTGTACCTGCCCTTCGGATACGAGCTTCTTCAGATGGCTTCGTAGACTGCGCATGGCGAATGGTACTGCGGCCGGTCCGACATCATCGTAGGAACCGGACAGGATATGTGAAAATTCGGTCGGCTCCGTGCCCACCGCCAGGAGGACCTTTTGCTCACGTTCGAGCCGATGCTTCACATAATACTCCAGATACGCACGCCCCTGCATGATAACCGGGCCGTGGGCAGGAAAGAGCTGCCCGGGATTCAGGCCTGCCAGGAAGCGAAGACTGTCGATATACTGGCCCATATCCCCATCTTCCGGGTCGATAAGGATGGTGCCCTCCCCGGCCACCATATCACCCGCGATCAGGCGCCGAGTCGAGGCGTGCCACAGGCATAGATGTCCGGGAGCATGTCCCGGCGTATGCAAGGCTCTCCAGGTTCCGTCGTTGTTTCCACAATTCGGGATATTCTCACCATCTCGAAATAGGCGTTCCATCGGAAGATCCAGTCGGTTTGCCGTTTCGGAGTGGCCCCATACCGGGAGCCCAAGACGATCCGACAGGAATGCGGCGGAGCCGATATGGTCATGATGATGGTGGGTCAACCAGATCGCTTGCAGTGGTCTGTCCTGGCTCTGGTATTCACGTAATAGGGTGAGCGCTCGATCTCGCTCGGCCGGGCTTACTGCTGCCGGATCAATCACCAGACCGGCCTCTCGTACGACAACCATATTGGTATGGCGTGCGGGCGGAAGGGTCGGGCTACGGAGGGGGACGACAAATAGATCCGGTGCCACCTGATGGCCAGCAATACCATTGAGCTTCTCCCAATCCCGCTTCGTCTCAAGGCCGGCCAGATGAATTCGATTGCGGGACGCAAAACGCTCAAGAAAGAAACGCTCGGCTGGGTGGAGGACATAGGAACGATCGGCCAAGACTTCGGATACCGGGCATAGCAGCCAATCGGCCTCATTTTCGCAGGTTTCGATATGTTGGACTTCCAGGTCCCCATAGGTCTCGGCATAGGGGTCTTCGACCACACCGGCCACGGTAATCCGTTCATCACCGGATCGAACTACGATGGGACCCGTATGATCTCCATAGAAACGGCGTACAGTCCCGCGTCGTCCCATTGCCACGCGAACCGGGGAAAGCCCTACCAGGGTTATGGTATGTTGTTCCAATCCTCGCTCCGGACCATTTCGATCGCTTTTACCATCTGTTATGTATCGACCCATCAGAGATGAACTGAATCGTTTGATTTGAATCACAGAGTATACGTAGAATGACCACGGCCAACCACCATAGGAGCCTGACATGCTGTCAACTCGAAGTTCTATATGCGTTTATCTGAGCATATTCGTATTTCTTGCGGCCTGTGGTGGAGACGGGAGCTATACAGGCCCCAATCAACTGACCTTTATCGATCTGGGGGGCGGAACAGGTACACCAGATGCCGGTGGGGATAGCCAAACCAAACCCGATGTAGGCCTGGATTCAAAACCATCGAACGATTGCGAAGAGGCCGGGGTCGCCGAAAAACCACAATGTCTGGCCGGATTTCTTATCGAATGTGTCAACGACAAGGTCGAAAAAACCGACTGTTCCATGACGGACCAGGTATGTACCGTCGAGAGCGGCATCGCCCAGTGTACTGGCTCGTGTGTGAGCACCTGTGAGGGTAAATCCTGTGGTGACGATGGCTGTGGTGGGCTTTGTGGGGTGTGCACAGTCGGTGAGGCCTGTTCCAATACCGGCCTATGTCTACCGGTCGGCTGCGTCGCCGACTGCGATGGCAAAAAATGTGGCGGCGACGGCTGTGGCGGCAAATGCGGCGACTGTGGTAGCGACGAATTCTGTAATAATGCCGGCCAATGCGAACCGGGAGCATGCATACCGGATTGTGACAACAAACAATGCGGCGACGACGGCTGCGGCGCCAAATGTGGCAGTTGTGGTCCAGACAAGGTCTGTAACGATGGTCAATGCGAACTCAAGCCTTGTGAACCGCAATGCCAGAACAAGGAATGTGGTCCGGATACCTGTGGTGGCAACTGCGGATCCTGCAACGACGGAGAATTCTGTAACAACGGAGGACAATGCCAATCACAAAATAATGGATGTGATGATTGCACCCCAGCCGAGATCTGCGAGAACAACACCTGTTTGCCAGACCCGGAATGCGACGGTCTGATCTGGGAAGGGTGTTGCGATGGTGGCGTGCTTCTCTGGTGCGAAGACGGCGATCACAAAGAGTGGAACTGTAACAATCCGAACAACTGTGGATGGTCCGAAGACGCCGGGTATTATAATTGTGGATTCGAAGGCTCGGGCCCGCCCGAATTCCCCATTGAATGTAGTAGCGAATGCGAGCCCCAATGCAATAATGCCAACTGCGGTCCAGATGGCTGCGGCGGAAGTTGTGGCTCTTGTGACGGCAACGACATATGTACGGATTCGGGTCAATGCCAACCCCCATCCTGCGAACCGCAATGCCAGGGTCAGCAATGTGGCCCGGATGGTTGCGGCGGAAGTTGTGGGTCGTGCAGTGGTGTGTCCACCTGTATCAACGGTAACTGCCTGGGCCCGGGTGCCAGTTGCGGTGATATCCCGTCCACGGGGATCTGCGACGATAATGTCGCGCATCAATGCCATAATGGAGACGTTTTAGAGATCGACTGCGGTGCAATGGGCCTGAAATGTTGGATTCAATTAGGACCGTTCCCGTCGGTACAATGTATGGCGCCAATCCTCGCTGATTGCCCCGGTTATCTTGCCAAGGGGTATTGCTCCGGTAATGTTTTGATTAGCTGCACGGATGAAGAAGTGTTCATCGAAGACTGTCAAAGCGAGGACGAGATATGTGGCTACAATCCGGAGGACGAAGAGTTCGAATGCCTAGACTCCGACTAGCGACCATACTGAAAGCCATCGGAATCCTCGGTCTGTTGGTCTTCGTATTCCGGCCCCTGCCGACCCAGGCAACAACGGTTCTAAGCCACGCATTCGATATCGGTGAAGACCCGGAATTCTGGGTGCAATGGAAGGATCTGACGGCAAACCAACGGGATGACCGTTCGGATGATCTCCGCGACTGGATACGTTGGCTGGAGCTCCTGGGCGACTCTGTTGTTGTCTCCACAAAAGAGGTTCCGCTCGGTGCGTTGGATGTTCTGCTTTCCGATCCCAGTAAGCCATTGAAATCGGAGATCCTCGCGCTGGACCATCTGGTGGATCTCATTCATTCATCCGGACTTGAACTGATACTTGAACTGCGTCCAACGAACGGCAAGAATCTGACGGCCCCGGCCCCCGCTGATGCAGCCGACTTTATCGAGCAGATCAAAAGCCTGGTTGAACGTTACGATGGAGATACAAACTTCGGAATTGATCTTCCCATCGGCCAACACAAGCCATTTCCCTATCCCGATATCAACGGCACCTGGGTCATCAACGTGGCCGACTGGGATGCCAGCTCGGCGGAAGAAAAACAGGCGTTCGCAGACAGCCATATCGTGGCCGGGTATACCCTCGCAGCATATGCAGACCTGGAGACAATCTCCGAACATAAGCAGTGGCTCCATGAGCTAGCGGAGACCATCCACATTGGCAACCCTGAGGCTCGCATCTACCTGGGCCCGTTCCCCGTTGAAGATCTTGATAAGACTACAATCAATACCCTGCTCCTCGACTCCGATGACAAACCCGTGTCCGCCATTACCGGGCTTCTCACGGATACCAGCCTTGTGATCGACGATCTGGGTGGAGAGGATGTCAGCGCCCAGATCAAGAGCGTCAGAAATCTCCTGAATAGTATGGGCGGCGGCCACGAACTGGTCCTGACCGGCCACCATGTTCCAGCTACGACCTACGAATCGGACGATTCCTGGATACGAAGTTGTCCGGGTTCGGTGCTGTGTTCAGACGATATACAGGCCCAGATCCTTGCAAAGACGGCCATTCGTCTGTTGGACCTGGGTATCACCCCTGGTCTAGCAGCGCCCCTCGTACCAGACGAGGCCTATTCAGGCCCACTGGTATCAATGAACGACTGGGATAGCACCTCAAAGACACTCCACCCAGCCGGCCTGGTCATGAGTCGATTACAACAGCTCTTACGAGAAACGGGGGGGCTGGTGGAACAAACCGGGCCGTCACTCCAGAAGGTATTTGTCGCTCGATTCGGCGCAGACGATATCAACCAGGCCAATATACTGTTTTATGATTGGTACAGAGATATGCCTGTGGGCCAATCCTTCGGCGGTATCGTGAAGACTGTACATTTAACTCCTCCCGCCGACGCCAAGGTGGCATATATCTACCAACTCGGCGTGGGTCTGGAGTCCGCCCAGGACAGCTACCCCGACAATGTGCTCTGGGATGATCCAGAGGTTGTTGAACTCACATCGGACACTGTGAAGATCGCCCTGGAAGACCAGATCGTTGTGGTACAGTACTCGGCCGAGGCGATAATCGAAGAAGACACGGGTGCCGGCGGTGATGTACCGGATAGCCAAACGACAGACGTCGCTGTCGATACGGGTTCCTCAAGCGGTGGCGGAGGCTGCAGTCAGGGGAGCGACCATAGGGGAGGCCTCCTCCTATGTCTTTTCGTCTCGTTGGTATGTCTCGTACGAAACCGGCGATCCAGTATCAGCTCACGTCTTTCAGCTTGAGACCATTCTTACGCAGGAAAGGCAGTAGCCCGACCTTCGTAATTGTGCGCAAGGCACGCGTCGACAAGCGAAGTCGCACATAGCGACTCTCTTCCGGAACCCAGATACGCTTTTTCTGGACATTCGGCTGCTGACGCTTTTTGGTCTTATTGTGCGCGTGCGAGACATTGTAGCCGACAAGCGGCCCTTTACCTGTGAGTTTACAGCTAGGCATAACTAAACCTGATGACCCATTCGAATAAACGAGAGGGCGGCATGCTATCCAGATATCCATAATTGTCAAGGGGTGAAGCGGAATTGCCTAGTATTTCGGGGAATTTCGGCGCACGCATCGATTCGAACCATTCGTTTAAACTACCTTCCTTGTTGAGATCCATGGCTAATAATGAAATACAGACAGCCTCCCCCATAACCTTTACCAAATTGTTGTAAACCCCTAGATTTCGTATGGTTCTGCGACAACCCCCTCAGGCTGGTTTCATTTAATGCTCCAGACAATTCGACTGCATGTACTTGTTTTGGTGGTGGCCTTTCTAATGGCCTGCGGCGGCACCTCTTCCACCAATGACCTGGGCACAGACACCCATGACGGGGACGTTGATGTACAAACCGATACGAATGACGTCTCAGCAGACGATCTTCCCGAAGAAATCGTCGATACGCCGCCACCACCACCCCCAACCCCACCCGTCTGTCGCTTCAGCCCCTATACAGAGACCGTCTTTGATGCACCCTTCCCGTCTAATGCACTCCTGAGCAGCGATGGAACGATCGACTTATCTCTGTTTCCAGGGCGTGGCCTAAGCAATTTTGTCGACAAATACCTGATCGTGGCGGAAACAAAAACGCATGGCTTTTCGACGAACACCGGTATCTATCTGGCCTTCGACGAGCCTCTGGATACCAGTCAATTCCCCAGCCCCACCGACACACTGAATGACGAAAGCCCCATCTTCCTGGTGAATGTCAGCCAGGAGTCCCCCCAATACGGTCAGAGAATCCCTCTGATTCTGGATTTCTGGGAACCCGAAGGGGTCTTCTACCTACCCAATACGCTCATCGCCCACCCCCTATGGGGCTTTGTTCTGGAACCTGCAACGACCTACGCTTTGGTGGTCACCACGGAATTGGCGGGACATTCCGATACAAAGGTGCAGCCGAGCGCACCTTTCTTGAGCGCCCTCAACGGCGACGAATCCGCACCGGAGGCATGGGTTCAGGCTCTTGAGCCGCTGCGGCAGTTCATCGAAGCGGACAGTAGCCTGGAGGTATCCAACCTCGTCTGCGGGACGGTATTCTCCACCTTGCATCCTACTCGGGAGTTGGAAGAACTGCAGGCGTACATCGTATCCCTTCAGGATTCCCCGCTTCCAGACATGCCCTATCAACTCGACAATATGGAACTGGCCAAGGAGACCGCCTTCTTTGACCGATATGAGGGTACCTACCAGGCCCCCAATTTCCAGTCTGGAACCAAACCCTATCTCGGTGAGGGAGGCGAATTCGAATTCAATGAAGACGGGCAGCCTATCGTGCAGGAAATTGACGTTATGGACATAGCCATTGGAATTCCCACGGTAGAAACGATGCCCATCGATGGATGGCCGGTCGTGATTCACTCCCATGGAACCGGTGGTGATTATCTATCGCACTTCAAGGGTCAAACAGGCGCCAATGGAAGCCCTTCTGGCCGTCTGGCTGCACTTGGTATTGCCAGCCTCGGAATCAATCAACCACTCCATGGGAGCCGTTGTATCAAGCCCACATGCGTGGATAAGAACATCATCAGTTTCAACGTATTCAATCCGGACGCTGTCCGTTGGACGTTTCGCCAGGGTGCCATTGACACCAGCTATCTCATTAATCTTCTCATGGCCCAGGTAGAATTCCAGGATAAGAACGGTCATAACGTACGATTTGATCCAACGAAGATCTTCTTTTTCGGACATTCCCAGGGCGGCCAGAGCGGCGCCCTCGTCGCCGCCGTGGAATCACGGATCGGTGGGTTTCTCATCTCTGGGATGGGGGGTGGCCTCGCCCTTGCCATCTATGAGCGAAAGGACATCACCGACTTCGCCCAGGTGGTGCGTGATGCGGTTCTATTACCCGAATGCGATTCCACCATAGAGGAATGTGAACTCAGCCCACTTCATCCGGCCCTATCATTGGTACAGGGTATTGTGGATGTGGTTGATCCCATCAACTACGGCTCATTATGGCTTTCTGGTGAAATCACCGGCCGTCCCGCGAACATCCTCATGACACAGGGGCTCCAGGACCTCCAGACACCGCCGGCCACAGCGGAAGCTCTAGCCATTGCCTCCGGCATCCCGATTGTCGATCCCCCAGTCACGGACGTACTCGGTTTACAGATCCTGGGAATTGAAGCTCTTACGCTTCCAGCCTCAAATAACGTGACGACCGAAGGCGGACTCTCTTCCAGCGCGGCCATGTTCCAATTCGAGAACTTTGACCATTTTGCGGTCTTTCACCCTCTATCCGGTGCAATTCCCGCCTACCAATCCTTCTTCAAATCCCTGGCTGAGGGCGCCCCCGCGCAGCTTACCTGGGAAGCTCCATAGCACGACCGGTAGGCAAAAACAGAAAACGAGCCGCGATAAAGCGACTCGTTTTCAATCCCCGGTCGGGGCGACTGGACTCGAACCAGCGACCCCTTGACCCCCAGTCAAGTGCGCTACCAGGCTGCGCCACGCCCCGAGGGACTAGCGGATTTACCCATCTGACTCGCGTTCGTCAAGCATATCCAATACCCGCTTGACTCCACCGAGGGTAATATCCTGCATTTCATTCATGGACTGGGTATTGTCATCCATCTCTTTCGACAAGCGAGTATTCTCAGCTTTGAGGTCCTTACAACGCGCTTTCAATTGCTCTAACTCGCCCTGTAACTGTTGACGTTGTTCCAGAAACGAACCGGCTTCGTTTTCTTTCATGTTCTTGTCCACCTTGCCCCCTCTACGAATCGTAGGCACCGAACCTTGTCGGTCCACTGTTCGGGGAGGATTTCCTGTTTCAGCTCCAGACAACAAATCCAGTTGACCCTTGAGCCCTTCTTCCGTGACATCCATGGTCCTCAACTTTTCACGCGTATGTGTGATGCTATGCCGACAGGTATGAAGCAGATACTGAACCAATGCAATTCGCATCACTCCAGCCTTATCGTATCGTCGCTGGTTCGTATTCGTCTTTCGGGGACGAAGTTGATTGAATTCACTCTCCCAATACCGAATCACATGAGGCTCAAGCCCCAGAAGCCCGGCGACCTCTCCGATCCGAAAGAATAGCTTCTGAGGGATCTGTGGAATCTGAAACGTGGTTTGCATGCTCAACAATACGATATTCACACTCCAGGCACTCCCAGAGCATTCGTAGCATACCCAAGTACGTACAGAGACGCTACCACGTTTTTCCGGCCATTTGCGGCTCGGAAAATCTGCCTATATGGCGAGGCCCTCAGAGAGTTCTGCCGGGATTCAATGCCTTCTTGAGAATCTGACTGGGGCGAAAGGTCAACACACGACGTGGAGTAATGGTGATATGGTCACCCGTCTTGGGATTGCGCCCTATCCGTTCTCGCTTTTCCAGGACTACGAAATTTCCAAACCCGGAGATCTTTACTTTCTGACCGCGCTCGATCGTCTCCTTGAGCACATCAAAAACACACTCAACGATCTGGGCCGATTCCTTCTTCGAGTAGCCACCAAGGGCCTGATACACTTCCTCGATGAGATCTGCCTTTGTTACTGCATCCGTACCGTTTCGAAGCACCATATCTCCCCTCACTTGTCACGCACTGCAGTTACGATCTGCGAAAATCCCTCATTGTCCTGGAGCGCGATATCAGCCAGGATCTTACGGTTGAGGAGAATCCCCTTTGTCGCGGTCAGATGCATGAATTCGCCATATCGGATTCCATGCTGGCGTACGGCGGCGTTGATGCGGGATATCCACAGGCGCCGAAATACACGTTTCCGATTACGACGATCCCGATAGGCATAGGCAAGACTCCGAAACACCTGGTTCTTGGCGGTTCGGAAGAGCTTTCCACGGGCTCCCTGGTAACCCTTGGCGAGTTTCAGGATTTTCTTTCTTCGTGCTTTGCTTCTGGGTCCACTATTAGCGCGGGGCATAACAGACTCCTTACTAGAGGAATTTCAACTCATTATTTGTAGGGCAGTGCACGAGCGGCGTGCGATGCCATAGCGGGGTTCAATACATCGTTCTTCTTTAGACGGCGTTTACGCTTCGGACTCTTATGACCGAGAAGATGGCTAGCGCCACCGTGGCGGCCCCGAATCTTGCCCGTACCGGTCACCGTGTACCGCTTTGCTGCTGCGCGTCGTGTCTTCATTTTCGGCATCATTCGTCTCCATCAACAACCGTTTTGGCGTCTTCTTCGTCGGTGCTTTCTTCTTCGTCGGTGCTTTCTTCTTCGTCGGTGCTTTCTTCTTCGTCGGTGCTTTCTTCTTCGTCGGTGCTTTCTTCTTCG